>JAODMR010000064.1 GCA_025465475.1 Micrococcaceae bacterium
CGCGGGCACGAGCGGATCCGAACCTCAGTCCAGGCTCGAAACTGCGTATTCTCCGTCTCATTTGACCGACGTCCCGCATCGCTTCGGGAATCCATGGCATGGTACTACGAGTGGTCTCCATCAACGAGAGATACCGTCCAAGGTCGAAGGCGTCCGATAGGTTCTGCGCCTCGTTTGACCTGAGGAACTCCGATAGTTCAAGGGGAAGCACGCCGATCCCCGGCCAGATATCTTCAAAGGCGGAGTCTTCGCCCGCCCGGTAGCTCTTGAGCGCGTCCACGAACACGTCCGGTTCGGCCAGGACCACCTCTTCATAGATTTGCTCCCAATCGCTGCGGAAGTCGATGGTCTGCAGCGCGAGCATGGTATCGGGCTGCAGATCCGGCCGGACCATCCGATAGAGCGTGTAGGCATTGATGAATCGCTTGACTTCCCGCGGGTTGATTCGACCCTCCGTGGCGACATGACGCAGGTAGTGCCTCACCCGGTTGTGCAGGTCCAAACGTTGATCTTCCCCCAGTCCACCGTGAAGGCTGAGCCAGGCGAGAAGGTCATCAAGCTGCCCTGCCATCATGGGTGGCAGCGTGTACGGAACCTGGAACATTTTTTTCAGGTAATCGCGCTCCAACCCCCGGTCAACGTTTCGCCCTTCTGGTTGTTGTGCCGCAAACTTTGTTGCCACTGCTGATTCGATGACGCGTTCGTCCATGCCGACTATGAAGATGAATCCCGGCATGTCAAAGAACAGCTTCATTGACTCCAGAATGGTGAGTGACTGCTGTGGGAGGCACCGGTCCAGGTCGTCAACGAATACGACAATTCGTGAAATTCCGGCCTTTTGTACGTCAGCAAATGCTGCCGTCAGTTGCTGGAATGCTCCGAAGTAGAGGGATTGTGGTGTTGATCCGATATCCGCGGAGCTGCCCGTCATCTCATCCATGGCTTTGCCCGCATCCAGTGACAGCTTCGGTCCGGCGGGAACACCGATTTCGATGGTCGTGGAGCGAACCAGTGCCCTCACGACCTGTCCTATGCGCCGCGTAATGTCGTTTACCCGGTTTTTCTGTTCCGTGTGCTGAGGCTGCGCCGCCCACTCGCTGAGGCATGACCTGATGGTGTCCAGCAGCGGAACGATGAGATGTGATTCACGTTCGTACCGCCACGCATTGAATCGCACCACGATAGCCGCTTCGTCACCGAGTACCGCCTGTTCTATCTCATCCATGAGGGTGCTCTTACCGGAGCCCCAGCCACCAAAAATACCGACTGCAAACCGAGGTTCGCTCAGTTGCACGATCTGGGCAAGTGCCTGCGCGATTTGAACGAACCCCAGGGAGGGATTTTTCGCTGGTACGTCAAGGAGTATGTGGCCAACGTATGTCATGAGAACTCTTCATTCGTTTCGCTGAAGTGGGTTCATCCTCACACCATGAACCGCTCAAATCAACGCCAAAAATCGGTGAGCAACCCGGCGAGGACTCGGCCTTGGTCGTACCCGGCTTGAGCAGCGGGCGGACGCAACGACAGGTCTATCGCATTGGCGCCGAACATGTGCTCTACGCTGCTATCCGGGAAGATCGTTTCCACCCTGCTGCCGCGTGCGCGGAGTGCGTCCACCTGGGTGGCGAGATGCATGCCCCATTCCACCGGCGTCCGCGACCTGCCGCCGAAAGGTGACAGCACCAGCACGCGGGCACAACCGGCTGCCAGATCAGCGTTCTCTGCGTTGGACCGGTATCCGCCGTCAATGTAGCTGCCGTCGCCGATACTGTACGGAAAGCCGCTGGAACAGCTGGCGGCCACGGCGTCCACCACGTCGACTCCGCTGTTGCGGTCGAACACGACGGGCTCACCCGTGCGGGCATCGACGGCAGGGATGAGCACCGCACGTTCCGGCCAGTGCTGGCTGGGCAGCCGAGCGGCGACGGTGGCGCGCCACTGGCTTTGTGAAGGACCGTGCGACGTTGCGTCCATTGCCAGCGCCGCCGCACCCAATCGGCGGCGCAGGTCTGCCGCATCAGCCGCGGCCGCAATGATTGCGCCCGTCCGCTCCAAATGGTTGGTCGCCGACCTCACCGGGACCGGTCCGCGGCCAGATCCGCCCGGGCTGGTCGGAGACCCGGGCGCAGCGGTGAGGATGTCGGCAAGCAGTTTGGCCGGGTCAGCAGTGGTCACCTGGACCGCGGCCGTCGATCCGGCGGACGTCCCAATGATCAGATCGGCCTCGGTCACATCCAACCCAGCTTCGAGGAGGCCGGCGATAACGCCGATCACCCACGCATTGCCTGTGGCTCCGCCCCCGCCAAGGACCAGCGCACGCTCGCCGGCTGGGAACCGGCGCTTCGCGGCGTCGCCTTGGGGCTGATCCTGGTCAGGCCCCGTCCGGGCGGAGGCCTTTGCTGATTGGAAATGGCCAGAGGAAGAAGGAATGGTGTTCATGGGAGTCGCCTTTCGCGGATTGCGGAGTGGGCACTCCCGGCGAGATTAGCTTCGTCGCGCCAACGTGAATTGTCGGGGAGCACCAAGTACGGATACTGCGTTCATTGGTTCCACCTCCTGCCGATCAGTCACGATGGCAGGAAATTAGCACGCAGTCTGCGGGGACACAAGCGATTCACCGGACGCCGGAGTTAAAGGTCAGGCCCACGTCGGTGAAGGCTCCTGCGGTCACGACAACATGTGCCGGCAAAGCGGTCGGCCACGGCGCCCCCGCGAGATTCACAGCGTGAATCTCGTACGTTCCCGCTGGAAGGTCCATGCGGAACTCCCCCTTGTCGTTGCTCGTTGTTTCCCCGACCTTTCCACCCTTGGCGTCAAGGATGCTGATCCTGGCCGGGAGGGGTTCCTCGGCACAGGGCGTCGATTCCAGGGTCTCCACGCATCCGCCCACGACGACGGTATGGCCGGTAATTCCTGAGGCAACCGCCGCCGTCGTGCAGGATGCCAGCAATCCTGCGAGGCATCCAAAAACGAGCAAGGAGCCAAGGAAGCGGGCGACAGAACGCATACCCTTTCAACGATTGCGCCCGGAAGACGTTCCTGGCACCGGTGTTACCCCCCCTGGAGCTGCGCGCTTGATCCTCGCGGATCCTGAGAGGCAGCAATGACGGTGCAGCAGTAACGCCCCGGTAACGCCGCTGTGTCCACCATGGCCCACGAAAAGGGTAGTTAAGGAAGGAGCAGGAGCATGAAACGGAAACTAAGAACACTCTTCTGGTGGGAGGCTGGCGGCGCTGCGGCAAGTGCGGCGCTCCTCATCCTCACGCTGGTCAACCGCGAATGGATCGAAGTGATTTTCGGCGTCGACCCGGATGAAGGCAACGGAGCCCTCGAATGGACGGTCGTCATCGTCCTGGCCGTGCTGACTCTGCTCTCGGTGACATTGGTCAGCCGGGAGTGGCGCCGCTCCGCCATACGCGGGGCAACCTAGCCGCGCACCCGAACCCACCCATTGACCCTTAACACGAGTTTGTAGCAGAAAGAGTCGTGATGACTGAAGAACCAGACTCCCCCGCCCCACACGGGTCGGAGGAAGCCGTTCGCGTTGAACTTCCCGCGCCGGCCACCCCAGCGTTGGAGGAGGAAGCTCCGCGGGCGCAGGACCACCGGCCCAATCTGGACCAGCGCCAAGCCGCCATCCACACCGAGCGCCGTGCGGCAGGCCCGGAGCGACCCGTGGATGAGGAGCCTGACGCCCTGGCGGACGAGGCCCCGCAACACGATGATGTATCGGCCACCGATCCTGTAGAGGATTCCCAGGAGTAGCCATGTCACCCGTATCGATCTTGTCCAACACCTCCCTGGGTGACGGGCCAACCAACAATGACACCTCCACGGTGGGGGAACCGACCGCGGCCGTGGCCAGCGACCATATGTTTGTCACCGGAAACTGGTACGCCAGTTCCACCACCGACGGCGGTGCCAACTGGAAGCACGTCGACCCCTTCACGACGCTGCCCTCAGCCGCTGGCGGCTTTTGCTGTGATCAAGTCGTTTTGTATGACGCCCAGCGCCGACTGTGGATCTGGATCCTGCAATACATCCGCCGGAATGGGGCGAACGTCTTCCGCCTGGCCGCCGTCCACGACGCCGACTTCGGCAACCCGGCCGCGTGGTACTGGTGGGATATCGCCCCGACAACACTGAACAGCGCCTGGACGCAGTTGTGGTTCGACTACCCCGACGCGGCGTTGAGCGCTGACAACCTCCTGGTGACCTTCAACGTGTTCAACAACGTCGGTAACGGGCAATGGCAGCGGGCCGCCGTCATGCGGTTCCCACTGGCAACCATTGACCAGCGCGGCACCCTGATTTTCGACTACTGGTCCACCACAACCAACGGCTCCCTCCGGCTGACCCAAGGCGCCGACCGCACGATGTACTTTGCCAGCCACAATTCGAATACCCAGGTCCGGCTGTTCTCGTGGGCAGACGGGCAGAATGGGATCAATTGGTGGGACATCAACGTCGCCACCTCAAGCGACGCAATTTCTTCCATTGCCCCCAACACGGTCAACTGGCTCGCCCGCGCCGACCGGCGGATCACCGGAGCCTGTCTGGGAAGCGGTTCGATCACGTTGATGTGGACCGCCGGCAGTGGCACCAACCGACCGCACGCCTATTGCAGGGTCGTGCAAATTGGTGAGGCCACCAAACAGGTCACGGCACAGCCCGATATCTGGAGTTCCACCAGGGCCTGGGCATATCCTGCAGCCTGCACCAACAATGCCGGCGTCGTGGGTTTCACCGCCTTCTACGGCGGGGAGGACCGGCACCCCGGTCACGTAGTGGGCACTCGGGAAGCCAACGCAACCTGGAGCACGGCCTACAGCAAGCTCGGAAGCAACTCCCCCAACGAACCGAAATGGGGCGACTACCTCTCCTGCCGGAGGCACACGCCTTCGACCGACACCTGGGTCGCCTCCGGCTACACCCTGGAAGGCGGTGAAACCCGTACCGATATCCTCCCCAGGGTCGTCACGTTTTCCCGCGTCTGACCTGACATCCATCACCGCTCCGCGAGATCCACCACCAGGAGGTTCGATGGGAAGCACCGACTATGATTTCTTCACGGTCTGGCGGGTGCCTGGCACGCCGGACGAGGTGGCGGATGTGCTCGGGGACGCCCTCACCCTTCCGCGCTGGTGGCCCTCCGTCTACCTCGCCGTCGAACCTGCAGCAGCCCCCGAACACACCGCGCTGCCGGGGCTTCCGCAACCCGTCACTCTCCACACCAAAGGCTGGCTGCCGTACACGCTGCGCTGGACGCTGACCGTTACTGAACCGGTCACCACGCGTGGATTCGCGCTCACCGCCGTCGGTGACCTGAATGGCACGGGGCAGTGGACCTTCGACCAGGACGGACCCGAAACCGTCATCACCTACCGTTGGCGCGTATCGGCAGCCAAACCCCTCCTGCGGCGCTTGAGCTGGTTGATGAAGCCCGCCTTTTCCGCGAACCACCACTGGGCGATGGCCCGCGGCGAGGAAAGCCTTGCGCTGGAACTGCGGCGCCGTCGGCACCCGGACAGGCCCGAATCCATTCCTGCTCCTCCCCCGGCGACGTTCGGGTGGTTGCGCCGCCTCCGGGCCCGGCGCAATCCCACCAAATAAGGAACCGGCCCTGCCCTCAAGCAGCCGACGAAGTACCCGTCACGGTGCCGGTGCCGCCGTGCCGGTCGGAGCAGGTGAGGCGCTGTCCGGACCAGGGGCCGGTGGGCGGGCCGGGTCTGACGCACCCCCGGAGTACTGGCCAGCGTCGGGGCTATTGGTCGGAGTCGCCGGGGTCGGGTCGGACCCGGATGCAGGCGAGGCGGGCGAAGAATCCGCCCCGGGTACCGGCGAAGCCGCCGGTGCCGCAGGTGCCGCAGGTGCCGCAGGTGCGTCGGGTACCTGGCGCGCGTCAGGTCCCGAGGGTGAGTTAGGAGTCTGAGGATCCGTTGCGGCTGATGTTGCGTTGGGTGCCGGCGCCGTCGCATCAGGTGAGTCCGACGGTGAACCCGTCGGAAATGCTGACGGGGAGGCCGCCGTCGTCGGGGATGTCGGGGTGCCCGACCCCCGCGGGATGGCGCTGGGATCCGTTCGGATGATCTGCATGATCGAACTCTTGAATTCGGCGAGCTTGCCTTGAATCTCTGACAATGGAACGTTCTGCAGGTGCAGGCCGTACTCCGCGATCTGTTGCCACAGGGCGTTGAGTTTGGCTGTGCTCTCCGGGCTGAGCGGCCCGTCCAGTGTGAGGACCAGTTGACTGGCCAGGGCATAGGTGAGGCAGCGGGTGCAGTTGTAGTTGGCTGCGACGGATAGGTTCTCGGGAACGATCACGTCCGCCTGCCCCACGATCAGCACCACTTGGAATCCCACGGCGACGGCCGCGCAGTCCTTACAGCTCGCGTACGCGTAGGCCTCGTTGCGGTTCCGGACGTCTTCACCGTCATCGGCCCAGACCAAGGCGAAAGCGACGTCGTACACAACGGACCCGTCCGTGGTGTTCGCGGCAAGGGACTGGTTCCCGGCTTCATCGGGTGCCGCAGGGGCATCGAAGGGGAACACCCAGGAAGGGGCAGCCGTCGTGCTGCCTGACCCAGCGGCAGCGTTGCTGCCGGTGCCTGCGGCCGGGGAAGGGACGGGAGCAGAGGCTTTCCGTGGCACCAGCACCATGCTCAATTGCGGGTGTTCCCGGGTGGGCCTGGGTCGGCTCTCGGGCCATAGCGCCACGGTTGAACCCGACTGCCCCTGCGTCAACCCGTTAGCGGAACCAGTCGGAAAGATGGCGTTGGTGGCATCCCTGAGGGTGCCGCGCTCGTAGGGCTGAACGGGCCGGTAGCTCTCGGCACCGGGCCACCAGGCCCCCACGAGACCGGCCGCCACCGCTCCAAGCACCGCCATGGCAACGGCCCGCTGCATGGCCTTGCCGCGGGTCCGTCGCCAAACGCCGGTGAACAACTGCCGCGCCAGCCGCAGCAAAATGTAGAAGATGCCCAGGATAGGCACGGCAATACAGATGATTGCAAGTATGCGGACGGCCGCGTCTGAGACATCCCCGTTGGCGACACTATGGGCTAGCAACGCCTGCTGCTTCGAGGCGTTGTCCCAAGCCGTGCCGAGGACCCGCGGGAGCGTAATGACCATGGTGCCCATGCTGAAAACGAGCATGGGCACCGTGACGAACACCCACGTGGTGACCACAGCCCGGGCCCACGGTTTCAGGAGCTGGGCCTCGGGATCCGTCCTGCGCCAGGGGATCAGAGCAAGAAGAGTCGGTTTGATGCGCTGGAAGAGATCCGGGACCCCTGTTGCGTCAGCAAGGATGTGGTAGCCGTCGAAGCGGACCATGGGCATCAGCTGCCGGACCATCTGCAGGATTTGGGTGACCACCACCAGCAACAGTGCGTCAAAGCCGGTAACCCACCAGATACCCATGATCGCCACAGCCACGATGGCGTTGAAGTACAGCCCGCCAAGGTCTGTGCGGAGCCGTCCGGCACGGCCCAGGCGGTAGGAATCGGTCACGTCCGTATAAAACGCTGGCCACATCAGATAAAGGCCGGTGCCCATGGCGCCCGGTGTTGCTCCGCCGCGGCGTGCGGCGGCAGCATGCCCGAATTCATGGAAGCCGGCCGAAAACACTGTGACCAGCAGGATCAGCAGGACCAGACCGGGGTTGGCGAACGCCTCGTGGGTCGCAGAGGCGAGCCCCTTCACCGTCAGGACCCACCAACACGTGGCGAGGAAGGCTGCCGTCACTGCCATGACAATGAGCGGGTTGAAAAGTCTGGCAAACGGCGACGTGAGTTTCCTCGTGCGCTCCGGATCCGTGACAGAGTACCGGAACCGCATGCCCAGCAGCGGGTTGGACTTACGAACTGCCGGCTGTGAGCCGTCAGCCAGGCGGAGCAGGCCCAAGGGCAGCAGTTTGGTGTCGATCAACGTCTGTACGTTTGCCGCAGTGACCTGCCTGCCGAAAGCGCCGCCGGTGTGCTCCGCTATCTCCGAAAGTCCACGTCGGCCGTCCACGGCTTCGAGGACCAGGTAGAGCAGGCGCGTCAACTGGATGGTTTGTCCATCCGCGCGACGGACCAGGGAAGGTGCCTGCTTGTAGCCGGAACCTTTCGTCTCGCCGAGCAGCTGGACGCCATCAGCCAGGGCGGGTGGCGGCAGGGTGCCAAGGGCAGCAGCGGCCGACGCGGGCCGGCGCTTTTCCGCGTCGACGGCAGCGTTGAGGACCGGAGGGCCGTCCTGCCCGGACGGCCCTCCTCTTCCAATGTTCATTTGGGTGCTACTGCTTCAGCGTGGATTGCTGATCCGCGGAGGACGTGGCATTGCCGTGGATGTCCTGGGTAATGATGGCATCCTGCTGGGCCACAGCGTACGCGTTGCTGTCGATTGAACCGATGTTCGCGCCGACGGCGGCATCGATGGGCGCAGCGACATTGGCGTTGGCGGCAACAGCACCGTTGATGGGCGCAGCGATGCCGGCATTGGCATCCAGGTTCACATCGACATTGAGGAGGTTGCCGTTGAGGGCCCCTGCGGCACCGGCGGACGCGGCTCCAAGATCGGCATCGGTTCCATCCGGCAGCACCCCTCCAGGGAGAACCCCGCCGTCAGTCGTGCCGGCCGGAACGGTCGCAGCGGACCCGGCGAGAGCTGAGCCCGTCGGTGCGGGGTCCGTCGGGGCAGGGGTTGCCCCGGCGTCGACGGCAGTGCCCGTGCCCTGATCGATGCCACTGTCCTGAAGGGAATGCGCCGTCGCATCACCAGTAATGCCCTGATTGATGAGGGTCCCCTGGTCGGCGAGGGCCTGGGATTCGGACCCGAAAGAGAGAACGTTCGCCGATGCGCCGGCGCCGATGGGCGCCGCGACGTTGGCGTTGGCAGCGACGCCGAGATCGATGGGCGCAGCGGCGCTGATGCCGAGATTCAGGTCGGCGTTCAAATCCAGGACGGAGGCAACTTCCTTGTCAGGCAAGGCGGTGGCACCCTCTGCCATCAGTTCCTCGTCGGACAACCCGTTTGCAGTTGGCTCAATACTCACGACTGGCTCCAATTCCGGCACCGGTTCTCCTGCCCCCAGCGAGCAGTGTCACCCCGACATGCCTCGTCACGGTCAATAGTAAGCAGGATGATCTTTATTTGGTGTGACCAAACGCCCACGGTCGTGGGTGACGCTCCAGAGAACCCAGGTCACCTCCGCACCCACGGCTGGCGAGCTCACCTCCGCACCCACGGCTGGCGAGCTCACGGCTGGCGGGATTCCACGGAACGCGTGCTTCAGGACGGGATCAGGATGGAGCGAAGCCCGATGCCCCGGCTGAGGTCGTCCAGGGCTGCCGCAGCCTCCCCGAGTGGCCTGACCTGCCCAATGAGCTGGTCAAGGGGCAGCAGACCGGCAAGGTAGAGGTTGGCGAGTTTGGGAATCTCGATTTTTGCCACGCTGGACCCGTAGTTGCACCCCAGAATGCTTTTGCCCTGATCTGCCAACTCGAACGGGTCGAAGGACGCACGGACTCCAGCGGCGGCCATGCCAACCAGGACCGCGGTGCCACCGCCGGCGAGCATCGCCGGCAGACTCTCGATGGTGGGAACCCGACCGATGGCCTCGAACGCGAAGTCCACCCCTCCGTAGTGGTGTTGTAGATAGGACGGAACGTCGGTCTGGTCCGGTTGAAGCGTGACAGTGGCGCCGAGCTGGGCTGCCTTGGCGAGCTTCTCATCCGAAAGGTCGACGGCGATGATCGGGTTGGCGCCGATGAGCCGAAGGCCCATGACGATGGAGAGTCCGACGCCCCCGCAGCCGATAACGACGGCGGAAGATCCGACGGGCACCTTGGCCGTGTTCACCACCGCGCCGACGCCGGTGGTGATGGAGCAGCCGAGCAAGGCGCCGACTTCGAAGGGCAATTCCCGGGGTACGGGGATGACCGCAGATTCGGGCACGACGACGGTGTGGGTGAAGGTTCCGAGGCCCAGGTAGGGCCAGAGTGGGCCATCCTTCGCGTCAGCATAGGCGGTTGACCCGTCCGGCAAAGTGTTCTCCAGCGCCTTGGTTCCGGTACACAGCCAGGCCCGCCCCGCCGCGCAGTTGAGGCAGTTCCCGCAGGGGGCGAACCAGGACAGCACCACGTGGTCGCCCACGGCGACGCCATCCACCTCGGGTCCAGTTGCCGTGACCACCCCCGCTGCCTCGTGGCCGAGAACCAGCGGCTTATCGGCTGGCCAATCGCCGTTGACGATGTGCAGGTCCGAGTGGCACACGCCGGTTGCACGGATCTGCACACTGACCTGGCCACGCTTCGGCGGGGCGACCTGGATCGGCTCAATACGTGGTCCGATACCGCTACGGAAGGTGACGGCGTTGGAGGGGCGGGGCCTGGAAGGAATGCTCATGGCTTTGGATCTCCTCTGTAACGACAGGCTGTTCCGGTTCTTTTGCGAATGCCCTCAGTGCCCGCCCGTCAGGGCTGCTTCTTCCCGACCCAGCTTTTCGTCGCTGCGCGCCTGGGCAGCCCGTTCAGCGGTCAGGTCCAGCGATCGGCTGAGCAGGAAGTAGGCGACGGAGGTGACCAACAGTCCCACCAGCCAGGCGACGTCGACGCCGTCCAGCGCCCGGGCCAAAGGTCCGGTGTAGCTCCAAGAACCGATCTGGGGCAGCACCATGAAGGGGATTTCGGCAGCCAGGCCGATGGCGAAGGAGAGCAGGCCCCGCCATGCCCAGACTCCGTAGATGCCCGTGGGGGTGAACAGGTCGGTGATCGCATAATGGCCCTTCCGGACCAGGAAGTAATCGACCAGGTTTGTGGCCGTCCACGGTACCAGGACGTACAGCATGAGGGTCAGCGCGGAGAACACGGTGCTGACGGCCCCTGAGGTGATGGTGCTGGCAATGAGGTACCACACGGCGGTCAGGATGAGGATGGTGATGACGCGCGCCTTGCGGGTGGGAGTGATGGGGCGGACGGAATCGATGGTGGTCAGCACTGTCAGCATGCCGCCGTAGGCGTTCATCCCCATGGTCGCGGCCAAAGCCAGCGCCGAGAGCAGCGCCGTGGCGTCGCCGAGGTGGACAAAGACCGTGTTCCCGGCAAGCTGGAGTCCGGCGAGACCGTCGGTGGCGCCAAGGCGGATGCTTAGCCAGGCCCCGAGGATGATCAACCAAATGGCCGAGGAGGACGCACCGAAGAACACCGCGGCAATGACGGACCCGCTCCTGGTCCGTGACGGCAGGTAGCGTGAGTAGTCGGATACGTAGGGTGCGTAGGTGATGTTGTAGGCCGCCGCCGCCGCGAACTGTGCCATGAACGCACCCCAGTTGAAGCCATACTGAACGGAGCTGTCGGTTCCGCCGGCGTGGCCTGTCAGGACGCCAATGGTCAGGATCAACATGAGCGGCAAGGACACATAAAGCAGCACCCGGAAGGCCTTATGCACCCAGTCATGGCCGAAGATTGCGAGCGCTGCAGCGCCCAGGGCCGCCACGATGGCGATGACGGCAGGGTTCCAGCCGAAGGAGTTACTCAACCCGTCACCGAGGAGCACGGTATCAACGACGTTGAACGCGACGTAGGTGAACAGGGTGGCGAGAAGGGGAACGACGACGCCGCGGTATCCGAATTGAGCCCGCGACTGAATCATCTGGGGTAAGCCCATTGTTGGCCCTTGGGAGGCATGAAAGGCCATGAACACGGTTCCGACGCCGATTCCCAGGATACTTGCCACGATTGTCCAGCCCAGGGACAGGCCAAGGGAGGGTCCGATGAAACCGATCGGGATGGAAAAGTACTGGAAATTTCCCAGGAACCACAGCGGTGTCTGGTGCCACAGCTTTCCGTGCCGTTCATTATCGGGAACCCAGTCGATCGAGCGTACCTCGATCAGTGGCAGGCCGGGCCTTGCCTTGGGCAGGTCGGACGCTTCGATGGTCATTGGTTGGCTCCGTGATCAGAAAGAGTTGAGTGAGAGGTGCTCGTGGACGGCCACAATGCCGCCCGAGCCGGCCCGGGTGAACACAATGGTTTCCCGCTCCGCCGTTGTTGCCCGCTGTCCCTGCTCCTCGATGACTGTTGTCACGCTATGGGAGAAGACCGCGGTGGTCCCGTGGATTTGGATGAACGGATCACTGCTGTGGCAGCTGATCACGCGCCAGCCTTCCGAGACCCAAATGCGCCACTGCTCCTGATAGTCCTCGCGGCTGGTGAGCCGTTCAGGGGTCCCGTGGAAGATGAAGGTGGCCTGCGGATCGAAAAAGCCGAAGTATGCGTCCTGGTCCATGGCCGCGTACGCCGCAACGACCCGTTCGGCTGACAGGGCGACTTCTTCATGGGTAAGCGGCGGGTTCATTGTTCTCCGGGGTTTGCTATTGGTCCTGAAGCTCACCGGGGTTGTTGTGGTGGACTCGCAGCATGCCGGGAGTGACCCGCAACACAGGGACCAGTATGCAACGCATGATGCCTGATAGGCAACAACCAAGGATTATGTTGCGCCGGTGTTGCCTTCCTGTCAGCAGGTGCCGGTGGTTAGGCTTCTGGTCAGATGGGCCAGGAACGGTACAGTTCCGGGCGCCGATCGTCGAGGTACGGCACCTCGCTGCGCGCTCGCCGGGTGGAGCTCTCATCCCAGGCAACGTAGAGGAGCTGTGCTTCCTCGCCCGCGACCGCAAGCAATGTCCCGTCGGGTCCGGAAATGCCTATTCTGTGGCGGCGCGCCAGGCGGGCGTAGCGGGCGTGGAGCTCCGGCAGGCTCGCGGGTTCCAGCTACGCCCGGACCCGCTGGGGTGCGTAGCCCACGGTGAACAGTTCCGGCGTCACCAGGACGAAGGCGCCGGCGGCAGCGGCGTCCCGGGCGGCCGCGTCGATGATGGCGTGGTTGGCCTCGATATCCATGACAACGGCGTTCGCCTGCAGCAGCGCCAGCAACAATGCGGCTCCTCCCCTGCCGGAACGGCCTCGGAAGCGGGCCTGAAAACCAGGCTAGCTGCACCGCCCGCCCCGCAAAACGGGGTGTGGACGGACGGGGATTGTCCCTCCGGGTCAGGCGACGGTAACGATGAATTTGCCGAGTACGTGTCCCGCTTCGCTTTTCGCTTGTGCGTCGCCGACGCGATCCAGGGGGAACGCTTCGGCAACCGGCATGCGGAACTTCCCCTGCTCGAACAGGGCAGCCGCTTCAGCCCGTGCTCCCGGCGCCCGGCCCGAACCCATGCCGCCGGAAAAGGTAACCCCGTATTCAGCGGCCCGGCCGTCGGCAATCGTAACGACTCTGCTGGCGCTGCCCGTGAGTTCAATAAGTTCCGGCAGCACCCCGGAGCCCACAGCGTCCAGGGCCGCGTCAACGCCTTGCGGTGCGACTTCCCGTACGCGGTCAACCAGCCCGGGGCCGTACGTCACCGGAACGGCGCCCAGGGATCGCAGGTACTCCTGATTCCCTTCGCTGGCCGTGCCGATCACGGTGGCACCATCGGCCAACGCAAACTGCACCGTGGCCAGGCCAACGCCGCCGGCGGCCCCGTTGATCACGAGAGTCTGACCGGCTTTCAGGGACAGCAGTTTCAACACCCGGCGTGCAGTTTCGGTCGCCACGGGGAATCCGGCAGCTTCCTCGAAGGACAGGCTTTTGGGTTTCTTTGCCCACTCTCTGAGCACCGCGTATTGGGCCGCTGCGCCTCCGGTGGCTGAGCCGAACACCTCATCACCCACGGCGACTCCCTCCACGCCGTCGCCAACTTCGTCCACGACTCCCGAGGCGTCCATCCCAACCCCCGCAGGAAGCGAAAGAGGCATGATGGTCGCCATTGCACCGCTGCGGAGCTTCCAGTCCATGGCATTGACGCCCACCGCGGAAACGGCGATGCGAATTTGGCCCGCCTTGGCGTGCGGTTCGTCGACGTCGACGACCTTCAGGACTTCCGGGCCGCCGTACTCGGCGAATTGGACAGCTTTCATGGCATTCTCCCGATCTGAGTCCGCGGCAGATGTGGATTCCTCATGATCCCAACAACCTCTGGGCTAGGCAAGACTTACCCTTGGAACGGCTTGGCACCCCTGCGGACAGCGTGGCCGCCGGGGATACGGTGTTGCGAGGTGCTCATCTCGACACTCGACCTGATCCTCTTGGACAGGCCATCCACGCGCACCACGGGAAGGGACAGTAGGGCATGGAAGCACTTATTGTCGGTGGTGGTATCGGTGGTCTCGGCACGGCAGTGGCCCTGCACCGGCAGGGTGTCACGGTCCGGGTTTACGAGCGCGCCGCGGGTCCCGCCAGAGGCGGAGCGGCGCTCAGCCTCTGGCCGAACGCCCTGCGCGGCCTCGATACGCTGGAACTCGGCGACGCCGTACGGGACCATGCTGCGCTGGGTGGGGACAGTGGCATCCGACGGCCGGATGGGAAGTGGTTTGGATACACCCGGCTTGGTGAGGCCATCCGCACCACCTACGGGGACCCGCTGGTTGTCATCGCCCGCCAATTCCTGACCGATCTCCTCCTGGCAGCGCTCCCACCGGGAACCGTGCGTTACGACCAGCGTGTGACGGAAGTATCGACAGGGTCACTGTCGGGGCCGGCTGTGGTCCTAACGGCTGACGGGAACGCTGAAGCGGACCTGGTCGTCGTTGCCGATGGCGCCCGGTCAGCGCTCCGAAGCTGGCTGTTGCCGGCCGCTCCCCCGCTGCAGTACGCCGGTTACACCGCTTGGCGGATGCTTGTTCCGACCCCTGCGACCCTGGAGTCGTTCGAAACGTGGGGTTCGAACGGACGGCGATTCGCTGTGCTGCCGCTGGCCGATGGGTCCTGCTACTGCTACGCGACAGTCACCGCGCCGGCCGACACGCGTCCGGACAGTGAAATCACTGAGCTTCGGCGGCTTTTCGGGAACTGGCACCAGCCCATTCCGGATATCCTCGACGCCGCCGCGAACGGCGTCGTCCTCCGCAACGACATCAGCGAACTCGGCCCGCTGCCGGCGTACCACGTGAACCGTGTCGCGCTGCTTGGTGATGCCGCACATGCCATGACCCCCGAACTGGGGCAAGGCGCTTGCCTGGCCATCGAAGACGCCGTCGTACTTGCGGCGACCGTCAATCCGGAACGTCCCGAAGACGTAACCGCGGACCTAAAGCACTACACAGAGGCCCGATTGCCGCGGACCACCGTCGTGAGTAGGCGTTCCCATCAGGCCGGCAAGCTGCACCAACAACCACTGCCGATCCAATACCTGGCCGCACGGCTTATGGGCCGCCTCCCGGCCAAAGCCATCGCGCGCGGCCTCCGACCGATCGTTGACTGGCAGCCACCCGGAGGAATCCGTCGGGGCCCGGCTGCGTAGGAGCGTCGAAAAAAGCAGGCTTAGTCACCGTCCGATTTCGGAAATACCCTCGTCAAATTCCGTCATTTGTTCTATAACTAATAGAGCAACTAGCGGAGGCACGAAATGATCCTCAGCATCGATCTGGACAGTGAAGTGCCGATCTACGTGCAGCTTCGGAACCGGGTCACGGAGGCGATCGCCGAGGGGGTGCTGGTCGCCGGCAATCCGCTGCCCACCACCCGGGCCCTTGCGGCAGACTTCGGGATCAACTTCCACACTGTGAACAAGGCCTACGACCTGCTACGCAAACAGGGCCTGATCCGGCTCAACCGCAAGACCGGTGCGGTGGTGATCACTCCTTCACCGGATACGCCGTTCCGTGCCGACTGGGCTGCGCGGGCACGGACCCTGTTGGCCGAAGCTGTCGCCAAGGGAGTGCCAGCCGATGAGGTGCTCACCACCTGCCGGTCAGTGCTCCAATCATTTGATTCGCCACATTCAGAGGACACGCCATGATCGCCACGATTACCCTGATCTCCGGGTTATTCACCCTAGTGATGGTCCTCGCCCTGGTGCTGCCCTCGATCAACAGCCCCACCGTGCCGTTCGGGGTACGGGTACCGGCCGGGCATGCGGACGACCCCACGGTCGTCCGGCAGACCCGCCTCTACCGGCGAAGGGTGCTCCTCAGCGGGATCGTGGTGGCCGTAGCCGGCGCCATCGTCTACGAAGTGACGGGCGAGACGTTACTGCTCCCCCTGCCGCTGCTGGTGCTCGTCGGCATCTGGTACGGCTGCTTCTTCCTGGCCAATCATGGAATCCGGGCTGCCAAGGCTGCCGGGAACTGGTTCGAGGGCCTGCGTCAGGGCATTGCCGTGGACACCGCCCTGCGGACCGATCCGCAGCCGTTCCCCTTGCTCTGGCTGGCCCCGGCGCTGATTATCACCACCGCCACAGTGGTGATTGGGGTGATCACCTACCCGTCGATGCCCGAGATGCTGACAATGCACTACGGCGCGAATGGCGTATCCGATCGCCTGGCTGCCAAATCGGTTGGAACCGCCTTCTCCCTCGTTTTCTTGCAGGTTGGCCTGACGGCGCTTCTGGTGGGCATCGCCGTTGCCATTTACCGCAGCCATCCCGACATCGACCCGGCGCACCCGCTTGGTTCCTCGCGCTGGTACCGCCGATACATGTCATTGGGCATCAAGGCACTGCTGGGGCTTGTGGCAATGATCGACCTGGGGATGCTGGGACTATCGCTGCTGATGTGGACGGGGACCGTTACGCCGTGGGCGCCACTGATAGTAGCGCTGCCGATCCTGGCCGCCGTCGTGGTGGCAGTCGTCGTCCTGGCCAGGAACAACCGCGAGCGCGACGCCGGTGAACAGGACACCGGATTGACTCACCGTGACGACGACAAGAACTGGCACGGTGGCCTGTTTTACATCAACCCTGATGATCCTGCGCTCATGGTTCCCCGCCGGTTCGGTCTGGGGTGGGCCCTGAACTTTGGCAATCCCAGGGCGGCCATGCTCCTGGCCGGGGTGCTCGCCCTTATCAGCGTCGTGATCACACTGCGCCTGAACAGTTGACCCTGCGCGTGCGTTCCGCACATCATGCGTCTATCCGGCGCACCTCAATCGGCCACAACGTGGCTTCGCCCAACTTCCCGGCGATTTCGACGGCCCGATCGGTATCGGCGCAATCCACAATGTAGTATCCGGCCAGGATCTCCTTGGTCTCCATAAAGGGACCGTCAGTCACGGTGCTCGTGCCACCGTTGACTTTCACGAACTTCGCCTCCGCGCCCAACTCGTGGGCTTCCACGAACTCCCCGTTGGCCATGAGTTCCTTCTGCAACGAGGCGTGCGCCTGCATGATCTCCTCAATCTCGGACGCCGGAAGGGCGTTCCAGGTGTCAGCGTTGTTTGGGATCATCAATAGATGTTTCATCGTTCCTCCTCGGGGCCGGTTCCCGACCCTGGTTCTTTGTGGATAGCGAATGCGCACGGGGGCTTTGGGTTCGTTTCCTTCAGGCGTCGGCGCAGGTAGCGGCGCTCGACCTCCGATGGCGCCAGTTCCAGGGCCCGCCGATAGTCGCGGCTGGCCTCCGAGCGTCGACCAAGACGTCGGAGCAGGTCGGCTCGCGCTGCCGGAAGGAGGTAGTAGCCCTGCAGTGATCTCGCCTGATCCAGTTGGTCAATGAGCGCCAGTCCGGCCAACGGTCCGGCGGACATCGCGACGGCGACGGCACGGTTGAGCTCGACGACCGGCGAGGGCGCAATTTCTGCCAGGGAGCCGTACAGCAGTGCCACCCGCGTGAAATTCGTGCTGCCGGAGCTGGCGGCTGTCATGTGGCATTCGGCGATGGCGGCCTGGAGTCGGTAGCTGCCCGGGTTGGTCCCCCGCGAAACAGCCACCTTCTCCGCCGCCACCAGAAGTGTGGCGGCCTCAGCGATGGCGGCCTGGTCCCAGGATTGCCGGTCCTGCTCCTCCAGGGGCACCAGGTCTCCGGCAGCATCTTGGCGGGCGATTCGCCGCGCATGGTGGAAAAGCATCAACGCCAGCAGCCCCAAGGCCTCCGGTTCATGGGGGGAGCCGGCGAGGAGCTCAACCAGGAGCCGGGTGAGCCGAATTGCTTCCAGAACAAGCGGCTCCCGGATCAGGGAGTTACCGGAGCTGGCCGAGTAGCCTTCGTTGAACATCAGGTAGAGCACCGCCAGAATCCCGTCAGTGCGCTCGGATATCAGCTCGGGCGGCGGAACGCGATAAGGGATCCCGGCGTCCCGGATCTTGGCCCGGGCGCGGACAAGCCTTTTCGACATCGTCGCTTCCGGTACCAGGAACGCTCGCGCAATCTCCGCTGTCGTGAGCCCCGCGACGGTGCGCAGGGTCAACGCCACCCGAGCCTCGAGCGCCAGCGCCGGGTGGCAACAGGTGTAGATCAGCCGCAGCCGGTCATCGGCCCCGGCCGGCGCGTCACCAGCCTGACCCGCCAGCCCCTCGAGTTCGGTGAGGACCGCCAGCTCACCCACGGCCCGCTTCTCGCTTGCCATACTTCGCAGCCGGTCGATCGCCCTGTTCCTGGCCACAGTGGTGAGCCAGGCGCCGGGGTTCCGGGGGACGCCATGCACGGGCCAGTCCGCCAAGGCCCGCGCGAAGGCGTCCTGAAGACAGTCCTCGGCCAAGCCCCAATCCCCCGTCACGCGAATCAGGGTCGCGTTGATGCGAGCCGTCTCACCGGCACAGACGGCTTCCAGGGCGCTCCGGACATCGGCCCACTCCGACGCCACGGCCTGGCACTCTTCCGCATCGGCCTCCCCTGCCGCGGCCAACGCTACTGTCCGAACGGCCACACGGGCCTGATTTCGATCTTGCCGAATTTGGCCATGGGGTGTTTCGACGCGACCTCTATGGCTTCATCCAGGTTGGCACAGGCGATGATGTCATAGCCGGCAATCCATTCCTTGGTCTCCGCGAATGGTCCATCCGAGACAACCACTTGGCCCGAGCGCACCATCACCGTCGTCGCGTCCTCGACCGGGCGCAGCCTGTCACCGTGACGGCTGATGCCCCTGGCTTCCATTTCGGCACTCCACTGCCCAATGTTGTCCTCGGCGGCCACATATTTGGGCGCCGCCGGATCGCTGCAAATGAATAGCATGTACTCCACGGAGGACTCCTTTTCGTTGGTTGCTACACGTACGACGACGGGGAAGCCGGCAAAAGGACACCTTGCCCGAAATTTCTTCTGGCGCCCTTGTCCGGAGCGGAGGGTTGCCCGAACGCGGACGGTCCTATGGACGGCCGGCCGCGGGCGCCGGTGCATCAACAGCAAGAATGACACCGGTTCCCGAAAGGTCAAACATGTGCTCGAACCCCCGCCACTGGGCCGCCAGAATGAACAGCGTCCGGCCGTCCTCCCCGCCGAGAATGCAGGCGAAGCATCCCCGGTCGACCTCGACGGACTGCAACACCTCGCCTCCCTGATCCACCCGGACACACCGTTGGTGCGGCACGTCGGCGTACCACACGGCGCCATCGGCGTCGAGGCAGATGCCGTCCGGGGCTCCATTGCCGAGGTCCGCCCAAACGCGCCGGTTGGACAGCCCGCCGTCGGGGGCGATGTCGAACGCGGTAAGCCGTCCGCCATGGGACTCCGCGACGATCAGTGTGGAGTCGTCAGCGGTGATCGCCATGCCGTTTCCAAAGGCCAGGTCCTCCGCGACCAGGCGTACCGTTCCGTCAGGTAGAACAAGGGCGATGCTGCTCCCGTTGACATAGGCCCTGCCATGCCGATCAACGACGATTTCATTGAAGACCTCGCCGATGCCGCTCAGGTCCGCGTGGGTCACCAGTGAACCGTCGGCCTGCTGGCGAAGCAGCTTAGCCTCCTGGCCCGAGACGACCAGCAGCCGCCCATCGGGAAGCCAATCGATGGAGTAAGGGATGGAAGTGGGTACCCGGACGACGACGGCAGTGCTGCCGTCATCGTTGACAGTGAGCACCTCCTGGGTGCCCCAATTGGCGAGCCATAGTCGGTCGTCATGCCACCGCGGCGACTCGCCGATCTGCAAACCGGTCACCAAAATTCGTGCCCCGCCCATTGGCATTACCATCCTTCACCCACACTCGCACGGTGCTATAAGGCAAAGTACTCTCATGGATCAAAAAGCAGACCTGCACAGATACCTTCGAACCCAGCGGACTGACCTCCTCGCCAAGCTCGACGGCCTGAGTACCTACGACGTTCGTCGGCCAATGACTCCAACGGGCACCAACCTCCTTGGCCTGGTCAAGCACGTTGGCAGCGTGCAATTGGAATATTTCAGTGAGGTTTTTGGTAGGCCGAGCGGCCGCGACATGCCGTGGATGGCCGATGGCGCGCCGCTGGACGCCGACATGTGGGCGACCCAGGACGAGAGTCGAGCGGAGATCATTGAGTTCTACGAATATTCCGGCCGGCACAGCGACGAGACCATCGAGGCCCTTTCCCTTGATGCGCTGGGGGACGTGCCGTGGTGGCCAGCCGAACGCCGTCAGGTGTCCTTGCATCAGATCCTGGTGCATATGTGCGTCGAGACGGCCCGTCATGCCGGGCACGCCGATATCCTGCGCGAAATGATTGACGGGGGCACGGGCAATCCCCGACGGGACTCGAACGAGTTCCAACGCACCGCGGAGGAATGGGCTGCCTACGGCTCCCACCTTGAAACCATCGCCCGCCGCGCGGACAGCTAGGCAAACCTGCACCAAGGGGCAACGGCACCCCGTTGACACCGGCGGAATCCGCACTTCAGGATGTCCTTCAGGGAGAGGAGCAACCGATGATGACGCTGAGCGAGGCTGCGCCGGAAGTCCTCCAGCACTACTACCGGATCCTGGCCGCCGGCATAGCTGCCTACGACCCCGACGGCGAGCTCCGCACCCTGCTTGCCGAGGACCTCGAGTTTGAAGGCCCGATCTCCGGGAAGCGCACCGGGGCTGCCGGTTTTTGCCAAGGCGTGAAGGGATTCATCGCCACTGTATCGGCCATTGAGGTTGTCCAGGAGGTGCACGGGGTCGGCGGCTCAGCCATGCTCTATGACGCCCACCTGCCTGGCGGGGTCGTCCGGCTGGCCGAGTTTTTCCGCCTCGAGGACGCTAGGATCGCCGCACTCCGGATCCACTACGACCCGGCAGAGTACGTGGAACGCGGCGGCCGTTGAGCTGACGCCTTGCCGCTACCGGATAGCGGGATATCCGCTGCCGTCAACGTGTTCAGCTCCTGTATCCTGACCGGATGCTCATCGAAATCCCTGCCGCAGACGGCACAGCCGAGGCCTTGGTGGCCCGCCCCTCCACCGGCGTGGGCCCGTTCCCGGGCGTCATCCTTTACATGGACGCTTTCGGATTGCGGCCCCGCATAGCGGACATGGCGCAGCGCATCGCGGACTGGGGCTATGTGGTCCTTGCCCCGAACGTTTTCTATCGGGAAGGAACGGTGGACGCCCTGGCCCCCGGAACTGACATGACCTCGCCCGAGGGACGCGAGACCGCCGGGAAAGCTGCCTTCCCCCGCGTCGGGCGACTCACCACTGACAAAGCACTGCCGGACATTGCTGCCTGGCTCGCCGCCCTTGGCCAGCTCGAGAACGTCGCTCCGGGCCCCGTCGGCGTCGTCGGCTACTGCATGGGCGCACGGCTCGCCCTGCGCACGGCCACCGCCCACCCTGACGCCGTGGCGGCCTGCGGCGGTTTCCACGGCGGCGGTCTGGCCACCGAGGATCCTGACAGTCCCCACCGCGGCCTCGGCAACGCCCACGCACGGTTTGTCTTTGGCCACGCGGATCATGATCGGAGCATGGATCCGGACGCCGTTGCCCGGCTGGGCCAGGCCCTGGACGCTGCAGGGTTGGACGCCACCAATGAGATCTACACGGGGGCTCCGCACGGCTACTCGATGGCCGACACCTCGGCCTTTCACCCGGAGGCAACGGAACGTCATTTCCGTGCCCTCCGCGAACTCTTCGGCCAGACGCTTCCGGCCTGAGCGAAGAGTTCCCGCTCCGATAGGAGAGTTATCAAGTAGACGGCAGGAACATGCTTCGGCGTACTTTTCTCGCGACACTGGGCGCGGCCTCGGTGACCGCGCTCACCGCCTGCACTGCACCGGACGGCCAGGGTCCCCCCGCAGCGCAAACGCACCCTTTCTGGACCAGGGTCCCGCCCAACACGGCCGTGGCCACTGCGACCTCCCCCTCTGTCGCCGCAGCGACTCCGTCCGCTCCGCCACCGGTGACTCCAGCAGCCCCGCCAACCCCACCGCCTCCGGCCCGGGTTACCCCGCCGGCAGCAGGTACGCCGGTCTTCGGACTGCCTGTTGAGGGCCCATATCTGGCATGGACCGTCGACGACGGTGCGAACAGCGACGTCATCGGCGCCTACGCGCGGATGGCACGTGACACCGGTACCAGGCTGACGTTCTTTCCCAACGGCCAGTATCAGGGTTGGGCGGAGCACGCGGCGTTGCTCAGGCCCATGGTCGAAAGCGGCCAAATCGACATCGGGAACCACACGTTCAGCCACACCGCCCTGACGAAACTGAGCGACCAGGGCATCATCGATGAACTCAGCCGCAACGATGACTATCTCAACCGGTTGTTCGGTGTGAGCCCAAAACCCTTCTACCGGCCCCCCTATGGATTCCGTAACCAGCGCACCGACGCCGTCGCGGCAAGCATCGGCTACTCCATCCCGGTTATGTGGTACGGGTCCCTGGCCGATTCCGCGCCGCTGGACGAGGAACAGCTGGTACGCAATGCCAGTGAGTGGTTCCTGCCCCAGCACATAGTGATCGGTCACGCCAACTACGTCCCCGTCACGCACGTCTTTCCGCAGCTACTGGACCTGATTTCCCAAAGGGGCCTGCGCACCGTCACACTCCGCGACGTTTACTCAGCCTGAGTCGCACGCGACGAGGGATGGCGCAAGCGCGACTCCCCGCCGGTCTGTATGTCTAACCTCACCCAGCTCACGACCTCCCGTTCATTTCCGCCTCCCGCTCGCGACATCCGCTAATCGTTGCTGGTCCCGCTGGATATCGGCGACCAGTTCGGCGTGCCTTTCGTCCGTCAGCCGGTACCAGAACATGACGCCGACGGCCAGGAGGATGAGGAATGCAGGCAGCAGCCCGGCCGCGGCCCGTATCCCGCGGGTGGCACTTTCCGATTGATGCACCGCTCCGGACAGGTACCCTCCCCAAGCCAAGGCAAAGGCTGCCAGTCCCCCACCGAAGGCCATGCCCATTCTCCGGGTCGCGGTCAGCAGCGCCAGGTTGGTGCCCTCCGAGCGGACACCCGTTGCCCACTCCCCATACTCAACCGTGTCGGCAATCAAAGCCCACACCAGAATACTGACGGTGGCGGCACTGAGGAGACTGAGGAAGATCCCTACCAGCCCCAGCCATGGCAGCGATGTCGGAGCCAGGAAGACCAGCATTCCTCCAAAGATCCCCACCGTCCCCCCGTACAGGTACATCCTCCGCTTTCCCCAGACCTGCACAAGGCGCGGCATGACGGCAGCCAGCAACAGCGTCAGCATCACCTCCCCGCAGGCGATCAGCGGGAAGTAATTCAGCCGGTCCAGGACATCCCGCAAATAAAACAGCTGCGCAGTTCCCCACGTGGAGATGGCTGTGGTGGACAGGGCAGAACTGACGCATAGGACCAACAACGGGGAATTACCCCGCAGCGCAGCCACGCTCTGTCGGAACCCAACCTTGTCCACACTCCGCACCACGACCTCCCGCGCCGTCATCGCAGCCACAAGGTACAGGCCGGTGCCGACAACGGCGAACACTACGGTGACCACCGAGAAAATGGCTTGAATATCCGCTCCTGGTCCCAGCAGAGGAGCCACAAAGATGCTCAGGACAGTACCGGCGCCGAGGCCGCCGACGGTACGGGCACTGGCAAGCCGTGCCCGTTCGCGCGCGTCCTGACTCATCGCTCCCATCAGAGCGCTGTAGGGCACATTAACCATGCTGTAGGCCAGCCCGGCGGCAGCAAAAGTAAGGTACGCATAGGCAAGCCTGCCCGCCGGTTCAAGGTCCGGCACATGGAAGACGGCGACGATGAGCAGCAGCGGAGCGGCACCGAATAAAAGAAACGGGCGGAACTTACCCCAGCGCCGGCTGCGGCTGCCGTCCACAATGCGGCCGGCGATGATGTCCGTGAACGCAGTGAACAATCGGACCAACAGCAGCAGGGTTCCCGCAGCGGCAGCGCTGATCCCGACAACATCGGTGTAGTAGACCAGCAGGAACATGGTGGCCGTGTCGATCACCATGCTGTTGGCCGAGTCGCCAGCCCCATAGCCGACGACGCTGAGCCGTCCCAACCTCTCCACGCTGCGCGCCACCCCGGTCTGCCTCTCGACGGTTGGTCACCGTGCTGGAATCCTAGGACACCACGTTATCGTTGGTCCCGACACATCTGACCAGGAGGACGCATGCCATACACCGTTGACTTCGACAACGTTTCCACCGTCGGCCTGGAATCGTCCCCCGTCGCCCAGGCGCTCGCCGGGTTGCGTGCCAACGAGAGCCGCTACTACCGGAACAAGTTCAACCACGCTTTCACTGTGAGCCCGGCGGACGAGGTGCCGGAAGTGGTCGATCGGGTCAGCCACATCCTCAAGGAAGAGCGCGACATCATCATCGGCTCCCGCCCGCTCGAAGCCACCGCCTTCGACGTGGACGGTACACGGATGGCTTACGTGTTCTATGAGTCGGGGCTGTCCATCAATGTGATGTACAGCATCGAGGACGGCGGGAAGCGGGCGGTCGGATTCAAACTCGCCGAAGGGATGGAGGTTCCCGAGGAACTGGCGTCACGGTTCAAGTTCGCCCGGCAGAAATCAAAACTGGCAGGTGTCATCCGCGGCTCCTTCTTCGTGATCAAAGGCCAGTACTGAACCGCTGGCGGCGGCCCGAGGATGCTGAACATCCCAGTGGGCCTTTGATCACCCCTGTAGGGGTGATTCGGAAAGTGTCACCTGCCGTGGCCCGCCCTGCGACGGAACTGTTACATTTGTGCGGTTCCACCTCCCGAAGTTCAGCGGTGTCCGTCACGGGGGCCCCCAGCGCCCCCCCCTACCCGGGCGGCACCCTGCCGGTCTCACACGGAAGCAGGTCCAACGGTGTCCCTGTCATCGCCACCATCCCACGTCCCAACCAGGTCTCCGCGTCGCAGCACGGTCACCGTCACCGCGGTATTAGCTGCAGCCCTGGGCATTTTCGCCGCAGCACCCGCTGCTATTGCCGCGCCGGCGCCACCAGCCGCTGACCTCGGCCCGAACGTCATCGTCTTCACGCCCGACATGCCTCAGGCCCAGATACAGGCCAAGGTCGACGCCATCGCCAAACAGCAGGTCGACAGCGAAATGGGGACCGGCCGCTACGCCCTGCTCTTCGAGCCGGGAACCTACGGTTCAGCCGAGAACCCGCTCGTGTTCCAGGTTGGCTACTACACCGAGGTCGCGGGCCTCGGCACTTCCCCCGACGACGTCACGATCAACGGCCACGTCGACGTGTACAACCGGTGCATCAACAGTTCGAGCAACTGCATCGCCCTGGACAACTTCTGGCGCTCCGTCTCCAACCTGCACATCAACGCCGTCGGCGGGAGCGGCTGCCACGGGTCGGCAGAGTTCTGGGCAGTGTCCCAGGCCGCTCCGATGCGCCGGGTCCATGTGACCGGGCAGCAGCTGTCCTTCATGGATTACTGCAGCGGCCCGTCCTACGCGAGTGGCGGATTCCTGGCCGATTCCAAGACGGACTCGCCGATCGTGAACGGGAGCCAGCAGCAGTTCTACACCCGCGACAGCTCGATCAAGAGCTGGTCGAACGGTGTGTGGAACCAGACCTTCTCCGGAGTCCAGGGCGCCCCGGCGCAGTCGTTCCCGAAGCCGCCGTACACCACCCTCGCTACCACTCCTGCGGCACGGGAGAAGCCGTACCTGGTGCAGGGGGACAACGGGTTCTCCGTGGTTGAACCCTCCGCCAAGACGGACTCGTCCGGGGCCGACTGGGCCGCTGGCGCCCCCGCGGGCCGCTCCATCCCGTTGTCGGACTTTTTCGTCGCAAAGCCTGGCGATTCGATCAGCCGGATCAACGCGGCCCTCGCCGGCGGCAAAAACCTGCTGCTGACGCCCGGTGTCTACTCGGTCGATAAGTCGATCCGCGTCAAACGGGCAGACACGGTCGTGCTCGGACTCGGCCTCGCCACCTTGACGGCAGAGAACGGCTCTACACCGCTTGTCATCGACGACGTCCCGGGCGTGGACGTCGCCGGTGTCACGGTTGATGCGGGCCCCGTGAACTCGCCGGTGCTGGTTCAGGTCGGCACGAAGCATCAGCGCGGGCAGGGCGGTTCGACCGCTGCGGACCCGATCTCGATGCAGGATGTGTTCCTGCGGGTTGGTGGCCCGCACGCCGGGAAGGCTACCGTCGGCGTTCAGGTCGACACCGACCACGTGCTGCTGGATGACCTATGGCTCTGGCGTGCTGACCACGGTACCGGTGTTGGGTGGACGCAGAACACCTCCGACACCGGCCTGGTCGTGAACGGGGACGACGTCACCGCCACCGGCCTCTTCGTGGAGCACTTCCAAAAGGACAACGTGATCTGGAACGGCGAGCGGGGCAAGACGGTGTTCTTCCAGAACGAGTTGCCCTACGACGCTCCGAACCAGGCCGCGTGGCAACATGACGGCACACTCGGCTACGCCGCGTACAAGGTCTCAGAGACAGTTCAAACCCACGAACTGTGGGGCGGCGGCAGCTACATCTTCACCAACGTGGACCCGAGCCTGCACGCAAGCTCCGCCTTCGAGGTGCCGCAGACCGTCGGCGTGCAGCTGCACGACCTCAGCACGGTGTCGCTGAATGGCGCGGGCACCATCGACCACGTCGTCAACGACACGGGCGCCGCCGTCACACCGACGCACCAGGGACCGGAAACAGTTTCGACCTACGGCGGCTGAGCCCTTGTCCACGCAACCCTTCCGCCACGAGGAGAACCTTGCCGATCAACCTCCCGCCTCCCCGGTCCGATGACCCCGTGCGGACCGCGCTGCGGTCCGCACGCCGGGACACGACGTCGGACGTCGACTGGCGATCCTTCGAAGACCGCTTCCAGAGCGAGTTCCCCCGCCTGCAATCCTTGTTTCACCGCCTCTATGGTCCGCAGGCGGATGGGGACCTGCTTCAGGTGGTGCTCGACGCCGCGAACTCCTGGCAGGAACGCCCGGCCGACCTCAAGGACATCGACGCCGCCCGGGCCCGACACCCGGATTGGTTCCAATCCAACCGGATGCTGGGCGGCGTCTGCTATGTCGACCTGTACGCGGGAAACCTCGCAGGGCTTCGCAGCCGTATTCCGTACTTCAAGGAACTCGGACTGACCTACCTGCACCTGATGCCCCTGTTCCGGGCACCGGACGAAAATTCCGACGGCGGCTACGCCGTTTCGAGCTACCGGGACGTGAATCCCGCGCTCGGCACCATGGACGAGCTTGCGGAGCTCGCCCGGGAACTGCGGGACAACGGCATCGCCCTGGTCGTCGACTTCATCTTCAACCACACCTCCAATGAGCACGAATGGGCGCGTCGGGCCGTGGC
>JAODMR010000095.1 GCA_025465475.1 Micrococcaceae bacterium
GGAAAACTCTCAGAGGCACTGGAAGTCGTCGAGCATGCCCGCGGCTACCTTTACGGCTTTCACCGGTTAACCGGCACTGCCGACCTGGCGTTGGGCGAGGCCGTGGAGCTGCTCCGGGACGCGGGGCATACGGAGCTGGCGGACCGGCTGGACCGGGACATCGTTGGCCGCAACGTCATCCACGGACGATGGACCTTCCAGATCGTTGAGGACTACGACGACAGCTATTACGCCCCCTTCAAGGCCGCTGAAGAGCAGGCCAGGAACGAATTGGTGGGCGGCAAGCGCCACCTGTTTGAGGCTGAGATGAAGGAAGACCGCCGCAGCCATGGCCTGCCCCATCATTCAGCACGACCCATTCTCGACGCCTGACGATGGTGGACGTTCCGCCCGTTGAGCAGGTGCGCACCCTTGAGGACCTATTGGCACTGCTGCCCTCCCCGGTCGATGGGCAGCGGTTCCTGCTCGGCGTCGCCGGTAGTCCCGGGGCGGGCAAATCGACAGTGGCGCAGGCGCTGGCCGAGGCGGTTGGAGCTGCCTACCTGCCCATGGATGGCTACCACCTTGCCGACGTCGAATTGGCCCGGCTGCACCTGCTGGACCGCAAGGGCCACCCGGACACTTTCGACCCGTACGGCTTCGCCCAGCTGCTCGGCCGGTTGCGGCAACGGCCTGCCCATGTGGTCTATGCACCCGCTTTCGACCGCGTGCTGGAACAACCCCTAGCGGGGGCGGTGCCCATTGCCCCATCAGCGGATCTGGTCATCACGGAAGGGAACTATCTCCTGTTGGACCAACCGTCTTGGCGGGAGGTGCGGCGCCAGCTCGATGAGGTGTGGTTCGTCCACGTCGAGGACAACCTGCGGCGTTCCCGCCTGCTGGAGCGGCACATCCGGTTCGGCAAGTCGGAGTCCCAGGCACGCGACTGGATCCGGGACGTGGACGAGCCTAACGCCGAACAGATCCAGGCCAGCCGGAGCCGAGCCAACCGGGTTATTGACCTCTCCTCCTGGCAAGCGGCCCCCACTCTTACGTAGGACCACTGCTTACTTGGGACCACAGCTTACTTGGACCACTGCATGGATCAGATACTGCTCACCCAATGCGCCCCGTTACTCCCGTTACACGCGCCTCCCCGGGTCAGCGGGAAGCGCCCGTAACGGCGGCTTCGGCCGTTGCGCTCGAGTCGGTGACCGCACCGACGTCGCTGCCGGTTCCGGGCGCAACGTCCGCCGTCGTTGTCCGACCCGGATGCCGGCGGTCCTCCCAGCTGGCCAGCACCATGACGCCAATCGAGAGCAGGGTCAGGCCCGCTCCGGCCCAAATGGGGGAGGTGTAGCCCAGTCCAGCCGTGATGGTGAGCCCGCCAAGCCACGCTCCCAGGGCGTTGCCGACGTTGAAGGCACCGATGTTGGCGCCGGATGCCAGGGTGGGAGCCGCAGCGGCATACTTCATGACGCGCATCTGCAGCCCGGGAACGGTCGCAAAACCAAAGCCGCCCATGAGCAGCATCGCGGCAATCGCGAATGCCGGACGCTGCGCGGTCAGGGCAAAGCCGACCAGCACCAGGGCCAGCGCTGCCAGGACTGCCAGCAGGGTCTTGTCCACGTTGCGGTCGGTTGCCTTTCCGCCCAGGGTATTTCCAATGAACAGTCCCACGCCGAACAGGATGAGCAGCCAGGGCACGGTGCCGGGGGCGAATCCGCTGACCTTGGTCAGCGTGTACGCAATGTAGGTGAACGCGCCAAACATGCCCCCGTAGCCAAGGACGGTGATGGCGATGGAGTACCACACCTGCCGGGAACGGAACGCCCGCAGTTCACTGCGCAGTCCCTGCGGGGCAGGCCCGCCTGCGACGGCTTTGGGTACGAGGACCAGAACGCCGATCAGTGCCAGAACGCCAATACCGGTGATGGCCCAGAACGTGGACCGCCATCCGGCGGCCTGTCCCAACAACGTCCCGAAAGGCACGCCCAGCACGTTCGCGGCCGTGAGGCCCGTGAACATGATGGCGATGGCGCCCGCTTTCCTGTCGGGAGCAACCATGTCCGCGGCAACCACTGCGCCAATGCCAAAAAAGGCACCATGGCATAGTGCCGCGATGACGCGGCCGGTCAGCATGAGCGAGTAGGTGTGGGAAACAGCGCAAACCAGGTTCCCGGCAATGAAGAGCAGCAGCAGTGACGCCAGGACCGGCCTTCGGGGAAACCGGGAAACCGCAGCTGTCAGGAATAGTGCGCCCACGACGACTGCCAGGGCATAACCGGAAATGAAAACTCCGGCGTCCGCCTCGCTCACCCGGAAGTCGCCGGCGACTTCGGGCAACAGGCCCATGATGACGAACTCGGTGAGTCCGATGCCGAACCCTCCGAGGGCGAGGGCAATCAGGCCTAACGGCATGGAAACTCCTTGGAACTATACGGCGAGGGAAAGGGCGCGTACGCTGATAGTTGCAAACGCTCTATAAATTGTTGCACACGAAAGTATAACGCGTACGCAACTATTATGCCCGCTCCCTCCCCGGAGGTTACGAGAGGAACGCCTTATGGCCATTCAGGACGATGCAGTGGAAGTCCGCTCGCAGGGGTGGCGAACCTTGGCCGCACTGCACGGCTTGATCGAGGGCGAGTTGGAGCGGGCACTTCAGTCATCGGTGGAGCTCTCGGTGGTCGAATACACAGTGCTGGACGCCCTGAGCCGCCAGCAGGGCTGGCACATGCGGATGCAGCAGTTGGCGCGGGCCTCCGCCTTGAGTCCGAGTGCCACAACCCGCCTGGTGAACAGGCTCGAGAACCGGCACCTGCTGACACGGATTCTGTGCGATGACGACAGAAGGGGGATCTACACGGAACTCACCGCTGCGGGCGTGGCCCTATTGGATCAGGCCCGGCCGATTTCCGATGCCACCCTGGAGCGGGTGCTGGCGGAAGCGCAGTTGCTGCCGGAGCTGGCGCCCCTGGTGCAGGCACTGCCGCGCCTTTCCGCGGTCGGCTAGGCCGGGCTGGTCGGCGGGCTGGTCGGCGGGCTGGTCGGCGGACTGGTCGGCGAGTCGGAGTGGTCGTTACGTCGGTGTGGGCCCGAAACAGGGCTGGCTATATCCAGCCCGAGCCTTCGTCGTAGGAGGCGACGAGCCTACCGGCGCCGGCTTCAAGGGAATTGTCGGCATCTTCGTAGAGAACGGCGCTGGTCGCCCGGCTGTGGGCGATAAGCTCCTCGGCGGCGGCCTTCGCTTCCGCCAGGTTGCTGCCGTAGACGCCGCTGCGGACGGGAAGCTGGGGAACTGAGACGGTGGGGGCGTCGGTCTCTGTGAGGGGGACCGTGTAGCCGGGTTCTGTGGAACTCACCGGAACTTCAAAGGGCTCCTGATCGGGGCCGGGGGCCACCGTGTACTCCACGTAGTAGGCCATGGGCTTCTCCTCCGCTGCTGGGTCCCTACCCGTCCGGTTCCTCTTGCGTTCGGTACCCACGCTAACCGGACGCACCGGCCGGAACAAGGACGTGCTGCATCCGCAGACCATGGTGTGCCGCCGGCCTTACGCTCCGTTCAAGGCGCTGTTACGTTGGAAGCAGAAGCGATCAGGCCGCGGTGCGGGACCTCCGGCTTGCGGCGGATCGCCGAACTTTCCAGGAGGACCAATGAGTGACCTGCCGGCCCGGAACGATCTCCCGCTTCCCGATTTCGACCACATTCCTTTGGGTACCCTTCCATCCCGCATTCACGGCCTTGACGCCGCGGCGTTACAACAGCTGTTGGACTTCGAGCGGGCTCACGGCAACCGCCTCCCGGTCACCGAGGTCTTGGAGCATCGCCTCACCGCGCTCGCAGGGGGTGCGGAACCCAGCGGATCGACCTCACCCGACATGCCGGAGGTCAGCCAGGCGCAAGGCGGCAGCCCGGTGACGCCGGCAACGTCCGGGCCGCCCATCAACCCGCCTTCCCATGGTGATCCCACCAATCCGGCCCAGCCGCGCTAACTCCGGATCAGGTCGCCGCTGCTTTTCCGCGGCGTATCGGCAGCACAGGTGCTGCACATCTGCGGCATCTGCGACAAGAACGCGTGCAGTCGCGTTCCTCGTGTGCCGGAAATAAGTATGCTTAGGATTCCGGGGTCCCAAGGCCCCCGGCGTGGACCGCCGCGCACCGGTGGCCACCGCGGAACCAACAGACAGGCTCGACGCATTAGCACCCTGACCACTACATCCCGCACGTCGACTCCTCCCACTCGGGCGTCGGGCGATAACACCCATGCATCGGCCCCGCGAAACGGCCCAGCACCCGTCGAGGAAAGCGCCCCCGATCCGGTCCACGTCGTAACCTCGCCGCGTCAAGCCCCTGCCACCCAGCCGGCGGAAGAGGACCGCTCCGGGAAAACGGACAGGGGGTCCTTTTCGGAGCGTGGACAAGTCATCGCTGCACTGCACTCGGCTGGGAAGCTTTCGGAAGCGCTGGAACTGGCACTTGGGCTGCTGGCCGACGCCGAGGCGGACGTCGCAGCTTCGGATGGAAGTGGAGGGCCTCCGCCGGCCTGGATCACTTGGCAGGCTGCCCAGTTATACCGCGGGCTGGGGAACTACGACGGTGAGATCGCCTTGCTGGAGCGTTGGTTGCGGCAGGAGAATGTCGCCTCGGCCCTACGCCACCCACTGGCCTCGCAGATGCTGTGGCGCCTCCGAACGGCTATTGAGCTACGCAGGATCGGGCATCGCCCCGCCTGGCCCTCCGCCCAGGCGCATGACTAAGGTTGTCACAAGGGGTTGACTGTTCAGGTAGACTCAAGACTATAACCGGTCGAGAAAAGGCCGCCTGCGTCGGTTCGCCTTTTCACAGCGGTCGATGCGCACATCTGCTATCTAGCGGAGGCATCACATTGGAAGACAACATCAAGCGGGTTTGGGTTGCCGCAGCTGACCTGGAAGCACGTCAGCACGAAACAGATACGGCAACACTGGACCTGCGAGCCGCCATTGCGGCAGCATTGGCCAACGGTGCCGATCCCGAAATTGTTCGGGACGCATCAGGAGTGGCCGATATCGAGCTGACCGTCGGCTCCACGTTCCCAACCGGACTCACAGCATAAGGAGCAACGCTCCTGCACAAGAGGGGCTCCCCCTGTCCACCACGGTGGACAGGGGGAGCCCCTTTTCTTTTGCGTCGATCGCAGCGCCGACCGCTGCGGAGTCGCTGCGTGAGTCGCTGCGGGAGTCGCTGTGTGAGTCAGCGAGTCAGCACATCAGGCCCGGGCGGCGCCGAGTTCGGCCCGCAGCGGCCAATCCTGGCCCTCCAGGATGCACTGCGCGCCGGAGCCGGTGGCGGTATTGACCACAATGGGCGCCAGCAGATTGACGGTGGTAGCACCGTTGCCGGGGTTGGCGACGACCAGCACCTGGGCATCGTTCGCGGAAACCAGCCCAAGGGACTGCGCCTGACCGTCCGACAGCACCGGATGGTAGGCCGGTAGGTAAACCGCTGCATCCAACAGGAACATGCGCTTGTCCACGTTATCGTTGGCTTCGAGCTTGTAAAGGCCTTCGGCGCCGGGAACCGATCGTAGGGTGAAATCGACCAGCGGGTCCAGCCCGGGCGGGGGAGCGGTAAAGGTCAGCGCGACGCTCATCGGAGGAAGTCCATCAGGGTCGACGGCAGCACGCGCGCCGTCACCGCCAACGCCGCCTGGTAGTTGACTTCCTGCAGCTTCAGGTCCAGCACGGCCTGGCCAAGATCCAGGTCCTCCAGGCCCGAGCGCTGGGCTTCCAATGAACCCTTGAGCTCCACGTTCGTATCCTTCGCCTTCAAAATCCCCGCCTGTCGTGCTCCGACATCGGCGTGCTGACCGCTGACCGCACCAAGCCTCTTGTCCAGATCGTTCAACCGGGCCGTGGGGTCTCCACCGGCACGCAGTTCACCGGCGATGTTGTCCAGCAGGCCAAAAACGGAATCCGCACCCGTACCAAAAACCGCAGCGCCGTCCGCGTCCACCTGCACGGTGACGTTGGGGGCCACCCGGCGTTCCACCGAAGCCCCGGCGGTGCCGGTGAAACTCAGCGGCGTGCCGGTGAAGGCCGCTCCTGCGTCCGAGTTACCGGCGAAGACTGTGCGCCCCTGATAGGTCGTGTTGGCCTGGCTCAGCAGGTCCGCTTTCAGGCTTTCCACCTGGATGGCCAGGGCATTCTTGGCATCCTTGTTCAGGGAACCATTGCCGCCCTGGACGGTCAGGTCGCGAACCTGGGACAGGATGTTCACGCTGGCAGTCATCGCCGTGTCTACCGTGGCCAGCCAGGCAGTGCCATTTGAAATGTTCCGGTCATACTGGTTGGCAGCGCTTTGCTGCGCGCGAACGTCCAGCGCTGCCGCGGCAGCTGTCGGATTGTCGGACGGGCGGGTGAGCGCCCGCAGTGATGATGCCTGCTCCTGGCGCAATGCCAGCTGCCCACGGTTGGACTGCAGGTTCCGCTGGGCGGAAGCCATCATGGTCTGATTGGTGACGCGGCTGAGCATGTGCCTATCTTCCTACGAGTCCGGTTTTGTTGATCAGGACATCGAGCATTTCGTCCACTGCGGTCATGACCCTGGCAGCCGCCTGGTAGGCGTGCTGGTAGGAGAGCATGTTCAGGTTCTCCTCGTCCAAGTCCACGGACCCACCCGAGGCCTGCAGCCCGGTCGCCGAGATCGCCGCAGCATCTGCCAGCTGACCCTGCTGGCGTGCGGACTGGGACGCAGAACCGAGAGCGGAGATGAACGAGCCCCAACTGGCGCCGGGGGATCCGGCTCCGGTGCCGAGCTGGGCGAGGGCGTCAGCATTACTGCCATCCAGGGTTCCGGCGCCGGACCCCGTGGCCAACTCCGAGGCAGAGCCGGGCAGCACGGTGAGGCCCTGGGCGGCGGGAACACCCGCGCTCAGGTCAAAAAACGCCTGATTGGTCGCGCCACCGGGTGTCACCCCCTTGGCGTGGATGGTGTTGACCTTTTGGGCCAGTTCGGTGGCGAACGCATTGTAGGAGCCCGCCGCTTCCGCAATGGTTCCACCGGACCCGCCATCAGCCGGCGCCAGGACCGACAGGGCCCCCGCGATCCGGCCGCTGTCCAAGGCGATGGCAGTACCCGGGCGGTTGGTCCATTCCAACTGCACTCCGGCGGCCTGGGACATCCGGGACGCTCCGGCCAGCTGCACGGCGCGGGCTGTCCCGCCGGTGACCAGCGCATTGCCTCCCAGCAGGACATCTACGGTGCCATCCCCGGCGTCGCGCACCGTTCCACCGGCCAACGACGCCACAGTCGTTGCCAGCTGGTTGCGCTGGTCGACCAGCTCATTGGCGGAGGCGCCTGCATTCTGGGTGGAGCGGATCTGGACGTTCAATGCGGCGAGCTGCGAGGCGGCGGCGTTCAAGCCGTCGACCATGCCCGTAGCCTGGCCACGGACCTGGGACCACTGACTGTCAAGGGCGGAATAACCGGCTGACAGCTGCTGGCCCAACGCGTCCGCGGCCTGAAGCAGAACTGCGGCGGGAGCGGCTTCTCCGGCTTGGCTTGCCATTCCCGACCACCCGGCCCAGAAATCCTGCAGCTTGGCGGAGATGCCGTTCTCGCCGGGTTCCTGCGTGCCGTCCTCGATGGCTGACAGGACGGTGCTGCGGATGTCCGTGTATCCGGCGGCAGCGGCAGTGGAGCGGACCCGGGAATCGGCGAAAACATCCCCGAGGCGCGAAACGCCGTCGACTGATACCCCCTCGCCGGGGCGGGCGCCGGTGGTAAACATGCCCGACGTCACGCTTCCTACGGCGGAGACGTCCATGCGTTGCCGCGTGTAACCGGTGGTACCGGCATTGGCGATGTTCTGCCCAACGATCTCGAGACCCTTACGCGCTGCGGTAAGGCCGGAGAAGGCAGTGTTCAATGCACCGAAAGTGCTCATGGGTGGCAGGTCCTTACAGGTCGCGGTCGAAAAGCCGGGCGCCGGCGTTGACGCCTGTTTCCCCGCGGGAGTCATAGGTGCCGCTGTCCGCTGACAGTCCGGCCAGGGTTTCCTGCGCCGAGCGGGCCGCGGCCCGCAGGAACTGCTCGTTGCTGTCACGCAGCGTCTTGACCTGGTTGGTCAGCTCGGTGAGGGCCTGCAGATGGTCACTGAAGATGCTGCCCCAGGGCCCGGCCGGGGCGTGATTGACCAGGTCGCGGAGCGTTGCACTGCTGGTGGTTGACCATTCCCTGCCCAGGGCGGCGACCTCCACGGACCGGGCCAGGCCGGTGGTGCGAAGACGTTCCACCACCTGCTCCACTTCACGGGTAGCGTGCTGCAGCCACTTGGATTTTCCGGAGGTCAGGATGAGCTGCTCCTCCTCGAGCTTGAACAGCAGGAGTTCTAGCAGCTCCCGCTCTTTCCAGAGCGCAGCTGACAGTTCCTGGGCGCCCACGTTCACCAGCTCCTTGAGGTTGTTGGTCCGCGGGAATGGTCCCCGCAGAGTCTTTAGAGAGCTATCGGCACAATCTCGTTCCATGTTAGGTCGAAAGTCTGATATGTTTCACCTGCGTGCGGCCGATGGTCGCCCCGACCTGTGTCTCCAGGTCGGAAATCCTGGCTGTGTCTCCAGCCCGGACGGAAGCACGCTTTTGTCTCGTCTTGTTAGGTTTCTGGGGGTCCTAAAAGTGAATCGTGCTCAACGCAATGAGCTTGTCGTTGCCAACCTGCCGCTCGTCGGCTATCTCGTATCTGAACTGTGCGCCAAGGCCACACATCTGTCCCGCGACGACCTCGCCTCGGTCGGTTCCCTGGCGCTGATCACCAGTGCTGAGGCGTTCAACCCTGACCTGGGCGTTCCGTTTGGTGCCTTTGCCCGGCGTCGTATTGTCGGCGCCTTCGCGGATGACATGCGCGCCAGCGACTGGGCCCCGCGGTCGGTCCGCAAACGCATCAAGGAAACGCTCAAGGTGCGGGAAACCCTTACGTCAGCGCTTGGCCGTACCCCCAACCTGGACGAAGTCGCAGCAGCCCTCGGCGTAGACCGCAACGAGGCCGCCGCTTCCCTTGCTGATGCGGCCCGCACCGTCTCCACCCTGGACGACATCACCGCAGAATTCCTGGTATCCGAGACCGTGTCTCCTGAAAAGACGCTGCTGGAGTCGGAGCGGATGAAGTACCTGCGGGCTGCTGTGCGGGCCCTGCCCGAAAAGATGCGCTTCATCGTCGAGCAGATCTACTTTGAGGACCGTACGGTCAAGGATATCGCGGAGGAACTGGGCTCAACCCATTCCGCCGTGTCGCAGCAGCGTTCCGAAGCCATCCGGCTGCTGGGCGACGGACTGGGCACGCACTACGCCGACGACGCCGCCGCACCGCACGTGCCGACGTCCCGGATCGCTCCTGCCCGCCGTAACGCCTACCTGAGCATGATGGCCGACCACACCGCCGGCGGAATCACCCGCGACCCGCACAGTTGGGCCGAGGCACACCGCACCCCGGTCGCGGAACCCGCTTAAGCCCCAAGACCACCAAACTGCGGGACCCCGCCTAAACTGCGGATCCCGTTTAAGCGGCAAAGCCCGCCTCTGCCGCAAACCCCGCCTCTGCCGCGGAAGCGGTGTTGTCGCGAACGCCCACAAGCAATTCTGTAAAAAGTTTTTTCGGATTTGCCGAATAACTCCTAACACCGGTAATCCTCCGGCCGATAACTAGTGGTGTCAGACCATGGATGGACTGACGCATTAGACCAATCACGGAGGAATACATCATGGGTATGCAGGTCAATACCAACCTTGCGGCAAACAACGCTTACCGCAACCTGAACAACAACCAGACCGCGCTGAACAAGTCACTGGAAAAGCTGTCCAGCGGCCTGCGCATCAACCGCGCCGGCGACGACGCGGCAGGCCTGGCAATCTCTGAGGGCCTGAAGTCGCAGGTCGGTGGCCTCGCGGTTGCCGCCCGCAACGCCCAGGACGGCATCAACGTTGTCCAGACTGCTGAAGGTGGACTGAGCCAGACCCAGGCCATCTTGCAGCGCCTCCGCGACCTCGCCGTCCAGGCCGGTAACGACTCCAACAACGCCGATTCACGCACCGCGATCAAGACCGAGTCGGACAGCCTGGTCAAGGAAATCGGCCGCATCTCCGAGTCCACCAACTTCGGTGGGACAAAGCTGCTCGATGGGACCAAGGGAAACATGAGTTTCCAGGTCGGTGCCAACGGTGACGCGGCCAGCCAGATCAACGTTGACCTCAACAGCACCGGCATGAGCGTAGCCGCGATCCACTCGACGCTGAACGGCAACGCGGGTTCAACCGGGACGCAGTTCAACCTGACGGACCCGACGGATCTTTCCACGCTGAAAGCGGAAAAGTACACGTTCACGTCTGTAAAGGATGGCGTCACCACATCGGTGGAGACTGCAGTTCTCAACGACAAGATTGCCGGCGCGTCATCCAGCCAGGCAGGTGCGGGTTTCGAGAGCGTTGATGAGTTCGCGGGAGCACTGAACGCCGACGCCAAGTTCGCCGAGAAGTTCACGGCAGCTGTGGTGAAGGACAAAAATGGTGCTGGCATGGGCATCGTTGTCACGGCCAAAGACGGTGGCCAGGTGCAGAAGGGCGTGGAGGCAGCAGGCACAACTGCTCCCGGCTCTGGCCTGGATGTGGCTGCTGCCGCGGGTGGAGCGAGTGGTGCACCTGCTCTCGACTTCAGCACGGCTTCTTCCGCCCAGGACGCCATCAAGCTGCTGGATACCCAGATCAAGAACGTGTCGACGGCCCGTTCCACCCTGGGTGCTACGCAGAACCGGCTGGAGTCGGCTGTTCAGACGATCAGCATCTCCAAGGAAAACCTGTCCGCTTCGCAGTCCCGCATCACGGACACCGACATGGCCGAGGAAATGGTCAGCTACACGCGGTCCAGCATCCTCTCCCAGGCGGGCACGGCCATGCTGGCCCAGGCCAACCAGTCCAACC
>JAODMR010000116.1 GCA_025465475.1 Micrococcaceae bacterium
CGGAGTTCCCGGCGAGTAGGCCGTAGATCCACAGGACGAGGTAGATGACTCCACCGACGATGAGGTAGTTCCGGGAGCCGCCGGCGCTGCGTGCTGCGGCCAGGCCGGCGACGCCGAAGAGCAGGTGCACGATGTTGTGCAGGATGGATACCTGGAACACGCCCAGCAGCATCGCCATGGAGCCGTGGCCGGCGAATCCCATGGTGTCGTACTGGCTGGTGATGCCGGGGATGAAGCCAAGGATACCGACGAGCAGGAACACCGCTCCGACGGCAGTCGTGGCTTTTTGGACGTTCGTGCGGTCCTGGCTGGTGCCCGCTGAGCGGGACGAGGCGCTGGTCATGATTCCTCCAAAAGATGCGGCGTGGACTTTTCGGAATACATTTCTGGCTTGGGCAGGATCACTGTTGGTAACCCCGCTTACTTTCATGGTAATTCCGTCCCGCGCGGATTAACCGGCGCTTTACCGTCTTTTCCCTAATGTTATTTTCCGAGGGTCCCCGTCATCGGGGCCCTTTGGAGGAAGTCCGCCCACATCGTTCCGACTGACTGCGTTAGTGCACCCTCGCAGGTCTATCTCAGCCCTGGGAATCCCACTTTTCCGGATGGTCCAGCGCTTCCTCCGGCGCGTTGTTTCCTTCCGGCTCTGCCGAACCGACAAAGGCCGGAGGAACTGCTCCACCAGCATGCGTTCCCTGCTCATCCCGAATGTTGTCTGCGGCTGAATCCCCGCCCGAGGGGTTCAGGCCGTCGGCACTGGTTGCGCCCGGCCCGTTGCCGGGTTGTGCACTTGCGGAGCTGTCGCTTCCGGTCATTGGTGTGCCCTTCTTTCGGCGGCATAACGGTTGATGCCGTTTCCGCCAGCGTACCGCCCCGCTCCTGCCGAGGGAGTGCAGCACGCAGGACCGTCGGGTCGGGTACAGCGCTCAGGCGATCAACCTCAGGCAAACCCTGCAGCCGGTTTCCCACCGGCACGTCGTCCTGCCGCCACGGACCCGGCGGTCCGGGCCAGAGTTTCCCGCACCGCCAGCAGCGCGGGACGGCGGGCGCTGGCGGTCCGCGCCGAGGTGAAAATGGTTCGGTGTGGACTTCCAGGCAGTTCCAGCAACCGAACGGGCGACGACTTATCCGTCCACACCAGGTCAGGCAGGAGGGCCACGGCGTTTCCTGACTCAATCAGGCGGATGTGAGCCTGCAGGTCAGCAGTTTCAAACCGCACGTCAGGTTCAAACCCGGCGCTTCGGCATAGTTGCTCAGCCCAATGGCGGGAGGCAGCACCCCTGGGCTCCATCACCCACGGCGCCCCTGCTGCCTCTGCCAGGGAACCGATGAGCGGTTCCGGGCCGTGCGGCGGCACAGCAAGGCGCAACGCGTCGGAGGTAAGTTCAACCCGATCCAGCTCGGGATAGTGCGGTGCCGCGTGGCCGGGATACTGCTCGGCGACAACCAGATCGAAGTCGCGCGTCCAGGTTTCCCGCAGGGCGGTTTCGGGCTCACGTTGCGTCATTTCCAGGCGCACCTCCGGGTAGTCCCTGCGCATGCTGCTCAGAACGCCCGGCAGGAGGGCCAGGGCGGCAGATTGGAAGACGGCAAGTCGTACGGTGCCTGTCACAGAGGTTGACGAACCAGCGACGTCGGCTTCGGCCCGGTCCAGGATGTCCTGCAGCTGCCCGGCATAGGCAGCCAGGAGTTCCGCCTCGGCGGTCAGCTGCACCCGGCGGCCTGCCTTCCGCAGCAGTTCCACGCCGGCTTCCTTTTCCAGCAGGCTCAGCTGCTGGGAGACAGCTGACGGACTGTATTGCTGCGCGGCCGCCACCTCGGCCAGGGTTCCCCTGGTTTTGAGTTCCCGGAGCAACAGCAGTCGACGGACATCCAGCATGATGTTTTCCTTAAGCGGAAGTTAACAGTAAGCGTCAATAAAAGTCGCTTTACCTTACGATACGCTCCTCCCATACTGATGATGGCGTTCCGCCCGGAACGGCCATCGACAGGAGATGGACATGACGTCACGAAACCCCCAGTCAGTGTTTCGCCGCAAACCGGTGGACGATATGGAAGCAGAGACCGCGGGAAGTGGCCTGCTGAAGAGTTTGGGCCTGTGGCAGTTAACCGCTATCGGCGTCGGTGGCATCATCGGCGTCGGCATCTTTTCCCTTGCCGGGCTGGTGGCGCATGGTGATGACGCGAACCCTGGCGTGGGTCCGGCGGTACTGATTTCCTTCCTCATCGCCGGTTTGGCCAGCGGCGCCGCTGCCCTGTCCTACGCCGAGTTCGCCGGCATGATTCCCCGCGCCGGGTCCGCCTACACCTACGGCTATGTGGCCTTGGGCGAAATCACCGGCTGGTTCATCGGCTGGGACCTGCTGCTGGAATACATCGCCATCGTCGCCGTTGTCGCCATCGGCATCTCCGGCTACCTCGACGCTTTCCTGGGCGGATTTGGAATGCACCTGCCGGTATGGATGACGTCCACCATCGATGAGGGCACCGGAGGCATCATCAACCTGCCCGCCATCCTGTTGTGCCTGCTCGTCACGTTCATCCTCAGCCGGGGAACACGAACCTTTGGCCGGTTCGAACTGATTGCCGTGGCCATCAAAATCGTGCTGATCCTCTTCATTGTTGGCCTGGGCATTTTCTACATCAACACCAACAACTACAATCCCTTCATGCCCAGCGGATTCGGGCCGGTGGTGGCAGGGGCCGCAACCGTCTTTTTCGCCGTCTTTGGCTACGACGCCATGAGTACAGCCGCGGAGGAAGCCAAGGACGGCAAGAAGCACATGCCCAAGGCGATCGTGCTGTCCCTGGTGGTGGCCATGCTGCTGTACGTCGCCGCCACACTCGTCCTGACCGGAATGCAGAACTACCAGGACATTGATCCCAAGGCCGGCTTCGCCTCCGCGTTCTCCGGCGTCGGCCTCCCGGTGATCGCCGCAATCATTTCGGTCTTCGCTGTGCTGTCCATCCTGACCGTCATGCTGACCTTCCTGCTCGGCGTGAGCCGGGTGTGGTTCTCCATGAGCCGGGACGGGCTCCTGCCCAAGTGGTTCTCCAAGGTCGATCGGCACGGCACTCCCCAGCGGGTCACCTGGATCGCCGGTGCCGGTTCGGCGCTCCTGGCCGGCGTCTTTCCCATTCGGGCCGTTGCCGACCTGACGAACATCGGCATCCTCGCAGCCTTCGTCGTCGTCTGCGTGTCAGTGATCGTGTTCCGCTACGCCAAACCTGAGGCTCCGCGGACCTTCCGGCTGCCGCTTATGCCCCTGGTGCCCGCGTTCGGCGTCCTGGCCTCCCTCTTCCTGATGAGCCAATTGCACTGGGAAACCTGGCTGCGCTTCGTGGTGTGGCTGATCATCGGACTGGCCATCTACTTCGGCTACGGCCGCCGCCACTCCCTGATGAATCCGCAAAGCCCCCGGCACCAGCCCGTCGCCGCTGCCCAGCGCTAAGCCCCCAGCTCTTATTTTCCCGAAAGGACCTCAGAGATCATGACACAGGCATTCAGCCGTCCCACCGTTCACGCGCGTGGAACCTCGGCCCCGGCGGACGGCGCCAGCTCCGTCCCGGCGGACGCCCATTCGGCACGAGGACCTGTCGACGAGGTTTCCGCCGACCAGGTCCTCGACCAGGTGCGGAGGTGGCTCGACGTCGCCGCCACCATCCCCGCTGAGGCGGCCGCAAAGCAGTTGGCCGGCGTGCTGAAGGATCCACACGGGCTGGACTTCACGGTGGGCTTCGTTGATGGAGTTGTCCGACCGGAGGACCTGAAGGTCGCCGCGGCGAACCTGGCTGCCCTGGCCCCCCGCGTCCCCGGCTTCCTTCCCTGGTACATGCGCGCCGCGGTCCGCACCGGTGGTGCCATGGCCCCCGCGCTACCCCAGGCCGTGATACCTGCGGCCCGCAAGGTGCTTCGCGAGATGGTCGGCCACCTGATCGTGGATGCCACCGACGCCAAGCTGGGTCCGGCGATCGCCGGGATCCGCAAGGACGGCATCCGGCTGAACGTCAACCTGCTCGGTGAAGCAGTGCTCGGCGAGCGCGAAGCAGCGCGACGCCTGGCCGGCACCTACACCCTGCTCAGCAGGGACGACGTCGACTACGTGTCCATCAAGGTCTCCTCCACCGTTGCACCGCATTCGCCGTGGGCGTTTGAGGAGGCGGTGGAGCATGTGGTCGACAAGCTCAGCCCGCTGTTTGCCCTGGCCGCGTCCTTTCCCCAGCCCAAATTCATCAACCTGGACATGGAGGAATACAAGGACCTCGACCTGACCATGGCAGTGTTCATGCGCCTGCTGGATAAGCCCGAGCTCCAGGCCCTGGAGGCTGGAATTGTGCTGCAGGCCTACCTGCCGGACGCGATGGCCGCCATGATCCGGCTGCAGGAGTGGGCCGCTGACCGCCGGGCCCGGGGTGGTGCGGGTATCAAGGTCCGCGTGGTCAAGGGCGCCAACCTGCCGATGGAACAGGTCGAGTCGTCCCTGCACGACTGGCCCCTGGCCACCTGGGGCAGCAAACAGGATACGGACACCAACTACAAGCGGGTCATCAACTACGCCCTCCACCCGGACCGGATTCACAATGTGCGGATCGGCGTCGCCGGGCACAACCTCTTCGATCTGGCCTGGTCCTGGCTGCTCGCCCGGCACCGCAGCGTGGAACAGGGCATGGAGATCGAAATGCTGCTTGGCATGGCCCAGAGCCAGGCCGAGGCGGTGCGGCGCGATGTGGGTTCGCTGCTGCTCTACACGCCGGTGGTGCACCCGGGGGAGTTCGACGTCGCCATCGCCTACCTGATCCGGCGGCTGGAGGAGGGCGCGAGTTCCGAGAATTTCATGTCAGCCGTCTTTGAACTGGCAGCAAATCCTGCGTTGTTCGATCGCGAGAAGTCCCGGTTCCTGGCGTCGCTGGCATCGCTCGACGCGAGCGTCCCGGTACCGAACCGACAGCAGGACCGGACGCGTCCGGAACCGGCCGCCGCCCAGGACTCCTTCCGCAACACTGCCGACACGGACCCGTCCCTGCCGCCCAACCGCGCCTGGGGTCGGGCCATCCTGCAGCGGGTGCCGCATTCCACCCTCGGCCTGCAGTCCGTTGCTGACACAACCATCACCAGCCCCGAGGCGCTTGAGGCGGTCGTAGCTGAAGCGGTCAACCATGGCGCTGCCTGGGGCGCGTTGTCCGGCGGCGAGCGCGCGGCAATCCTGCACCGGGCTGGGGACGCCCTGGCCGCAAACCGGGGCAAGCTGATGGAAGTGATGGCAGCCGAAACCGGTAAAACCCTGGACCAGTCGGACCCGGAAGTGTCCGAAGCCATCGACTTCGCCCACTACTATGCGGAACAGGCGCGCCGACTGGACGACGTCGACGGGGCACGCTTCGTGCCCTCCCGGCTCACCGTCGTCACCCCACCGTGGAACTTCCCGGTAGCCATCCCCGCGGGTTCCACCCTGGCAGCGCTGGCCGCCGGGTCCGCCGTCGTTATCAAGCCCGCCACCCAGTCCCGCCGGTGCGGCGCGGTCATGGTGGAGGCCCTGTGGGAAGCCGGCGTGCCCCGGGAAGTGCTGAAGCTTGTGGAAGTGGACGAGGGCGCATTGGGGAAGCAGCTCATCTCCCATCCCGCCGTGGACCGCGTCATCCTGACCGGTGGCTACGAAACCGCGGAGCTGTTCCGCTCCTTCCGTCCCGACCTTCCGCTGCTGGCCGAAACGTCCGGCAAGAACGCCATCATCGTCACGCCCAGCGCTGACCTGGACCTTGCCGCAAAGGACGTGGTGCATTCGGCCTTCGGCCACGCGGGCCAGAAGTGTTCGGCGGCTTCCCTGGTGATCCTGGTCGGCTCCGTGGCCCGTTCACCGCGGTTCCGCAACCAGCTGATCGATGCCGTCCAGTCCCTCAAGGTCGGATACCCCACCGAACCCGACACGCAGATGGGCCCAATCGTCGAACCAGCACAAGGAAAGCTCCTCGAGGGCCTCACGACCCTGGGGGACGGGGAAAACTGGGTTCTCGAGCCCCGCCAGCTGGATGACAGCGGCAGGTTGTGGAGCCCTGGGGTGCGCGCCGGCGTCCGCAGGGGATCCCGCTACCACCTGACGGAGTACTTCGGACCGATCCTGGGCGTCATGACGGCGGAAACCCTGGAAGAAGCGATCTCCATCCAGAACGAGATTGACTACGGACTCACAGCGGGACTCCATTCCCTGGACCCCGAAGAGCTGGAACTCTGGGTGGACACCATCCAGGCCGGCAACCTGTACATCAACCGCGGCATCACCGGCGCCATCGTGCAACGGCAGCCGTTCGGCGGTTGGAAGAAGTCGGCGGTCGGCCCGGGAACCAAGGCTGGGGGACCGAACTACCTGATGGGACTGGGGGAGTGGCAGAACGCCCCCGCCACCGTCGATCCTGCCGAAACGGGTACCGGTGTCGGCACCGGCACGGGTGTTGCTGACGTTACCGGTGCCGCCGTTCATGTTGGTGTGCAGGCTCTTCTGAACGCTGGGCTGTCCGACAAGGTGCTCGACGACGCCGAACTCGCCTCACTCCGGAGGGCTCTGGGGAGTGATGCCAAGGCGTGGGACACCGAGTTCGGCCTTGCCAAGGACGTGTCAGGCCTGACGGCGGAGCGAAATGTCTTCCGCTACTGCCCCCTGCCCGTCACGGTTCGGCTCTCCGAGGGGGAATCGCTGGCGTCATTGCTGCGCGTGCTTGCGGCCGGAGTGGCTGCCGGCTCTGTTGTCACTGTGTCCAGCGCCGTGCGTATGCCCCCGGCGTTGGCCGGTGCTGCTGCCGGGTTCGGTATGGGTGTCACCGTGGAGGACGACGTCGCATGGCTGGCTCGGGTCACCGGCACCGGCGCGTCCCGGATCCGGCTTATCGGCGGCAGCACCACGGCGCTCGCAGAAGCCCTGGGTGGCAGGCCGGACGTTGCCGTGTACGCACATCAGGTGACCGAGGCTGGACGGGTCGAGATGCTGCCCTTCCTGCACGAGCAGGCCATCAGCATCACGGCACACCGCTTCGGCACCCCCAACCCGCTCACCGACCACCTGTTCGCCTAACAACTACGGCCGAGTGTCGACATCTGCACCCCCCGAGGACGGGCGAGACGGCAGGAAAACCACCCGCCGAGTGTCGACATCTGCACCCCCGGAGGAGGACGGGACGGCAGACAAGCCACCCGCCGAGTGTCGACATCTGCACCATTGCGGACGCAGCCGACGGCGACTGCCGTGCAGATCTCGACACTCGGCAGTAGGACGCCCGCAACTTAACGGTGCAGATCTCGACACTCGGCAGTAGGGGAGCCCGCAACTTAGCGGTGCAGATCTCGACACTCGGCGGGGTTAGGGGTTCGCGGGGTTAGGGGGTTTTGAGGCGGCGCCATCCACCGGCCCGGTTGTTGGCGATGATCTGCCGGAACATGGTCAGGAGGGCCGGCCAGTTGACCTGTTCACCCTGTCGTATGGCGACCGTTCTGGCCGTCTTGTTGTCATGCCCACCCGTGATAACGCCGTCAGGATCCGGAACGATTGCGCCATCGTACAAGAACACGTTTACGTGGTCCTTGGCCGCCAGCAGCGCGCAGATATTTCCCGCCAGCACAAAGTAGGGACGGTCAGTTCGCTTGATCGTTTCCTCGACCTCCGGATCGGCCTGATGCACGAGTTCCCGCACGGAGCGGCAGATTGCCTGCTGCCATTCGGGCAGCCCGGCAATATACGCGTCGATCCGGGGATCAGCTGCAGCGGGAATGGCTCCTCCTCGATGGCGTCGGCGGCAACGGGTACGCCTACCAGTGTGGCCGGTACACTCCTTGCAGGAAAGACCCGATCCGGCGACAGTCCACACGTTGCCCCTGCTGGTTCGGTGCCGAGGTACGACGTCGAAGGAGCACCCCATGGACGACCCCTTCAATTTGGAGCGGTTCCGGATAGCCCAGGATGAGGACGGAACCTATGCCCAAGCCCTCAATGAACTTAAGTCGGGGCAGAAGCGCAGCCATTGGATGTGGTTCGTCTTTCCGCAGCTCGCCGGGCTGGGCCGGAGCCAGACGGCCGTCTTCTTCGCAATCTCCTCGAAGGCAGAAGCCATGGCCTACCTGCAGCACCCGATCCTGGGAAAGCGGCTGTTGGATTGCACCCGAACCCTCACCGGGCTGACCGGAAGGAACGCAGTGCAGGTGTTTGGGTCGGTTGATGCCCAAAAACTGCGTTCCTCCATGACCTTGTTCGCAGTCGCTGATCCGGCCGAAGCGCTGTTTGCCCAGGTGCTCGACCGTTACTTCGACGGCCAGCCCGACCCCTTGACCGAGCGTCTCCTCGCCGGGCAGGAATAGTGCCACCTGCCGACCGCGGCTAAGCGGGATAGACGGCCACTTCAGCAGCCTTGACGACAAACCAGACGCCCAAGCCCGGGGCAAGGAACAAGTCCGCCGCTGCTGCTGGGGTGATGTCCGCGCTGAGGTCTCCCGCCCGCACCCGGATCTGGTCCCCGTGCGGTTCCAGGTCCGTCACCGTAACCCGAAACGCATTGCGGGGGCTGCCCACCGGCGCCGTCAGGAACACCGAAACGGCCGACGGCGGAAAGACGGCGACCCCGGCCCCGCCGGCAGCCGCCCCCTCATCCACCCGTCCCGCCACCTCGCCCCTGTCCATGCTGGCCACGCCCAGGCGCGTGACCGTACCGGCGATCAGGTTGAGCCCGGCCAGGCCCGCGGCGAAGCGGCTTCGTGGCCGATCGAGCACCTGCCGGGTCGGACCGGCCTCCACCACCCGTCCGGATTCCAGGACGGCTACCCGATCGGCGAGCATGAAAGCATCCAGCACGTCGTGCGTGACGAGAATGGCACGACGTCCGGCCAGGACCTGTTTCAGCAGGCGCCGCAGCAGGGCCGCGGCATGGATGTCCAGGGCGGCAAGCGGCTCATCCAGCAACAGCAGCTCGGGAGCCGCCGCCAGGGCCCGAGCCAGCGCAATCCGCTGGGCCTGGCCGCCGGAAAGCTGGTGGGGCCGCCGTCGTTCCAATGGTGCGGCGTCCACCTGCCGTAGCAGGTCTCTGGCCGTGGCACGGGATTGTTCCCGGGTGGCACCCCCGCTGCGGGGGCCGAACGCGACGTTGTCCAGCGCGCTCAGGTGCGGAAACAATAGCGCCTCCTGCGCCAGCAGGGTGACCCGTCGCCGGGAGGGTGGGGTCCACAGTTGCCGGCCGGAATTTAGATCAAATAACGTCCTGCCATCCAGTCGGGCTGCCCCGGTGTCGGGTCGCAGCAGCCCGGCCATAATGGCCAGCAGGCTCGACTTTCCTGCACCGTTGGGCCCCAGCAGGGCGAGCGTCTCGCCTGGCTGCAGCTCGAGTTCGACGTCGAGTCCGCGGTTTTCCAGCCGCGCGGAAAAGGAGAACGTCATCCGTCGGTTGCCTCGACGCCGGGGACCAACCGGCCGCGGCGCAGGCTGCCGGAGGAGAGTCCGACCACCAGCAGGGCGACGGCGACCAGCACCAGGGAGAGGGCGACGGCGGCATCGGGGTCCGTTTCGCGCTGCAGGTAGATCTCCAACGGCAGGGTGCGGGTGGTGCCCTGCAGGCTGCCGGCGAAGGTCAGGGTCGCGCCGAATTCGCCCAGGCTCCGAGCGAAGGAAAGGACCGTCCCGGAGGCCAGAGCCGGCCAAACCAGCGGCAGCGTGACCCGACGCAGAACAGTCGTCGGAGAAGCGCCAAGCGTTGCCGCGACCGCCTCATACCGCGTTCCGGCCGTGCGCAGCGCACCTTCCAGGCTCACCACGAGAAACGGCAGTGCCACGAATGACTGGGCCAGCACGACGGCGACGGTGGAGAAAGCGATTTGCAGGCCGGCGAGTTGCAGCGGCCGGCCCAGAAGCCCTTGCCGCCCAAACGTGTAGAGCAGTGCCAGTCCACCAACCACAGGTGGCAGGACCAGGGGGAGCAACAATGCCGAGCGCAACAGTCGTTGTCCCGGGAACCGGCCTCGGGCCAGGACCAGCGCGAGCGGAACCCCGGCAAGAACGCACACGGCCGTGCTGGCGGCGGACGTCCGCAGGCTCAGAGCGAGGGCGTCAACGGAGGCCTCCGTGCTGATCAGGGTGAGGAACTGCGACCAGTCAACGCGCATCACCATCGCCGCCAACGGCAGCAGGACCAGGAGGCTGCCGACCGCCGCTGGAACCAACACCCATCCGGGGAACCCGGCATAGCCGGATGAGGGAGGCCGGACCCGAATGCGGGCAGGACGTCGTGCCCGGGTGGAGGAGGCCATCATGGGGCGGGGGCACCAAAGCCGGCGCCGGCCAGGACGTCCCTGCCCTCCTGACCAAGGACCAGATTCACAAAATCCTCGGCCAGCTGTGGCTGCCGGGCGTTGGCAAGAGTTGCTATCGGGTAGGTGTTGATGTCGTCGGCCGCCTCAGGCACGTCAACGCCCTCGACCTTGCCGGCAAGGGCGCGCACATCGGTGGCGTAGACCATGCCCGCGTCCGCCTCGCCGGCAGCCACCTTGCCCAGGACGTCAGTCACGGACTGCTCTTCGCTGACCGGGTGCACCTGCACTCCCGCGCTCTTCTCGACGGTTTGCGCAGCTGCCCCGCAGGGCACCTGCGGGGCGCACTGCACGACTTTCAGGCCCGGCGCGGCCAGGTCCGCCAGGAAACGGATGCCTGCCGGGTTTCCGGGTGGAACGGCGATGGCAAGGGTGTTGGTGGCGAAATTCCGTGGGGTTCCGCTGATCAGGCCGGCGGCGGCGAGTTGGCCCATGGTCCTCAGGTCGGCCGAGGCCAGAAGATCGGCTGGGGCACCCGCACTGACCTGGCTGACCAGGTCGGCGGATCCGGCGAAGTTGACTGTGACAGTGGTGTTGGGATGAGTCTGTTCAAAGCGTTCCGCCAGGACCGTGAAGGTTCCCTTCAGGGAAGCGGCAGCGAAGACCGTGAGGGTGTTATGGGATGCTCCGGAAGCCGCCGTCGGGCCGGGAGCGGCACAGGCACCCAGAAGGAGGGTGACGAACGAGGCCACTGCCACGACGCCGGAGGACCTCACCGGCCGGCCCGGTCCGGGGCTGTCTCCACCATCACGGTGGTGGCCTTGACGACGGCGGTCGCCACGGATCCGGGTTTCAGGTCCAGTTCGCGAACGGCCTCGCTGCTCATCAGGGACACGATCCGGAACGGGCCGCACTGGAGTTCGACCTGTGCCATCACCGTATCGGTGGTTACGGCGGTGACCAGGCCAACGAAGCGGTTGCGGGCGGAGCGGCCACCGAGCGCAGGATCGGGCGGCAGTTGGGACTGGCTTCGGGCCAGGGTAGCCAGGTCAAGGCCGTCCACGCACAACCGTCCGGACGCGTCCCGGCTGGCCGGCAGCGTGCCGTTGTCGATCCACCGGCGGAGGGTGTCGTCGCTGACGCCCAGGAAACGGGCTGCTTCCGAGACGCGGATAAGGGCCATGAGCGCATCTTATCCCGCAAACGCCAACAGATCACGGGTAGGCGGCCGCAGACGCGAATCCTAGAGGAACGGGCGCAACGGTACCAGGACGGTTTCGCTGAATTGCGCCACCACGTGCCGGTGGTGCCACTCGTCGAGCGTGAGTTCTCGGCAGTTCCTGCTGTCCACGGCGAAAATCTTTTCCATTTCTGCCGCAAAGGCCGGGTCGTGGATTTCGACGTTGGTTTCGTAGTTCCCGGTCAGGCTCAACCTGTCGATGTTGGCTGTGCCCACGGTCGACCATGCGCCGTCAATGGTTGCCGTCTTGGCGTGAATCATGGCATTGCGGTACAGCAGGATCGACACCCCGTCCTCCAGCAGGGAAGAGTAGAAGCCCCTGGACAACCAGTCGGACAGTACGTGGTTGGAGTCCTCGGGGAGGATCACGCGAACGTCCACGCCGCGCCTGCTCGCCGCCAGAAGGGCGCTGAGGATCTGCTGATCCGGAATGAAGTAGGCAGTGGTGATGTAGATGTGACTCGTGGCCCGGTTGATCGCGTCGAGGTAGACGCCGCGGATGGGGTAAACCAGCTTGGCCGGAATGTTGTTCACGGTGCGCAGGTGGGGATCCCAGCTGCCGGCCGGCGTGTGGGGCAGGTTGGGACGTTGGCCCACGGTCCGGTCATTCCACACAGTGACAAAGGCCTGACGGATGTCCCACACCCCTGACCCGGTGATTTTCAGGTGGGTGTCCCGCCATTCCGTGGCGTAGAGGGTGCCAATGTTGTACCCCCCGACGTAACCGACCTCGTCGTCCACCACCAGCAGCTTGCGGTGGTCAAGTCCTGTGCTGCGGATGGTGCTGAACAGCAATTTGGGTCGAAGCACCGGGAACCGGAAGACGTGGATTGCCGGGTGGAGGCGGAAAAAGGATCGGGGAACTACCAGGTTGGCGAAACCGTCATAAATAACGAAGACCTCAACACCCCGCTCTGCTGCAGCGTTGAGGGCGTCCTTGAACCGGCTGCCGATCTCATCGCCCTTCCAGATGAAGGTTTCCAGCAGGATGCGGTGCTGCGCCCGTTCGATCGAGGCGAGCATGTCATCGTACAGGTCCTGCCCGTACGTGAAGATGGTCACCTGCGAATCGGAGACGGAGGCGTTGTAGACGCCCGGGTGTGGAAATCCTGAACGGCGGCTCCTGGAGCGCTTCTTGGCGACATCCAGGGCGACCAGCCCGGCGATGACTGTCGCCTGGGTGGCTCCGAACGCAAGAAGCAACCGGCCCGCTGTCTTCCTTGCGGCGTTGAAGACGGGCGGCGCGATGTTTCGATGCATGCAAAAAGCCTAACCGCTGTCGGTGATTCTCCCGGCGCGATCCCTGCGGCTGCCGCGGACAGCAGGGAGGGCACGGCCGGTTCTGCTTCTCGCGCCATACGGCGCAGTGGCTGCCCTCAGGCAAAGCCCCTGACAATCGCATGAACTGCCGTGCCCTCCGGTCCATTCCCAAACAAACTCCGGAAAGAAGCCGGCTAGGCTCCGGAGCCGCCTGGGCACGCCCGGATCAGGCGTTGATTTCCTGCTGCTGCCCCGATGTGGTGATCTCGATCTTCCGCGGCTTTGCCTGCTCGGCGACAGGGATGCGCAGAGTCAGCTCACCGGCGTCGTAGCTGGCGTGGATGTGTTCGGTGTCCAGGGTGTCGCCGAGAATGAGTTGGCGGCTGAAGACACCTTGCGGACGTTCCGAGGCGACCAGTTCGGCGCCCGATTCGCCGGTCGAGGGACGCCTCTCGGCCTTGACCGTCAGCACGTTCCGTTCCACGTCAAGATCGATGCTCTCGGGGCTGACTCCCGGCAGGTCGAAGGCGACGACGAACTCCCCGCCTTCCTGCCAGGCATCCATCGGCATCGCTGCCGGGCGGGCGACTGTTCCCAAAACCTGTTGGGCGAGCCTGTCAAGCTCACGGAACGGGTCAGTACGCATCAACATGGTGTTCTCACTCCTCAGATCATCGGGATGCCGTTCGGCATCTGTATTCGCTGACATAGATTTTGTACCACCACGGCGGCCGGTCCGCAAGAGGGTGAAAATGGATTCATGAAGCATTTTTCAGCCTCTTGCACTTGCATCCCGGCGGTCTTCGGTGACTGACGACGGCGAACTGCGCAGCAGCGTTGTGACGACGTTGCGTGTGGCTGGCTGTGTGTTCGCCGAGGAGGAAGCGGACTTGTTGCTGGAGTCCGCGGGTTCCGTGGGGGCTGGCCCGGAGTGGCCTTCGACCGCCAGGCCGCGGCCGGTCGATGTGGCATTGCTGGCCGAGCTGGTGGAACGCCGGAGGCGGGGTGTTCCGCTTGAGCATGTGCTCGGCTGGGCTGCGTTCTGCGGGCTCCGGGTTCGGGTGGAACCACAGGTCTTCGTTCCGCGACGCCGGACGGAATTCCTGGTCCGGCTGGGTGTGGCAGCGTTGGACGCCGTACCGGCTGGCCGGGCGGTCGTCGTCGATCTTTGCTGCGGGTCCGGAGCGGTGGGCCTGGCCGTGGCCGCGGCCGCAACCAGGGCCGCTGCCAGGGGACCGGTGGAATTGCATGCGGCTGACATCGACCCGGCCGCCGTGTTGTGCGCGCGCCGAAACCTGGACCCCCTCGGCGGGCGGGTGTGGCAGGGTGACCTGTTCGCCGCGCTCCCACGGGAGCTGCGCGGGAGGGTGGATCTGCTGGCGGTTAATGCACCCTACGTACCAACGTCTGCCATCGCCCTCATGCCACCGGAAGCCCGTGACCACGAACCTCTCTGGGCGTTGGACGGCGGGAGCGAAGGCGTAGACCTGCAGCGACGGATCGCGGCTGATGCGCCGGGGTGGTTGTCGCCCGGCGGAGTGCTGCTGATTGAAACAAGCAGCAGTCAGGCGCAGGTCACGGCTGCCGCGTTCGCGGCAGCCGGCCTGGAAACGCTTGTGGAGCACGACGACGAACTGGAGGCAACCGTTGTGCGGGCGGTAGCCGGACAAGCCGCCGGGTGAGGTTCAGCTCAGCGGAGGGCGGGTGTCCTCGTCCTGCTCCTGGAACGGCGTCGGGCTCACGTCGCGGGGATTTCCACCGCTGGGGCCGGTGGCTCCGGCCGCGCCCGTGCCCGTGCCCGAGCCCGAGTCGGCAGAAGTTGAGGTCCCGGCTTGGTTGCCCTTCGAGGACACCAGACCTGTCACCGTTTCCTGCGCCTTTTTGACGGCTTCCGCGGCCTTTTCCTGCACGTCAGGCAGCCGAGTCTTCAGTGCTCCGGTGGTCTCCGAGACGGTTTCCTGGACTTTGGGGTTGTTCCACAGATCATTGGCGTGGGTCTTGAGCTTCTCGTAGCTGCCACGTCCGGCCCGAGCGCCGAGGACGTACCCCACGGCGACACCTGTAACAAAGACGATCCTGTTTTTCATGGGTTGCTCCCGTTCTGGTGGTGGACTGCTGGCTTGAATGTAGCATCCGTGGACAGCTGGAGCCGTCCTACCTAGGCTGAAGGAATTCGCTTCTGCGCAGGGAAGGGAACCACCGCGGCAAATGACCCATCCGATGAGCACCGGCGTAAGGCCCTTGAGATTGTTTCCGACAACAAGATTGGCATGCTGACCACCGTGAACGCGGCGGGGAGCATGGTCAGCAGGCCTTTGGCGGTCCAGGACGTGCAGCAGGATGGGGAAATGTGGTTCATCACGCATCGGGATACGTCCCAGGTGAGCCATATTGCGTCCAATCCAACCGTGAACGTGACCTTCACCAGCCGCAGTGAGTGGGTGTCAGTGGCCGGCACTGCAGTGGTTGTGGAGGATAAGGAGAAATCCCACGAACTCTGGAACCAGGTGGTGGATGCCTGGTTCCCGGATGGACCGGATACTCCCGGCGTGGTGCTCATCAAGGTGGAGTCGGACTCCGCGGAATACTGGGACTCGCCGGGGGGAACGCTGGCCACAGTGATCAGCTGGGCCAAGTCGCGCATCACCGGTTCCCGGATGGAAGCGGGGGAAAGCCACACGGTGGAGCTGTGATTTCCTGACCCAACCTCTAACAGCCTCGGCGATGTGGCTGAGGACCTAGCGCCCGCCGGGGCCGCGGGCTGCGGTGTACTGCCCTGCCAGGGCGGTGAGGGCTTTGGTTGCGCCGTCAAGGCTGCCGCTGCCCAAGCCAACGCTGGCGTTGCTGGTGCCACCGGTATAGGCCGTGTAGGTTTCGCCTGCTCGGATGGCTGGGGAGGAGAAGATCAGCGAGGATGCCGTCTTGGTGGTCGTGAATGTGGCCACCACGTTGCCGTCCCCGTCGGCGATATGGATCACGGTGCCGGCGGGGATGCTGGAGGCGAAGGTCAGCTGGACCGCCGATTGCGGGGAGGCGGTGGCCGGTGTCACGGCCATGCCCGAACTGCCCGCCGCGGCCAGGGTGCCGCCACTGACGGTGAGGTCGCCGTTGACGTCCAGGGCTCCGTTGCCGTCGTTGGTGGGTCCATTGACCACTGTGGTTCCTCCGGAAACCGTGGCGTTGCCGTTTGAGTCCAGTCCATCCCCGGCCGCGTTCACAGTGATCGTGCCGCCGCTGATGTCCAGCGAGTAGTTCCCCACGGCGTTGTCCATGCCGCCGCCGGGCATGCCACCGCCCGGCACTGCGCCGCCCGTTGTTGCCGTGGTGGTGGAACTGCTGCCGCCGGCGGCGTTGATTCCGTCGTCGGTGGAGTTGACCGTGATGGTTCCACCGGTCAGGGCAATGTGTTGGGCCTCGAGGCCCTCGTTGGATTTGGCCACTGTGGCGGTTCCGCCGGTGATTGTGAGGGTGTCGAAGGCCTTGATGCCGTCGTCGCCGGCGGTGACGTCCATGGTGCCCCCGCTGATGAGCAACCAGCCCCTGCCTTCGTCCTCCTCGTTGTCCGATTTCACGCCGTCCCCACCCGCGGCGACCTGGTAGTTACCGTCCAGCAGCACCACGTAATCCTTGCCGCGAATGCCGTCGTCGGCCGCGACCACCGTGACGTTTCCGGCGGCGAGCACCAACCCGTCCTTGGAGACGATGCCGTCGTTGGCGTTGCCCGTCACGGTGAGGGCGCCGGACCCGGCGATGGTGAGGTCGGCCAGGGAGTAGAGCGCCGCGTTGGGCGCACCATCAGCGGTGTTGGCGTAGCTCTGCGCGTCAGAGAGAGCGTTATCGCTGCCATCGGCCAGGTAGACGAGGACCTCATTGGCTTCGTTGATGACGAAGGGGGAGCCAGTGCTGCTGGTGAGCTCGACGCCGTCGAGGATGACGCGGACGACGTCCTCCGCGCCAGCGGCGACGACCAGTTGACCATCGGTGAGCGCGCCGCTAAGCCGGTAGGTGCCCCCTGCTGAGATGGTGACCTTGTTGCCGTCCACCTGGACGCCGTCGTTGCTCGCGCCTACGACTGAGCTGGCGCCGTCGGTCAGGGTCACAGCCACCTCCTTGCTGGCATCCCAGATGAGGTCGTCGGCGTCGAAGTGGGTGTCCTCCTGGAGGGAGGCAGGAATGACCGTGGCGTTGGATGGGGTTGACCCGGAGGAACCGACCGAGGTTTGACCGGCGGGGGTGATGGTGCTGGATCCGCTTCCGCTGGAGGTGGCGGCGCCGGTGGAACATCCGGCCAGGGTCAGGGCCAGGGCGAGGGCTGCAACGGAGGCGAAACGGCGGGGAGAGCGCATGGGAATGTCCTTTGAATGGAGGAAAGGTAGAAAAACTGGGGGTGCTGCTAAAGCGGAAGGTGAGTGAGGGGTTCAGGCCATGGGTGTCTAAGGGTTGGCGACCGGTTGCACCTGCCGCAGCTCCAGGGCGGTGCTGAGCGTGCGGTGCCAGCGGTTGGCGGGCAATTGCGGATTGAGCGCGGCAAGTCCGGTGGCAAATTTTGAGATGCGGCACGGGCGTACGCCGTGTGCCCAGAGGTGGCGGTCCAACGGCCCTGCGGCGGAACCGGATTTGGTTTCCACGATGACCTTCCCGTGCATTTGCCACGACGCCTCGCCTGGGCGTCGCCAGGTCACGCCGGTGTCGATGGTGGCGCGGCTGCCCGCTTCCGGAAGGTAGAGCGTGGTGCGGGAGTATTCGGTCTCGAGTACCGGTGCCAGGCTGCCGCGGGGGACACCTCCGATAGTCATGGCCAAGGTTTCCGCCACATAAGCGAGCCCCTCACGAGTCAGGACGTTGCGATCACTCGGACAGTAGGGAATGCGTTCCTTGACGGTCGCCTGTCGTACTCCCTCGGTTTTGACCTCCAGGAAGCTGGTGGCCGTGTCGACGTACGTCCTGGTGCGGATTTTGTAGCGCCGACGGCGGCCCCGGGCGGCAAGCATGTAGCTGTCCAGCTGCGGGGTGTCGAAGTACACCGAGTCATAGCCGAAGGTCCTCAGGCCCTCCATTTCCAGGACGCGCATCCGAACCTCGAGGCTTGCCACAAGTTGGTTAGCCAGGCCGGTTTCCACGATGTACTTTCGGTCCACGCGGGTTTGAAGGGCTGCCGCGGTGTTGAGTTCGTCGAGTCCGATGGGAGGCATTGCTGAGACGGCAGAGAGCCTGTCCGTGGGGAGCAGGGGATTGATGCTCATGCCACACCTGCCGGGTAGTTGTCAGTGGTCGTGTTGTCGGTGGTCGTGTTGTCGGTGGCCGTGCTGTCAGTGGTCCACGCAGCAGCACCGGCGGGCGCCGGGGTGGCTCCAGTGGTGGCGCCAGTGGTGGCGCCGACGGCGTACGGCAGGCGGAACGCCGGATGGCCGGCGGTTCCCGGCGTGTACTCGTAGCGGACGTCGACAATGGTCTTGTCGTTGACCAGGTCGAGTTCCTGCACCGTGGCGGTGTGGACCCGGGCGTTGAGGACACCCTCGAGCATCGCGTACAGTTCATTTTCGCCGCTCACGGCCCGGTCTAAAATCACCCGCTGGTTCCGGTAGGCGGGAAGTATCCGTGGATGGTCCCCTACGAACATCACAAGCAGGATCAGCGCCATCAGGGAGAGCGTCAGCCAGAGCGGCTCTACCCCGATGCCGGCTATCAGGCCGAGCGCTAGAGCTGAAAAGTAGTAGGCAACTTCGTGCTGGGCCAGTTCGGTGGAGCGGAGCCGGATGATGGACAACACGCCAAACAGGCCCAGACCGAGGCCTACGCCGGCAGCGGAGCCGGAAAGTGCTGTCGCAACGGCCAGAACGCCGACGTTCATGCCCAGATAAGACACCACAAGGTCGCGGCGGCGGTGGCGGCGCAGGTAGAGGGCAAAGGTCAGCAGCAGGATTGCGGCGAGGTCTGCGGCCACAAAAATCAGGGTGTTCATGGTGTCTCCGTCGTTCGGGGGTTTGTCTCACGTTCCACGATTCCGGGTACCCCTGTGCCGGAACTGTGTCGGCGGCCAGCGGGGGATGTGACCCGACGGGGTCCTGGTGTGGTGCCGAACACGTGCCGGTGCTGTACGGCATATCCGGCGACGAAGAGAACTGCCTCGGTGACAGCTTTGGCTGCCACCAGTGGCAGGCCGGCGGTCACCAGCAGCGTCAGTATCCCGAAGTTGGCCACCAGCAGGGCAAAGACCAAAAGGAAATAGCGCCGGGCAGTTGCCGCGACCGGTCGGGTTCCGGCGTGCCGAAAGACCAGTCGCCGATTGATTCCAAAGTTCAGCGTCGAGCTGATCACCCTGGCTCCCACCACGGAGGCAAGCAGTGATCCGGTCAGGGCGTTCAGGACCAACAGGGCACCGGCGTCGACGGCGAAGGCGGCCAGCGAGGAGAGGGAGTATTTCAGCAGGGGTGAGTAAATGCGGAGGGAGTCGGCCAACGGCCGGAAGTGCGAGGATGAGTTGCCGTCAAGATAGATGGTGGAAATGGGAATCGTTTCGATGCCGTGCCCGGCTCTGCCCGCCTGGAGCAGCAGGTTGAGTTCATATTCATACCGGTTGCCCTCAACGCGTTGCAGCCAGGTGAGCATGGCTGAGGGGTAGCCGCGCAGGCCCGTTTGCGTGTCACCCAGCGTCCTGCCCGTGGCCAGGCGGAAGAGCCAACCGGTGACGGCGTTGCCCACGCGGCTGCGCAGGGGAACGTTCCCGCGAAAGGAGCGGGTGCCCAGCACCATGGCGGTTGGCCGGGTCAGGACGGCACCGGAGACGGCGAGGATATCCGTGACGCTGTGCTGACCGTCGCTGTCCGCGCACACCACGTCCTCAGCCGGATGGTGGGCGGCGATGTGGGCGAATCCCTGTTTGAGGGCATACCCCTTACCCCGGTTGGGTGTGTGCCGGAGTATGGTGCAGCCGAGTCCTGCGGCGTCCTTGAACGGCTGCTGGTAGTCGGGTCCACTTCCGTCGTCGACAACGAGGATCCGCAACCCGGGGTCGGCCGCGCGAAGCTGCCGGATGAGTCCGGTCAGCCTAGCGTCGGGCTCATAGGCGGGAATCAGGATGATCATGGCCTACTGCCCGATGTAGAGGATGTCGGAGGTGCCGCGTTCCTTGCCCTCGCCCAGGGGGTTGTTGACCAATTCGCCGTTGAAGTACATGGTGGAGGAGCCTCCGCCGTCGATGTTGTAGGCCGTTGTGGCACCCAGTCCCTGCATGATTTCTGCCATGCCGGTCATCGTCACACCGGCGCTGTAGCCGGTGCTGCGGCCGTCGACGACGACGAAGACAAGGTGGTTGTCGTCGAGAACTCCGATGGCGGTTCTGGGCTGTTCACCTTGAATGGAGTGGTTGCCGATGTTGGTATCCACCTCCACGTCCTCGATGCCGGCGGGGATTTCACCGTTCTGCAGCAGCGCCGGCCCAAAGGACAGGGTGTTCCACACGCCCTCGGCAATCAGCTGGTCGGCGGTGGTGGCCGTCTCGTCGTAGACCTTGACCGTGCCGTCGCGGTAGAAGGCCAGGCCCTGCCGTGCCCCTTCGTCCCGGAAGACCATGCCGTTGCGGATCACGATGCCCGTGTCCCGGAAGCCGTAGTAGTCACCATTGATGGCGAAGATGGCGTTGTTGTCCTGGGCGATGGCGGAGGTTGTTTCAGTGATGTTCTCGCCGAAGCTGTCATTGGCGAACGCTGATTGGAGGGCCGTGGCGTCTGTCAGGGTCACGTCGGCGACGTAGTAGGTGACGGTGTCGCTACCGCTGCCGGTGGTCACGGTGGAGATGGAAATGTTCGACTCAGCGGAGTTGTACGAGGTGCCGGTCACAACTGCCGGGGCGGCTGTGGCACCGT
>JAODMR010000146.1 GCA_025465475.1 Micrococcaceae bacterium
GGTGCATCAGCCAAAGCATCGGGCAGTGCGACCATCATGGGGGCGCAGGCAGGATTAGCGGAGTCCTGCGCCGGTGCAACCTCGACGGCGGGCGAGCATCCGGTCAGTGCCATTCCGACTACGGCGACCCCCAACGTCATGATGGGCAACCTGGCCCCTGGAACTTTTCGACGGCTTGTAAAACTCACTCGTCCAGCCTACCGGTGGCTAACGGTGACGATCGAGGCTCACCGCGTCTCGACAGGCTCGACGGGCGGTGGCGTCTCGACAGGCTCGACGACCGGACGACGGCGTTTCGACAGGCTCGACGGGCGGCAGCGTCTCGAGGGGCTGGACCGGTGGTGCGCGATCCCCACAATGTTCCTGAATTAGGGCGATCATGTAGCATAAACGTCTGACCTTGGTTGCTGCTGTGAGCAGGCCAACTATTGGGGGCGGAATCGGAGCGTACGAAGAAACGGTTACGGTCGGCCAAGGTCGCACATCGGTTGGACGTCGTCGTCTCACGGTCCAGCCCCTGGGGCAACTCGGACGCGAGAGAGCCCACAGCGGGCAACCGACAGGTACTTGAGGGGGAACTGTGGCAGGACGTTTCCGGCAGGGCAAGGCGCGCGGCCGTACGGCCGTTATGGCGCTCGCGCTCGCCGCATTTTTGGGTGTCGCGGCCGGTGCTCCCGCCTTGGCCGATAACGCTGCGTCTCCCCAAGCCCAGGCGTCCAGGCATGCCCCCGCCAAGAAACCTACGCCCCCGACGCCAACGGTGACCGCGCCGGCCCCGACCCCGGCGCCCGTGCCCGCGACGGATACTCCGCAGCCACTGCCTTCCGAGCCCGCGCAGAGCCCTCCTCCGGAACAGTCGCCCACCGGCGCGCCGTTGCCACCCGAAGCCCTGGACCCGGTGCCCACCGTCGAACTCCCCATAGAACCCGTCGTGCCGGTTCCGGTCGTCCCGGAACCAGCCCTTTCGGCGGCTCCCGTTCCCGCCGTCGTTCCTCCTGAGCCCGAGCCAACGACTGAGTCACCTTCAAGCGCAACGGCGACCGACAGCGCGTCAGAGACGGCGACCGACAGCGCGTCAGAGACTACGACGGCCAGCGCCACAGCCAGTAAGGCCAAAGCGTCGAGCACTGCAAGCAATAAAGCCGGTGCAGCAAAGGCCGACATCAGGCGCGCCTCCGAGGCAGGTAGTCCGCCGTTGGTCCAGGGATTGACTGCGGTTGCGCTGTTGGCGCTTGGTTTTCTCTACTTCAGGGCGCTCCGGTCCAGTGGTCGCCACGGACCAGCCCGCGGTGAAAAGTAGGCTGATATGAGCCGGACCGGTACCCGAACAAGCCAACGGCCTGGGAGCTCCGGCCCCCGGATTATGTTGGTGACGCACTCGTACTGGCCCGAGCACAGCCCGCCGCAACGGCGGTGGACCAACTTCGTCGCTGAATTTGTTGGCGCCGGCTGGGCGGTCGACGTCGTCACGCCCGTGGCACATTTCCCCGAGGGGAGACGCTCGCTGGCACGCCGCCAAGCGGGGGAGCCCTTCCGTGCACAGCGCGGAGAATATGGCGAGCGAATTCTGCGGGTGCCGTATCTGCGCCACGATGGCCATTCCCGGCTGTCCAGGTTCATTGACCAGATGTTTTCGGCAGCCATGTCCGTTCCCGTCGCGCTGCTGAGGCACCGGCCCGACGTCGTTCTGGTTACGGCTCCCAGCCTGCCCACGTTGGGCGCAGGCTTCGTACTGGCCAAGCTGCGGGGGGCGCCGCTGGTGGTGGAAATGCGCGACGCGTGGCCTGATCTTGCCCGCGACGCCCGGTTGGTGGAGGGCAGCGTCAAGGGTGTGGCGGAGCGCGTCGTCGAATTCATCCAACACCGGGCCAATCTTGTGGTTACCGTGACAGAAGGCTTCGCCGCCACACTCCGCGCCCGTGGCGTGCAGCATGTGGTAACCGTCAGCAACGGAGTTGACCTTGATAGCCTCCCGCACCTGCAGCCTCCGCCCCTGGAACGCAGCACTTTCGAGGCGCTCTATTTAGGCAACCATGGTGAAAGCCAGCGGCTGGAGTCCCTGATCCGGGCCAGCGCCTTGGTGGGCGACTCCATGCATCTTCGGTTCGTGGGTCACGGAACCCAACGCCCCAAATTGATGGAATTGGCCCGCGAACTCCAAGCACCGGTGACCTTCTACCCGTCCCTGCAGGGGGAGGATGTCATTGAGCGCTACGCGGCAGCCGACACCTGCATTGTGTCCCTACGTGATGACTGGAAATCGTTTGAAACGACGGTTCCGTCCAAAACTTACGAAGTGCTCGCCATCGGGCGGCATGTCACCGCGGTGGTACTGGGAGAAGCTGAGCGGATTGTGCGGGAGTCCGGGGCCGGAGATGTGGTTCCTTCTCAACCGGAAGCTATTGCGGCCCTATGGCGCGAACTCGCGGTGGACAGGGGGCGACTGATCGGTAACGGGGCGGGCCGCCAGTGGGTTAAGGAGCACGCCGACTACGGACGACTGTCGGTGCAGTACCTGGACCACCTGGCCGCCCTGCTGAACACTGGCCGTGGCCGGCGCCGGTTCTTCCGCACGGAGGGAAATCGGATGGGCCCGGGAAGAACAGCGGCCGAGTGAGGCAGCTGCTGCGCAACCTGCGGTTGGCTGCACGCACCGCCGCTGAGCACCTGATCGACGACCCGATTGTGCTGATCCTGCAGGTGTCCCGCCGCCTTCCCCAATCACCTGTCCAGCGCATGGCGGGAGTTGTCCGGAACGTATCTGGCTCCACCCCGTCCTCCGTGGCTTTCCTGGTAGCCTGTCAGGTTACCGGCAACTCCGCCGCACTGGAGGCAGGGTTTGGCCGTCTGCTGGCGCATGGAGTCAGAGCCCGTGCGGCCCTTCGCGCTGCTGATGTTGCCCTGGCCGCCGGCCGTCCGGATTGGGCGGACCAGTTCCTGTCCCACGTAGGCGACCTAACGCCGGGTCGTCCCGCAGTGTTGGCCCGACGACGATGGTACGACGGGGATATGAGCGGCGCACTGGCCGCCCTGGGCAGAAGCAGGGCCTCTGCCCAACGGCGGCGGCTGGCGTCCGAACTGCGCGTCTACGAAGGCGCGGCGCCTCGTTTAACCGAGCAGCCAGAACCGGTTGTGGCTCCCGAACAGGCCATTTTTGGTATTAAGCCGGCCTTTTGGGTGCCAAAACCCGTTTCGCCGCGAGAGCTGGCAGGGATGAATCGGGACGTTAAAGCAGCCCAGGCGGGACGGGTGCTGCACCTGCTGACGAATTCGCTGCCCCACACCGCCAGCGGATACGCTCAGCGGTCGCATTCCATCCTCACCGCGCAGCAGCAGGCGGGATGGCAGACGCTCGCCGTCACCCGCCTGGGCTACCCGGTACAGGTCGGCAAGCTGCAGGCGAAAGAGCTGGACGTAGTCGACGGCGTCCCCTATGGTCGGCTGCTGCCGGCCCGTCTGGCCCCCACCGCCGATGGTCGATTGCAGCAGCAGGCAGAACTATTGCTCGACCTGGCAAGGCGGTTCGAGCCGGACGTTCTCCATACCACAACCCATTTTGTGAATGCCGTCGTAGCACGGGAGGTTGCGCGAGCGTTGGACATCCCGTGGGTTTACGAAGTGCGTGGTCAGCTGGCTGACACCTGGGCCGCGGGCCGTGGCCCGAAGGCCAGGGACAGCGAACGGTACCGGCTCTTCCAGGACCGCGAAACGGAAGCCATGGCCAGTGCGGATTTGGTGGTGACGCTGGGGGAGTCCATGAAGCAGAGCATCCTGGAGCGAGGCATATCCGCAGACAAGGTGGTGCTGACGCCCAACGCCGTCGGCGGCGCCTTCCTGCAGGAACCGGGTGCCCCGGCTGAGGCGCGAAGGCAACTCGGTCTAGAGGTGCAGGGGCCCTTCATAGGTACGGTCAGCAGCCTGGTCGACTACGAAGGACTCGACGATCTAGTGGCGGCATTCGCCCTGCTGGCTCCGGCGTTCCCGCAGTTGAAGCTTTTGGTGGTCGGCGCCGGGGTGGCGGGACCGGCCCTGCAGGAACAGGTCCGCAACCTTGGCTTGGCGGACCGCGCTGTTTTCCCCGGCCGGGTGCCCAGGGACCTGACGCCCTTGTACCACCAGGCACTTGATGTTTTCGTGGTGCCCCGCAAGGACCTTGAGGTCACCCGCTCCGTCACGCCGCTTAAGCCGGTGGAGGCCCTTGCCAGTGCCAGACCTGTGGTTGGCAGCGACTTGCCGGCCCTGCGTGAGCTTGTCCTCCCCGGCAGGACAGGAATGCTCGTCCCGGCGGAGCGACCCGGTAAACTGGCGGAGGCCCTGGCAGTGTTGCTGGAGGACAGCGAACTGCGCTTAGCGTACGGCGCGGCAGGCCGGGAGTGGGTGCTGGCCGGACGGACATGGAACGCTAATGCCCAGACGTACCTCAATTCATACAACCTGATTCTTAAGGAACACCGATGGTAGCGACCAACGCCGACGAGCAGGAGGCATTAGCCATACAGGCGCTCTCGGTGGACAAGAGGCCGTTGATGCGCATCGGCGCCAGCCCCTCGTTTCTCGACTACCTGGTGCAGCTGTGGGACTACCGCCACTTCAGCGTCTTCGACGCGCGGGCACGGATTCGAAGCGGCAACAAACGGGACAAGCTGGGCAGTTCGTGGCTTTTCCTCAACCCTTTGATGAACGGGCTCACGTACTACCTGATTTTCGGCCTGCTGCTGAACACCAGCGCCGGCATCGAAAACTTCATCGGTTTCCTGATTATCGGGTTGTTTATGTTCCAGTTCAGCTCCCGGGCCATCACCAACGGCGCGCGCTGCATCGAAAGCAACCGAGGCATGGTCCAGGCTTTCAAGTTTCCGCGCGCTACTCTGGCGCTTTCCATCAACATTCGGGAATTGTTGGCGAACATTCCGCCGGTTTTGGCGATGATGCTGATTATCGTCATCATGCCGCCGACAGAGACCATTTCCTGGCTATGGATACTGGTGATCCCCGCCATCCTGATGCTGGCCGTCTTCAACCTCGGCGTCGGTCTGATCCTGGCCCGACTGATAGCCAGGATCAGCGACGTGGGTAACGTGCTGCCGTTCTTCCTGCGCGCCTGGATGTATGCGTCAGCGATCTTCTTCTCGTACGACCGGTTCATCGACCATCCGTGGATCCTGGAATTGATGAAGATCAATCCGCTGTTCAATACGGTTGACATCATTCGTGACTGCCTTCTGTACGACCGGGTGCCGTCCTGGCAGTCCTGGGCCTACCTCATCCTGGTGCCGCTCGTCGTGGTCTCCGTCGGCATCGTGTTCTTCTGGCGGGGTGAGGAGTCCTATGGCCGACAGCACTGAGGCGGTTGTTCCAGATCAGGTCCTCCCCGACTATTCACCTGCCGTCGTCATCGACCGGGTCAGCATGCGCTACCGGGTGAAATCAAGCGATCGCAACGCTCCGGACGAAGGTTCCGCCGTGGCCCGCCGCGTCCGGAAGCTACTGGGCCGCCAGCCCACCGTCTCCATCAAAGCCCTGAACGAACTCTCGCTGGTTGTGCAGCATGGCGAAGCGCTCGGCATTGTGGGCCGCAACGGCTCCGGCAAGAGCACGCTGATGAATATCGTTGGCGGACACATCGTCCCCACTTCGGGAACCGTGCATGCCTCCAGCGTTCCCGTAGCCCTAAGCGTCAATGCCGCCTTGGTGCCTGACCTGCCAGGCGAGGACAACATCATCCTTGGCTGCCTGGCCATGGGCATGAGCCGCAGTGAGGTCTCACGAAGGTTCGATTCAATCGTTGAACTCTCAGGCCTGGACAAGTCAATCCATTTGCCCATGTCCTCGTACTCTTCGGGCATGTCCGCCCGGCTAACCTTCGCCATTGCTGCAAGCGTCAACCCCGACATTCTGCTGCTCGACGAGGCGCTCAATACAGGTGACGCCCAGTTCAAGGACCGCACCAAACGGCGACTGGATGAAATCCGGGAGCAAGCCGGGTGCATGTTCCTCGTCAGCCACAGCCTGACGACCATCAACCACATGTGTAACCGCGCGATCTGGCTGGATAAGGGCGACCTGCTGATGGACGACAAGCCCGGGCTGGTGACCCGTGCCTACGCTCTGTTCACCGGGCACCTGGCCAAGAACGAATACGAGCAGGCCTACCGCATCAGGGATGAGGCCCGCGCCAACCTTGTGGCTACCCAGATCGTCGACCGCACCGCTGGCCGCAGGCGGGTCGAGGCGTGAAACTACCCAACTTCCGCACCGCACGGGAGGCCGCATGGCATTTCCGGCAGGGTGGCGTGGAGCAGGTCAAAACATGGCAGCTCCGGCGGCAGGCAGAAACAGGCCTGCGAACACCGGAAAATATCCGAGGCGCCGAGGGCGGCTGGCGGGGCAGGGGCGGCCGACGGCGGCTGTCCTTCCGCCCCCAGCCGTACCCTGAGCAAACGCCTCGCCGACGGGACATTACCGCGGCCGTCCTTCTGGACGACTTTTCCCGTGCCGCTTTTTCCTACGAGTGGAACACCCTGGTGCTGGGCCGGAAGACCTGGCGGGAGCAACTATCCAGCGCCGAGGTACATCTCCTGTTCGTCGAGGCGGCTTGGAACGGCAACGGCGGGGCGTGGCAGTACCAACTGACCGGCGAAGCCGGGCCCAAGGAGGACTTCGTCCAGTTGGTTCAATGGTGCCGGGCACAGGGCATCCCCACCGTCTTCTGGAACAAGGAGGATCCGCCACACTACGGCGACTTCCTGCCTGCGGCCCGGCTGTTCGACTACGTGTTCACCACCGACTCGAATATGGTTCCGAGGTACAAAAAGGACCTTGGACATGACGGCGTCGGCGTACTCCCCTTTGCCGCGCAGCCCGCCATTCATAACCCAGTCCGGCCCCGGCACGGCTGGCACAGCCGGGATGTCGCCTTCGCTGGAATGTATTTTTCCCACAAGTACCCGGAACGCCGCGAGCAGATGGACCTCATCCTGGGCGGTGCGTTGGACGCAGCGTCCCGGTTTCCCACCGGGCTGGAGATATTTTCCCGCCAACTGGACGGGGACACGCGCTATCAGTTCCCGGCGCCGTACGCCGCCTCGGTGGTCGGTTCGCTGCGCTACGACCAGATGCTCACCGCGTACAAGGCGTACAAGGTTTTCCTCAACGTCAACTCGGTGATTGATTCCCCCAGCATGTGCGCGCGCCGCATCTTTGAGATTACTGCTTCTGGAACGCCCGTGCTGACGGCTCCGAGCGCGGCGGTGGGCGAATTCTTTCCCGCCGATGAGGTACCGGTGGCAGCTACGCGGAGCCAGGCGGCCCAGCTAACTCGGCTGCTTGTCGAGAGCCCGGAGTACAACGCCAGGGTGACGCACAAGGCGCAGCGACGGATCTGGAACGAGCACACGTACGCACACCGCGCGGAGCTTGTCCTGTCCGCGGTATTGCCCGAGCGCCTTGTACCCGTCTCCCTGCCCTCCGTCAGCGTCCTGGTGAGCAGCATCCGCCCCAACCGGGTCGAGGAGGTGTTCGCCACCGTGGGGGCGCAGGCAGGAGTCGACACGGAGCTCGTCTTGGTCACGCACGGGTTCGAGCTGTCCACCGACCGGGTCAGGTCGCTGCAAAGCTCCTATGGGGTATCTGCAGTGACGGTCCTGCCGGCAGCGGCAGAGCTGGCGCTGGGGAGCTGCCTCAACCTCGGAGTCAGAGCCTGCTCGGGGGATGTGGTCACCAAAATGGACGACGACGATTATTACGCGCCGAACTACCTGCGGGACCAGTTGCATGCCCTCCATTACTCCGGAGCGACGATCGTGGGTAAGCAGGCGCATTACATGTACTTTTCCGAGACGAACGCCTCTGTGCTGCGCTTCGCGCACAAGGAGCATCGATTCACCCGTCTGGTCATGGGCCCGACCATGATGGGACGGCGGGAAACCTTCGTGCAGTTGCCGTTCCGAGACGTCGCCCGGGGTGAGGACACAGCCTTCCTCGCGGATGTGCACGCGGCAGCGGGTACCGTTTACTCTGCCGACAGGTACAACTACTTCCAGATCCGTGGTGGAGATGGTCATACCTGGCAGGTCTCGGACGACGAACTGCTCTCTTCGGGTCGGGTCGTGTTCTTTGGCTCGCCCACGGAGCAGGTAACACTTTAGGGGAATTGAAATGACTGCTGTGACTGCTGTGACGAGTGTGGCCGTGATTGGCCTGGGGTACATAGGCCTGCCCACGGCTGCCGTTCTGGCCACCAACGGTCTTCAGGTCATCGGCGTTGACGTCAACGCTGAGACGGTGGACGCCGTCAACCGCGGAGAGGTTCCTTTCGTAGAACCTGACCTTGGCGTGCATGTGGCCGGTGCCGTGAGCCAGGGACATCTGTCCGCCAGCACAGAAACGCCCTGGGCCGACGCATACATCGTGGCCGTCCCCACTCCCTTTACGCCCGAGCGAAGCGCGGACCTGTCCTACATTTACGCCGCGGCGCGTGGAATAGCCCCCCAACTGCGCGGGGGTGAGCTCCTGATCCTCGAATCCACGTCACCTCCCGGTGCTACCCGGCAGTTCGCCGAGTACCTCATCGAACTGCGACCCGATCTGAGCCTGAACGAGGACGACGACAAGCCGACTCTTTTCGTGGCGCATTGTCCGGAGCGCGTGCTGCCCGGCCGGGTCATGATCGAACTGGTGACCAATGACAGGATCGTTGGTGGCCTGACCCCCAAGGCCGCCGAGATGGCAAAGCACCTCTACGCGAGGTTCTGCCAGGGCGAGATCCACCTCACGGACGACGTCACCGCCGAAATGGCCAAGCTGGTGGAAAACTCCTTTCGGGACGTCAACATCGCTTTCGCCAACGAGCTGTCGATGATCTCCGACAAGATGGGCATCGACGTCTGGGAACTGATCCGGCTGGCGAACCACCATCCGCGCGTGAACATCCTGCAGCCCGGCCCCGGTGTTGGCGGCCACTGCATCGCCGTTGATCCGTGGTTCATCGTCGATGCTGCCCCGGCGGAGGCACAGCTCATCCGTACCGCCCGCAACGTCAACGACGCGAAGCCGCACTGGGTCCGGGACAAGGTCGCCAAAGCGCTCGAGGCGCTCCCGGCTGCAGCAGAGATCGCCGTCGTCGGGCTGGCCTTCAAGGCCAACATCGACGACTTGCGTGAGTCCCCGGCGGTCGAGATCGCGGCTGGTTTGGCCAGCGACTCGCCCTTCCGGCGGTTCAACATCGCCGAACCCCACGTCAGCGAACTGCCGGGGAAGCTGCGTGAACACGAGAACGTCGGTCTCGTCGACCTCGAGGATGCCGTTCAGCGCTCCGGCGTGGTGGTGATCCTGGTTGACCACGATGAGGTCAAGGAGCTGGACAGGGCACTGCTGGAAGGCAAACTCGTGGTTGATACGCGCGGCGTCATCAAGTGACCTCCGCTGACACCCCGTCGGCCTGGAGGGGCCGCTTGGGGCCTGCCGCAGGGTTCCAGGCGCCACTGGTGCCGGGCCGGGTCATTGTGGTCCTCGCTTCGCCCGATGCGCCCGAGGAGGAGCTTCCCCGCCTCAGCGAAGACGTTGTGCTGGTCCGCTCGGTCTCCGAATACCGCCTGGCGGCGTCATTTGCGCCGGACTGCGTGCTCGTCCTGGCTTCCGGGCTCGAACTGGCCAACGACCTTCTTCAACAGGGCACGCTCGATCCGGCATCGCGGATTGCCTGGGCGTTGAGCCCGTCCGTACCTGAAAACCTCGCCAGATTGACCGGGGCCAATCTGGCGACCGAGACCGCCGTGTGCGGTTATCTGGTCTTGGACCACAACCTGGCTCTGGTCACAGCGAACGGTGCCGGCCCGCCAAATAGTGGCGGACCTGAAGGGCGCGGCCCCGCCGGGGAATCGAATCAAGGCCTCGACGGCGAAGCCTTCGCGCTCGGGCTCAAGCTGGCGGACCTGGCGGCAGCGCTGGACCGGGACCTGAGCGGGGTGGACCAGCAGACCGCTCTGCTGCAGGAGCTACAGACCAAACACATCGATCTGCTGCAGGCCCTGGACGCGGGCGCCGGAAGCATCGCCGGCGTCGCAGCCCCCCTCGGACGAGGCCAGGCCATGGATGCTGGCGCAGCCGAGGCAAAGATTGACACCCTGCAAAAGGAGCTGGCTCAACTGAAAAAGAAGTACGACAGGCTTGACCGCCGCTACAAGGCGCTCGCCAATTCGCGGATGGGGAAACTGACCCTGAAACTCTGGGAGAGGAAACGCATCAGCCTGACCCCGACACGCAAGGCCGCTAAGGCCAGCGTGGCGAACGAGCCCGCCAAGGCCAGCCCGGCAGCCAAAGCAGGCAAAGCATGACGGGTTATGGCACCCACATGCTCACTGAACCCGCCGCGCGGGAAGCAGAAGTGAAGGCGCTCTCGCGGGTGACGGCTTCCTCCAACGCCGCGGCCGTTGGAGGGTCGCTGATGTTCGGTGTGACAGTTGTTGTTCCCAGCTTCAGCGGTGTAAACCGCATCGGCCGGTGTCTGCGTTCACTCGTGGAGCAGGATTTGGCACCCGCCCACTTCGAAGTGGTGGTGGTGGTCAATGGTGAGGATGACGGCACCGTGGATTTCATCCGGACCTTCCGCAGCGAATATCCCGAGCACAGCATCCGCATCTGCTTCCTTGCCGTTCCCAGCGCGGGCGCGGCACGCAATGTGGGCATCCGCTCCGCCAGGTTCAGCTACCTCACCTTTGTAGACGACGACGACGAGGTTGGACCCGAGTTCCTGAAGTCGCTGCTCGCCGTTGCTTCCCCCTCCTGCGTCGGTGTCGCGCCCATCATCGACGTGACCCCTGACGGTACGGAGACGGTCGTCAACCGGATCAATGCCCAAATCACCTCGCGGAGTACGGCACCGTTTGCGCTGTCATCCGTCCCGGTGCTGGCCGGTTTCAACGCTTGCAAGCTGTTCCCCACCGCCGCCCTGCACGGCATCCGATACCCCGAAGACCTTGCCAGTGGCGAGGACATTTGTTTCATGGCGGCCGTGACCGTGGCCAACAGCTTCGAGGCCAGGGTTGCTTCGACGGGGCGGGAGGCTGCCTACTTCCGGCATTTGCGGCCGCAGTCCATGTCCCGACAAAAGGCAGATTTCGCATTCAGCGTGACGCAGCGGCTGGAAGTCATGCGTAGGCTGGAACGGAACCGGAGTTGGGACGGTTCGCACAACGACAATCTCCTCCGATCACTGGTTCGCGCTCAGGCCAACTTCCTTCGCGCCTTCCTTCAGGCCGAGCCAGATGCCCGCGCAGAGGTTGAAGCAGCCGTGGAAGCGTCGGGCGTGCGGGAATTCCCCTGGCCGATCCTGAACGACGGGCTGGCCCGGGACCTGGTTGTCAGCTACTGCTTCGCTCCCTATGCGGATACCAGCGCCGTCGTCGCCGCCAAGGCCATTCGAGAGCGGGGTCGGGTCGTCGATGTCATTTCCAATCGGATGAATCAGGTGCGAACGCGCGATGAGAGTCTGAATCTCGTGGCGGGACGGTTTATCGACAAGGCGGTGGAGATCGATACTCCGCCGTCCTTCGCTGGATGGAAGCCAATGGCAGAGTTTGTTCGCAAGGGTTTGGCAGTGGCTGACAGGCAGCACGCCGCCATCGGGGGATACCGGACCGTGTACAGCCGCGTGCTCTGGCCCGCTTCACACTTTCTGGCCGCCGTGTTCAAGCTGCGGCACCCGGAGGTCCGCTGGACGGCCGAGTTCTCCGACCCGCTCACCCATGACGCACTGGGCCGACCCCGGCCCGGCTCCATAGAGCATGATGAACTGTACAACGCACTTCGTCGCGGCCTGTCCAGCCGGGGATTTGCCCCGCCAAAGAGCGAAAGTCTGTTTAGTTGGTGTGAATACGTCACATATGTGCTGGCCGATGAGCTAATTTTCACCAACGAAAATCAGCTGGAGGTGATGCTGTTGAACGTCAAGAACCGCAAGCTGCGCGGCAACATCCGGGACAAGGCGACTATCCGCCGTCACCCTACGCTGCCGCCGTCGTCGTACGACTTAGTGCCCAGCAGCTACGGGCTTGACGACGGCGTCATCAACATTGGCTATTTTGGAGCCTTCTACGAGAACCGGGGGATGAGCGACCTCCTGACCGCCCTTGCGGGGGTCCCCGTGCCCACGCGGGAGAAAATCAGGCTCCACATCTTCACGAGCAAGAGCGAGGAATTGCGCTCCGCTGTTGCAGCCCGTGGTCTGGAGGAAACCGTTCACATCAACCCCTACCGGCCATTCCTGGAGTTCCTGAACCTCACTTCGCGGTTCGACGTGCTGCTGGTGAACGACGTATTACGTGGAGCCGATCTGCCGCTCAACCCGTTCCTGCCCTCAAAATACTCCGACTACGCCGGATCCGGTGTGCCCGTTTGGGCAATGGTGGAAGAGGGCAGCCCACTTAGCCGGCTTCCTGCACGCTACCGGACTCCGGTAGGCGACGTGGCCCGGGCACAGGAACTCCTGGAGCAGTTGGTTCTGGACCGGGCGCCCCAGCAGTCCCCCCGGAACAGCCTCGACGTGGTGCTGCCGTGACAGACCTCGATACGCTGGGCCTGCAGGCCGGGTCCATCCGATCCTCTACGGGGCTAAATCTGCTCTCAGCCTACGAAGGACAGCTGGCGCGCTACCGGGACGATAGTTTCACGTTGCTGGACGTAACAGCCGAGCCCGAGATCGCCCTGCCGGTTTGGCGCAGCTACTTTCCTCGCGCCACCGTAACGGGTATTTACTCATTGCCGGTGAAGGCGGGTTCGGCGCCCCCGGAACCGGAGATTGCGTCGTCGCGGAAGTTCGGCCGGGAGTTCTGGCTGGACCTGGCGCGCAAGCACGCGCCCACCGTCGCCGTCGTGGACGGAAGCCAGAGTGCCCTTCACCAGAAGGAAATGTTCTCCATCCTGTACCCCGTCCTGCAGCCCGGGGGGACGGTGCTGTTTGACGACTGCTGGAACAGCAATGGCCGCCGGGGCGGGGCAAAGCACGCAGGTACCGCGCACCTGTTCAATTTTCTGGCGTCCGTTGCCCGCGGTCTGGCTGGCGATCCGCCCGCCGCGCTGAAGAACGATGAGTTCTTCAGTTACTGCGTCCGCACCGTCGCCGCGGTGGAGATCACAGATCGTTTCGTCGCCGTACGCAAGAAGATCTTTCCCCAGGCCCGATTTGAGGCCGTACCTTTTCGAGAGCTGGCCACCGACCACCGGCAACTGGATCACCCCGCGCCTTATCCGCGGCCTAAGCCACTCATCTTTGGGTCCGGCTACATTGCCCGCCGTGTGGACACGATGCTGGAAAACCAGGCGGACGTTCCGCCACCGCCGGCGGAAGTCGGCAGGCTCGCCGACGCTGTAATGTTCGCCGGCGGCATCCTCGCCGTCGGAAACCGGTACATTGTCGAGGAATCACTGATCAACCAACGGCACACCGCACGGCGGGGGCCGCTGTACCAGGTGGCACAGTCGGAACTGCACGTCTCCGAAGGGGAACTTGCACCCGTGGAGGACCATCACTCCGACCGCGATTACGTGGCGGTTAAGCAGACCTGGGACGCGAACTATGGGCACTGGCTGGTTGACACCCTGCCGCGGGTGATCAACGTGCAGGAGACCATGCAGTTGCATGAACCTTTTTACGTGGTCAGTGCAGGCCCTTCGGATGCGGTGCGGAAGCTGCACGCGGAGACGCTGGCACTGGTTGGTGTCAGTACGAAGAACCTGCTGCACTTGGACCATCGGCCAGTCCATTTTGAGTCCCTGATCTACGCCACGCCCATGACCATTCCGCCGCTGGTCAAGTCGCAGCGCTGCATCGCGGTGCTGGAGTCACTCGCTTCCCGGCTTCAACTCGCAGACCAACCTACAGCCCGTCCTGCAGTGGACAAGCCACGCAAGCTATATCTCTCCCGTAACCGCTATACGCGTCGCCGCTTGATCAACGAAGAAGCCATCATCCCCCTGCTTACCGCCAGGGGTTACGAGGTCATCCACCCGGAAACACTGAGCGTGGGCGAGCAGATGGCCATCTTTTCCGCCGCCACGCACGTGGTGGGCAATATGGGCGCCGCCTTCTCCAACGTCGTGTTCTCGCCTCGAACTGTGAAGGTGTTCGTGCTGGCCACAGAAACCATGATGCATGACTACTTCTATGACATCGTTTGCCACAAATCCGGCAACTACGTCGCGCTCCAGGGCTCGGCGGGGAACAAGGACGAGGGCCTGAGCGCAGATTTCACGGTCGACGTCGATGAATTTGCCCGTATCCTCGCCGACTTCGATACGGCGGACGACGGCGGGATGGCCGACGGCAGTCGGGCCGACGACGGGGCGGCCGCCCAATCCGTCACTGGTTCGACGGAGCCGACATCGGGCGCTCGAAGCGACGGCGCGCTGCGTGATTGACTTTGACGACCGGCACCAGGTCCCGGTCGACACGGTCGCTGGGCTCGACGCTTTTCGTGCTGATCCCGGGACCGCTCGTAGGTATGTGATCGAACCGGATGCGGCGTCCGGGGAAACGCTTCCGATGGATGCGCTGCTGGTGCCACGACCCGGCTCGGATGTACTGATCGTCAGCCTTCAAGGTGCCTTAGGCAAGGCGCAGGTTCCGCCCCGCTTTGAGCGATACACCAGCTTGCGGCAGCGGGCAGAAAATGTGTTGTTTGTTGCCGACACCACCATTGACCCGGGCAGGGGAGTACTGCTCGGCTGGTACTTCGGCACTGCGGAGGACGACCTTCAGCAACGCCTCGCGGCATTGATCCTGACGGTCGCTAACCAGCTTCGGGTGTCCCGCGTCCTGCTGACAGGCAGCTCCGGCGGCGGCTTCGCCGCGATTGCCATCGGCCAGCAGGTACCCGGATCAACTGCCATCGCGTTCGACCCGCAGGTGCGTCCTGCCAAGTGGGGGGAGGTGTCCTTTCCGCAGCGACTCTGGGGGACGAATGTGCCCTGGCGCTTCTTCGAGGCGGAATTCCCATACCGCCTGTCATTGGTTGACGCGTTGCGGAGGAGTACTGCCATCGAGCGCTTTGTTCTGGTACAAAATGCCGGCGACGAGCACCACATGACCAAGCACCTGCCCGAGCTGCAGCAATTCCTGCACGAGACGGGCCCCGGCCGGCCCGACCTCATGAAGCGAGCCCGGCTGGTGTTGAGTGACAACGGGCCCGGGCACGTTCCGCCGACGCACCGCCAGGTGCAGGCCTGGCTGGACGTTGCAGTGGGAACTACTCCCTTGCCCGAGTTGGCCATTTGGCGATCAGAGGTTGCCGCCGAGCTGTTCGATTCCTTCGCGAACGTCTGGACTCCGCTCCGCCGTATCGAAGACTGCCTCCCCTAATACGCCGAGTGTCGAGGTCTGTACGCCTTAGTGCGGAATGTAGGACTTGTGACCCCTGCACTCACCTGCCGAGTGTCGAGGTTTGCACCCCTCTCGACACTCCCTGGTTGCGGGAAGTCTGCAAATCTCGACAGTCGGATGGTAGCCGGGTGTGCAGATCTCAACACTCGGCGGATACGGGGAGCGGGTCGGGGGAACGGTCGGGGTGGGGGACCGGGTGCTACCGTTCCTGCCCGAAGTCGCTGATCCGGGCGCCAACACCAAGCAGTTGCTCGATCGCCGCGACTGTCCGCAAAGCAGCCTTGCCGTCACCATACGGATTTACCGCATTGGCCATCGAGGCGTAGTGCTCTTCGTCGTGCAGCAGCCGCGCGACCTCGTGCACGATGCGGTTCTCATCAGTCCCGATCAGGGCGACGGTTCCCGCAGTCACCGCCTCCGGTCGCTCGGTGTTCTCCCTCATCACCAGGACAGGTTTGCCCAAGCTGGGTGCCTCTTCCTGAACGCCGCCGGAATCAGTGAGGACGACGTCGGACGCCGAGAGCATCCGCGTGAACTCTCCGTATGCGAGGGGCTCCGTGACCACGATATTGGTCCGGCCCTCCAGTTCGGGCAGCACGGCGTCGCGGACTACGGGGTTGCGGTGCACGGGCAGGACAATCGTCAGGTTCGGTTCGGTGTCCGCAATCCGGGCCAGTGCACGGCCGACGCCCCGCATGGCCTCACCCTGGTTTTCCCGGCGGTGCGTCGTTACGAGCAGCAGACGCCTGCCGCTGCTGACAGCTTCCTCCAGCACCGCGTCCCGGAATGGGACGTGTTTGTCCACCGTCGTCAACAGCGCATCGATCACGGTATTTCCGGTGACAGCAATGGCCGCGGGGTCTACACCCTCTGCGATCAGGTTGTCCCGGCTGATGCCAGTGGGGGCCAAGTGGAGGCTGGCCACCTGGCTGGTGATCCGTCGGTTCGCTTCTTCCGGAAATGGCGAGAAGAGATTTCCGCTGCGCAGGCCCGCCTCGACGTGGACCACAGGAATTCCACGGTAAAACGCCGCAATTGCACCGGCCGTGGATGTAGTCGTATCACCCTGCACGATAACGGCGTCCGGTTTAACTTCCGCCAGGAGCTTGTCCAGGCCCTTCATGGTGCGGGTCATAATGCCGGACAACGTTTGGCCGTGCTGCAGGATGTTCAGGTCGAAGGCGGGTTCGATGCCAAACAGCTCGTTGACCTGATCAAGCATCTCGCGATGCTGGCCGGTCACGGTTACCAGACTCGTCAGACTGGATGAGCGCTTCAACGCCTCAACTATTGGGGCCATCTTGATTGCCTCTGGACGAGTCCCGTAAACGGGCATGACGGTTAGCAAAAGAAGACTCCCCCTAGAAGCACGCGGTTTCTCCTTAGCCTACTTGCGGAGCGCCCCCGTGTAGAAACGACTGAAGCCTCGGCGAGCGGGGTCGGTGCTATCCCAGGAAGACCAGTGCCAGCGACAGCGTCACGATGACCAATACCACCAGGATCACCAAAATCAGGGCGACCAACTTCTTCCTGCGATGCAGTTCGGCACGCTGGTCTGTTCCCGGGGCAGAGGTCCGTTCCGCCTGGACGTTGCCACTCTCGGACGCTTCGACGGTAGATCCTGCGTTGGGCGAGGCCGGGTCCGAGGCCGTCGGGGCGTCCTGGTCCGCAGGGGCTGTTTCGCGCGGGCTCGCATCCGGGGACGAAACCGAGGCCGGCCCGGCCTCCGGTAGCGCCGCCGGTCGGACGTCGCTGAAACGCTTCCGGCGCATATGCCGAGCTGCCGGCAACTGACCGAAGTGCGGCTGGGTCATGGTCCATCCTTCGAAACTGGTGCGGCTGCCGGTGTGGCATTCGCCAATTCTGTCACCATCTACCGGGGTGCCAGGCATTCGGGTCGGATTTTCGCATCCACTAGGCCAGCCGATTCGATGACGAACCGCCTCAACCACTCACCAGGGCCGAAGCCGGGGTCCGAAGCAACCATCTGCACCTGCGCCGTCGTGCACTGTTCAATCAGTGTCTCCGCGCGGCTTACGTGGTAACGCGAGGTCACGACGGTGATGGACCGCCATCCGTGCTCCGCCACCAAATCTCCGATCTTGGTGGCCTCGCCGCGGGTGTCCAACCCCTCGGGCGAAAAGCAGAGCACGTGCTGGTCGGTGTGGTCCCGGACGTCGCAATACAGGTCAGCCGTCCAGTTGCCCGCCGTGTTGGTTTGGGAGAGCGCCAGCACAGGAATGTCCAACTGGGCCTGCAACCGCATTGCCACGGGTAAGCGCTCCTCACTTTTGCCCCCGAGCATGATGATGGCGTCCGTTGCATGCGGTTTCGATGGAGGCAGCAGGTAGAAGAGCTGCACCGCGACGATTATCCAGGCGGCCAGTAGCGCCGCCACGCCCAGCAGGACTGCGGAGGGTCCTTTCCGGCGTAGGGCGGCGACAATCGGCACATCCGAAGTGTACCCGCGGCTGCTGAACCGTTCTGTCAGGGCCTGCCGCTACGGTGGGATCATGACCCGAGACATCCTTGTGGGCGAGCTGTCCGAATCCGAGCTGCTGGCACGCATCTTTCCCCGGCTGCGTTCCGGTACGTCGGTGCTGCTCGGTCCCGGCGATGACGCCGCAATCGTGGCCGCGCCCGACGGCCGGGTAGTGGTGTCGCTTGACATCCAAACCCAGGACCAGGACTTCCGGCTGCTGTGGAAAAACGGTTATCGCACCACAGGGTTCGACGCCGGGTGGAAGGCGGCCGCACAAAACCTGAGCGACATCAATGCGATGGGGGCCACCGCCACATCTCTGGTGGCAGGCCTCACGCTTCCTCCTGCCACGCCGGTCAGCTGGGTGGAGCAACTGGCGGACGGGCTCAGTGCCGCCATCGAGTTCCTCGGCGCCACCGGCTGCTCAGTGGCAGGAGGGGATCTGGGCCGCGGCACCGAGCTTTCCATCAGCGTCGCAGTCCTGGGGAGCCTGGCCGGCCACGCGCCCGTGCTCCGTTCGGGCGGCCGGGCAGGGGACCAGTTGGCGCTCGCCGGCACAGTGGGGCGGGCAGCCGCAGGATTGGCCCTGCTGGAAAGTGACGTGCCGGTGGAATCCTTGACCATCGCCCAAAGGGAACTGCTGGACACCCAATGCCGTCCCGTCCCACCTTTGGCCGCCGGACCTGCTGCCGCCCGGGCAGGAGCCACAGCCATGCTCGACATTTCTGATGGATTGGTGCGCGACGGTGCCCGCCTGGCTGGGGCCAGCGGCGTCGTTGTCAACCTCATGCAACCAGCTTTGACTGGCCTCGCCGAACCACTCGCACCGGCTGCCGAGCTACTGGGGATTGACCCGATGGAGTGGGTGCTGGGCGGTGGCGAGGACCATGGGCTGCTCGCCGCTTTTCCTCCTGGCGTTCCCCTTCCGCCGGGGTTCACTGCGATAGGCTCGTTACTGCCCGGGAACGCCACAACTGCACCGGTGACAATCGCAGGGGAAGCTGTACAAGCATCGGGATGGGATCACTTTGTACTCTAGGATCGCCGCCAACGCCCCCGCCTTCCGGCGCTGGTTGGCCAAGTCGGAAGAGACGCTGGGCAACCATAGTGACCGCCTGAACGCGATCAACATTTTCCCCGTGGCCGACGGCGATACCGGCACCAACCTCTATCTGACCGTGCGTTCCGCGGCACAGGCCGTGCAGGACTTGGACACAGCCGACGTCGGAGCCCTGCTTGCCTTAGCCAGCCAGGCAGCCATGGAACAGGCCCGCGGCAATTCCGGCACCCTCTTTTCGGTTTTCCTGGCCGCCTTCGCCGAGCCCTTGGCAGGGTCGGCCAGAATCAGCGGCCCGTTGCTGGCCGCGTCGCTGCAACGCGCGCAGATCCGCAGCTGGTCGGCGCTGAGCGACCCGGTACCCGGCACCATGCTTTCTGTACTGGAGGCCAGCGCCACTGCGGCCTCCCTGGTGGAGGAAGCTCAGCACGGGGACGACAGTAACGCGGCACTGGGATTGACCCTTGATGCGGTCGTTGAAGCGGCGGCCCAGGCTGTGGTGCAAACGGAGCTCCAGCTCGACCAGCTGCGGAATGCCCAAGTGGTGGACGCCGGGGGAGTCGGGATGCTGCTTGTGTTCGATTGCCTGCGGTCAGTGATTCTGGGTGAGGAGCTGCAGGATCAACTGCTGGACGGGCTCTCGGGATATGACGTGCAGGACCCGCACATTCACGAGGACATGCCGGTGGCTGGCGGTGTGGAAGTCATGTGCACGGTCAGTTTGTCGCCTCTGGATGCTGCAGGGTTACGGGCAAAGTTCGATGAACTGGGTGACTCCGTCATCATCAGCCCGGTCTCTGAGGTCGAAGACGCGGACGGCAAGTATCGGTGGCGGGTGCATGTCCATGTTCCCGAGGCCGACGTCGCCCTGGAACTCATTTCCGCGGTCGGCATTCCGGACAACGTCAGCGTCACGCAGTTGAGCGGCAACAACCAGGCGAGCAGCCTGCCGGGCTCGCAGTCGGAGCCGGGCGCGATGACGGGCACGAGCAGCCTGCCGGGGTCGGCTCCGACGGAGGACAATCTTGCCCACTAAGGCCCCGGGCTCCGCCGGCATACCGCAGCCACCGGCCGACTTTGACCTGCCCCTGACCAGGCTGATCGGTAGGGCCTCCGCCACGGGCATCGAAAAGCACCTCGGCCTGACCACCGTCGGGGAATTGCTGGGCCATTTCCCGCGCCGCTACCTGAACCGGGGAGAGCTCACGGCGATTGACGAGGTGCCGTTGAACGAGGACGTCACCATCCTGGCCAGGGTGCTCTCCGTATCCACCCGTAGCATGCGGGCGCGCAAGGGAACCCTGACCGACGTCGTCATCACGGACGACTCAGGCGGGCTCAGTAGCCTGAAGATCAGCTTCTTCAACGCCTGGAAGGCCCAGAAGGAGCTGCGCCCGGGCGCGCTTGCGCTGTTTTCCGGCAAGGTCACCGTCTACAACGGCGCCCGCAGCCTGACCAACCCCGACTTCATGCTCCTACCTGACGACGAATTAGCCGGCCACGAAGCCCAGTTTCAGGCGCAGCGGCCTGTTCCCATCTACCCTGCCACGGCCAAGCTGCCCAGCTGGAAGATTCAGCACATCATCGAGACCGTGCTCGCCGCTGTCGACTTCACCGGTCTGGCGGACCCGTTGCCTGACTTCGTCGCGGACCGGGAACGGTTGCCTGGCCTGGAAGAGTCGTACCGGTTCATCCACCAGCCGGCCACTCCAGAGGACTGGCAGCGTGCCAGGGACCGCTTCCGCTACCAGGAAGCCCTGGTCCTGCAGACCGCGCTCGCCCGTCGTCGAGCCCAGACCGCGGCCGAGGAAGCGACGGCCCGCCGGGGGGCTCCCGACGGCGTGCTGGCGGAGTTCGATGCCGCCCTTCCGTTCGAGCTGACCAAGGGACAGCAGTCAGTCGGCGACGTGCTGGCCCGGGAGTTGGCAGCTGACCATCCGATGAACCGGCTGCTGCAGGGGGAAGTTGGCTCCGGCAAGACCGTCGTCGCGCTCCGGGCGATGCTTCAGGTGATCGACTCGGGCGGACAGGCGGCCCTGTTGGCGCCCACAGAGGTCCTGGCAGCTCAGCACTATCAGTCCATCTGCAGCATCCTCGGCCCCCTCGCGGAGGGTGGCATGCTCGGCGGCTCACTTCTGGGTACGCAGGTGACCCTGTTGACGGGTTCAATGCCCGCCCCTGCACGGAAGCGGGCCCTGCTGGACGCCGCGTCCGGCACCGCGGGCATCGTGATTGGCACGCACGCCCTGCTCTCCGAGAACGTGCAGTTCTTTGACCTGGGCCTGATTGTGGTGGATGAACAGCACCGCTTTGGTGTTGAGCAGCGGGATGCGCTGCGCGGAAAAGCCAGCAAACCCCCGCACCTGTTGGTCATGACGGCAACGCCCATTCCCCGCACGGTGGCGATGACCGTTTTTGGGGACCTGGAAACCTCCGTGCTGTCCGAGCTGCCCGCCGGCCGGGCGCCCATCAGCACCCATGTCGTGGGCTTGATGGAACACCCCGCCTGGGTGCAGCGCATTTGGAGCCGGGCCCGCGAAGAGATCGACGCCGACCACCAGGTCTACGTCGTCTGCCCCAAAATCGGCACCGACGACGACGGCCTGGCCTACCTCGAGCCCCTAACCGAGCCGGAGTCGGTGATTGAGCCTGCCCCGTAGAGTGAGCCTGTCCCGTTGAGTGAGCCTGTCGCGTCGATTGAGCCTGTCCCGTTGATTGAGCCTGTCGAAATCAACCGCGCCTCCACCAACCGGGTCTCGACAGGCTCGACCACCGGCGTCTCCACCAGAGGGGTCTCGACAAGCTCGACCAACGGCGTCTCCACCAACCGGGTCTCGACAAGCTCGACCAACGGCGGCCCGACTAGCGGGGGCCCGGGCAACGGGCGGTCGGGGCGGGAACTCGCGGAAGTCAACGCCGTCGTCGAGCAGCTGTCTATGGAACCCGCACTGCAGGGCGTCCGCATCGCCGCCCTGCACGGCAAGCTGGACGCAACCGTCAAGGCCGACACCATGACCGCTTTTGCTGGGGGATCGGTGCAGGTGCTCGTTTCCACGACCGTAATTGAGGTCGGCGTTGACGTGCACAATGCCACGTTGATGGTGATCCTCGACGCTGACCGGTTTGGTATTTCGCAGCTTCACCAGTTGCGCGGCCGCGTCGGGCGTGGAGGGCTGCCCGGTACTTGCCTTCTGGTCACCAATTTGGAACCGGACCACCCCAGCCGACGCCGCCTTGACGCCGTCGCATCCACCACCGACGGGTTCGTGTTGTCGCAGGAGGACCTCAAGCTGCGCCGGGAAGGCGATATCCTGGGAGCCTCCCAGTCAGGCGGCCGGTCCACGCTTAGACTGCTGCGGGTGCTGCAGCACGAGGACGTTATTGCCCGCGCCCGGGAAGATGCGTGGCGAATCATCGGCGAGGACCCCGGGCTGGAGGGTCACCCGGCACTGGAAACGGCCATCGAGGCTTACCTCAATCCGGAGAAGGAGGCATTCCTTGAGCGCGGCTGACACCACCTCAACGAACATCCCAGGGACACCAACGCTTCCGGCTATCGACCCCGCCGGGGCGCACCCATGACACGGGTTATCGCCGGAGCCGCCGGAGGCACCCCGCTGACATCGGTGCCCGGAACAGCTACCCGGCCCACGACTGACCGCGTCAAGGAAGCACTGTTCTCCCGGTTGGAAGCCCTGGACGCCGTCGCCGACGCCCGCGTGCTCGACCTGTACGCCGGCTCAGGTGCTCTGGGCGTGGAGAGCGCCAGCCGAGGCGCGGCGTCGGTGGAACTGGTCGAGGCGAGCGAGAGGGCGGCAGGAGTCTGCCAGCGCAACGCGGAGATGATCAACGGTGTCCTGGGCAGGCGAGTGGTGACCGTTCAACGTTCCAAGGCGGAATCGTTCCTGGGTAGGGTCAACCTTGCCGGCGTCGACCGCTGGGACCTGGTCTTCATGGACCCGCCTTATCCTCTCTCGGAGGAGGGCCTGACCGCCGTCCTGGCAGCCGTTGCCCCTGACCTGTCCCCTGAAGCGGTGGTGGTGGTTGAACGGTCGGCACGCTCGCCGGAGCCCGCCTGGCCGACAAGCCTGGAGCGTTTCGCTGAGAAGAAGTATGGCGAAACGCGATTATGGTTCGCCGAACCCGCCCTGCTCGCAGAAGAAGACCTCAGCGCGCCGGAAAGCGACGAGCAGCGGCCGTAGGTGGCGCGGGCAGCAGCAGGTGGCGGGCGCCGCAGGCGCCGGATCCACCGAATCAGCCAAATCCGTCCCCGCGGCTGCCCTTTTAGAACGTGAAGTTCAGAACCGTCGCCGTACCGGACGTCAAAGGCACAGAAACTCGCTGGTCGCCCGCTGCGAAGCCGGGGATTCGACCCTGCTGATCCTTGGGGACCCCCGCCGATTCCAGCCCGTCAATGCGCGTTTGGCCCTGGGCGTCGAACGTTGGACCGGTCATTTGGCTCATGGTTCCGGTCCCGGCAGCCGCGGGAAGCTGCACCGTGACGGGCGCCTGCGCCGTCGTCGACGGGTCGTTCTGGTTGACGACAACAACGCTCATGCTGCCATCGTCGTGCTTGACGGCGTACGCGTAGATGTTCTCGTTACCGGAGGTATCCAGTTGCTGGAAGCTCCCTGTGCCGATGTTGTTCACCAGCATCATGCCGTAGTAGGCCGGACGCATCGCAAGGACACCATTGGGCTTCTTGTAGCCGCCGGTGTCGCAAATCGGGGAAAGCGGCGGGCCACCCTTGCAAGCCTCCAGCGAGCTGTGCAGGTCCACCTGCGTTACTCCTGCGCGCGCGGCACTCAGAGCATAGTTGACGGTCCACAAGGCGGAGACATGAGCATTGGTCGTCTCATTGGACCCGCCGCAGGATGAAATGCCGGTTTCGGTGAGCCACGCAGGAATGTTTGCGGAACGCGCGACCTCAGCGGCAGTCTGATGATAGGCGGCGCTTGAGTCCGCCAGGGCGCGGGACATGGCCCGGGCAATCGAGGGCGCCAGCGGGTCGGATGCAGCCGGGCAATTGGGCAGCGGGTAGTGGTGGTAAGCCAAGGCACCGACATTGGGCAGCTTCAGGTCGGCAAATTGCTTCCACCACTCGTTGGAGTAGACCTCGGGCCCAATGATCTTCACGGCAGGCGCCGCCTTGACGATGGCCTGGGCAGTGGAAGTGGCTTCCTTCGCCCAGTCGTCGAAGCTCCAGGAGCTGTCTCTAAGCCCCCAGTAGGGGTTGTACGTGCGCCCGTAGCCGTTAGGTTCATTTCCCAGCGCCACCCCCAGCAACCGGTCGCCAAAAATGGCCTGCGCATGCGCGGCGAAGTCGGCGGCACGGGCTGGGTCGAAATGGCCCATGTCCACGGAGAGTACGACCCTTCCATCGGAAGCGTCGAGCAGCCGTTTGATTCGCTCCAGGTCGACCGGCTGTACCTTGACGATTGGTCGTTTGTCACCTTCGTAGCCGGGCACGATGGTCCACTTCGGCAATGGCTCATTGGTTGACGTCCAGAAGTAACGCCTGTCTACTGACTGTCCACCGAAACGAATGACAGGTTTGTTGGTGTTTCGGAGCACCTCGGCCAAGTTGGAATTGTCCGGATCCAAGTCGGAATCCACCATGGAGTCCGTGTCGATTGACAGGCCAGTTAGACCCTCCGGCAGGGTAGCGTCAGCCGAGTTGCCGGCGATGGTGATGGTGGTTTCTGCCACTGGCGTTATCGCCCCGGCGAGCGGGCCGGTCTGCTGGTACTCCACCCGATCAAACGGAGCGAAGGCCTGCGTGGACGCGGGGGACGGGGAAGCCGTCGACGGCGATCCGCTAGCCGGAGCTGAGCTGGAGGGCGACGAGCTTGTGCTACCGGTAGCTGTGGAGGCTGGTGATGCCCCGCCTCCGAACGCAACGGCCACGGCTATTCCTGCCGCAACGATACCGGCCCCAAGGCTGCCTCCGACGATTAGGGACCTCTTTTTGTGCGCAGCAGCTGCGTCCGCAGTTGGGGCAGTTTCATTCAGCATGGTTCTCCAGGTCAGACGAGTCGCTCCCCTACGAATGACAGGCAGGTGTTCACGGCAGCGGGTTTGGGGGAGTGTGCGGTACCTATCGAGTCTATCCGAGCCCGCTCCACCGGTCCTCCTGCTGAGTCTAGGTCCTGGTCCCTGAGTGCCCTGGGTCCGCCTGTGCCCTGAGTCCCGGGCCCGAGTCCCGTGGCCGAGGCTGGGCGCGGCTGGGCGCATCGGTTGGGGAGCGTCTGTTGGGGGACCGCACCCGGCTGTATCAAGCTGCACCACTTTGACCGCTTGTTCTGGGCCATAGACGGCGTTTCTGGGGCGACATCCTATTTTTCGGTCCAAAGTGGTGTAGTTCCGGGCGCCACCACTCTGTTCCACGCAACCGACCGCCGTCGGCTGCCCCCTGTATTGCCGACCCTGCCTGCACTGTGCACTCCGGCTAGGCCCCTGTCCACCGATACCCGATCGTGCGGGCAGGGGCCCTCTTCTCATCTGCATCCTGATGGCATGACTGCTCGTTCGTGGCGGCCCGATGCCGCCCACGCCCTCAACCTGTATGGAGGAGCAGCGACGGCAGGGCAGTTGGCGGCTGCTGGTTTGTCGGAGCGGGCGCTGATGAGGGCACTGGGTCGAGGCGAAGTGATTCGGGGTAGCCGAGGAGTCTATTTCTCTCCCACGGCACCCCAGGAGGTACAGACAGCGCGGGCACACCATGCCCTGCTGACCTGCTCTTCTGCCGTCGAACACTATGGTCTATGGCAACTTCGCCCTCCGCAGGTCCTTCATCTCTCGGCACGTCACCGCCGCTTGCCTTCGAGCGTGATCGACCATCGCAGTCCGCTGCCGGAGAAACCTGGCATGTCCGCCTACGCCCCACTGCCACTGGTTTTGCTCCATGCACTGCACTGTCTACCCGAGATTGAGGCGCTGATCCTCGTGGAAGCTGCCGTCAGAGTGCGCAGATTCGACGTATCTGTGCTGCGGGAACAATTGCCCGGAAACCGAAATGGCCGCGCCCGTGCAGTGCTGAACCTGGTGGAACCGAGTGCTGACTCGCTGCTTGAAACCATTGCCCGGGTACTGTTTCGCCGGGCAGGTTTTCGCGCGCAGGCGCAGGTGCGAATCCCCGGCATTGGATGGGTGGACTTCCTGCTGGAGGGATTCCTAATTATCGAGTTGGATGGCAGCACCCATTTGGAGCCAATGCAGTTCAAGAAGGACCGACGCCGGGACAACGCGGCGGTGCTGGCCGGTTTCTTGGTCCTGCGGTTCTTTTACGACGACGTCGTCCATCACCCCGAGCACATGATCGACCAGATCCGGCAGGCGCTCGCCGGACGACCTATCCGATAAGGTCGTCAACCGCCCCTGTTCGGAGAGGCTTGGTGAGAGTGTATGAAGCTGCACCGTTTTGGGCCGTAGCGGCAGCACCGATCCGCAGAGAATCAACACCATGCGCACCGTCAGTGCCTCAAAGTGGTGCACGTAGCCACAGAGAATCAGCCAAAACCGGTTTTGGGGCCAGCGGGACCCGCGAACCCGGGACGGCAGGCGTCCTGAACCACCTCGGGCCGTCGACCACCACCCCGGGCCGTCGACCACCACCTCGGGCCGCCGTCGACCACGCACGGGCCCGCCGTCAACCACCGGCCCGCGTCCGCCGTCGACCACCGCCGGGCCCCCGGTGCCGTGGTCGACCAGCAGCCCGGGCCCCGTCGTCAGCCCAAAGCGTCCAGCGCGACGCCCGACAGGACTGCGGCGGGATGGGGGCCGCGGGAGACTAATTCGGCTGTCCAATCGCCCGGCCAAGGGAACAGCGTGCCCACCAGAATGATGT
>JAODMR010000050.1 GCA_025465475.1 Micrococcaceae bacterium
GCCCCGCGTCCCGGAGCAGCTCCACGGCCTCGCCCAACGCCAGGTCGGCAGTGCCGGTTAACCGGTGAAAGCCGTAAAGGTAGCCGCGGGCATGCTCGACGACTTCCAGTGCCTCTGAGAGTTTTCCAAGGGCCTTGACCGTAGCGTCGCTTGTGCCGGCCGGTCGGCTGTGCGCCTGGTCCGGCCCTTCCTGTGTAGTTGGTTCCATACGTCCATCTTTGCTGATGGATCTCCATGACGGGGACGCTGACGTTCCCGCGCACGCTGACATTCCCGCACGCTGACATTCCCGCACGTGACAATCCCGCGGAGGGGTGTACTGGCAGGGTCTCCCTCCGACCCAGCGTGCCGCGTAACGTCGAAGCGTGGGACAGTGCCGGTGGTGTCCCAGGACTCCCGAGCCTTCCCGCCTGAAAAACCGGCACTAAGCAGCGCTCCGCCTCCGCATGAAACCCGACACGAAAGATCGCTATGAGCAACACCATCGCCCACCCGGGGCACGCGCGGATGACCCGTGGGCTCACCTTCCTGTTCGCTGTTGCCGGGGGCGCCGCCGTCGCCAACCTTTACTGGGCCCAACCCCTGCTCGAAATCATCGCCCGGGACCTCCACGCCTCCCCAGCGACCGCTGCCTGGCTGGTCACCGCCACCCAGGTTGGCTACGCCATCGGCGTGCTCCTCATCGTTCCCCTCGGTGACCGACATGACCGGCATCGCCTGATTCCCACCATGATGCTGATTTCCGCGGCAGCCCTCGCCGCCTGTGCTGCCGCACCGACCATGGCGCTGCTGTTGCTGGCGATCGTCGGGGTCGGCCTGAGCACCGTTGCCGGCCAAATCATCACGCCCCTCGCCGGTGACCTAGCCACCGACGCCGATCGCGGGCACATCGTGGGAACGGTAGCCTCCGGCCTGATTACGGGAATCCTGATCTCCCGAACCGTCAGCGGCCTCGTCGCCGATGTCGCCGGATGGCGCACTGTCTACCTGGCCGCTGCCGTCGTCGTCGTCGTCCTGGCCGCCCTGCTGTTCCGGGCGATCCCCTCCACTCCAGCGAAAACTTCCATTCCCTATCCGGCGCTGATCATTTCCGTCTTCGCAGTCGTCGCGAAGGTAAGCGCCGTGCGTTGGAGCCTCGTCCTGGGCGCCACCGGATTTGCGGTGTTCTCCCTGTTCTGGACGGCGCTCACCTTCCTGCTCAGCGCCCCTCCCTTCTCCTACTCCCCCGCTGTCATCGGGCTCTTTGGACTCATCGGACTGGCCGGAGCGATCGCTGCCCAGCGCTCGGGCCGGATGCACGACAGGGGCTGGTCGGTGCCGGCGACGGGCATTGCCTGGGCGGCGATCCTGGCAGCATTTGTCCTCGCAGCCCTGGGCGGAACATCGGTGGTTCTGCTCATTGCCGCGATCGTCCTCCTGGACGTGGCCATGCAGGCCCACGGCATACTGACCCAGACACGCATCTTCTCGATCTCCCACCAAGCCCGCAGCAGGCTTAACACCGCCTATGTGACCAGCAACTTCATCGGTGGCGCCATCGGGTCGGCCATGGCCGGCGTCCTCTGGAACACCGGAGGCTGGACGGCGGTCACGCTGGCAGGGATAGCCCTGAGCGTGTTCGCCCTCGTGGTCTGGACCATCGGCCGACGCGGCCCCCTGATGATCACGCGCGAAGCAGCCTAGACTGCAGCCCGCCCGGAACCCGGCGCTATGCCGCGCCTGCCGGAGTGCTCTATCGTGTGATCCATGTCCAGCGAGTTCCCCCAAGGCCGCGCGAAACATTCCGCACCACCGTTGAGCGGGCACCATGGGCACCATCGCGATTCCGCACACGATGAGGCTCTGGCGGACCTGCTGGACCTGGACGCAGCGGTACTCGGCTCGTGGCAGGACGAGGCCATCACCTGGCTGGAGCCGTTCCTGCCCGCCACGCCACAGCGCATCCTCGATGTCGGTGCCGGAACCGGCAACGGATCGCTGGCGCTCGCCCGCCACTTCCCGACGGCGCAGCTGACCGCCGTCGATCGGTCACCGGTGATGCTCGAGCGCCTTCAACGGACATTTGCCGCCGATGGACTCGAGGGACGGGTCAACACAGTGCAGGCCGACGTGGACGAAGGGTGGCCGCAGCCGCAAGACGCACACCTGGTTTGGGCAGCCTCGTTCCTGCACGAGGTTGCAGACCCGGACCGTGTGATCCGCAGGATCGGTTCAGGCCTGGCGGCCGGCGGCGTGCTGCTGGTGGTGGAGATGGAGACCCTCCCCCGGTTCCTGCCTAACGACGTCGGTCTGGGCCGGCCGGGGCTGGAAGAGCGCTGCATTGCGAAACTCACGGGGATCGGCTGGAACTCCCATCCGGACTGGCGGGCACCGTTGGAGCGGGCCGGTCTGGAGGTTGTGGGGCAACGCAGTTTTCCGTCCGCCGCCCACCCTGACCGGGCCGCCGGTGCGCGTTGGGCACAGGCCTGGCTGCGGCGCGTCCGCGAGGTCCTGGACGGTCAGCTCGATGCCGGTGACCTCACCACCCTTGACCAGCTGCTGGCAGGGAACGACCCCGGATCCGCGTTGCACCGGGACCTGTCAATTCGCGCTGGCCGAACCGCCTGGGCTGCCCGCCGCCCCTGAGTTGTCCTACGGCTCCGGCCACCTGTCTAGTCATCGAAATAGGTGGTTATCTGTTCTGCCCCGGAAAAACTGGCTATCAGGGCCTGGGCGAGGACGTGCAGTTTTTGATTCCGGGCGCTGGACGCGCGGCGAAGGATGTCGATCGCTTGGCCCTGGCTGCATTGGTTCTGCTCCATGAGTATGCCGCAGGCCAGGTTGATGGCTGTCCTGCTTTCCATTGCGGCTTTCAGGTTGTCGGCGAGCTGGTCAGCGGCGGCCATCCGCAGTGCCAGGCGCAGGGCATGACCGGCCATGTTCGCGAAGACCACCCCGTCCTGGACCGCGTACTTGGTGAACAATCCGGCGGTTGGACCAAAATAGTTCAGTACGGCTGCGGCATCCTGACCCAGTTCCAGGGCCACGCCCAGGAATCCCTTGACATCCTCGGCTTCGGCAATCAGGGCATGAAGTTGCTTGAAATCCTCGGCCTGATCCCCGATACCCATGAGGCCAGCGTAAGAGCAACAAGGTGGTGGCACGCTCGCCAGTTCGCCGTCGGGAGGGGGACCCCGGCAGAGTGGCCCGAATACAACTATCTCCGCCGGCTCGCGCTGGCCCTGTCAGGTGCCAGCTAACCGGTCACGGATGACGTCGCCCCACCCACAACCCCTGCACCAGCGGAACCACCGACACGATCATCAGCACGTTGCCGAGGACGGTGTCGTCCGCGCGGACGAGCGAGCCCGCAATGAGCAGGGCGGCGAATATCAGTCCCGTCACCAGTCGTTGACCGGTCCGGGCAAGCCGTACCGCCTGCCGTTCGAGGCGCGGGTTGGTTACCGACAGTGAACCTTCCGCGATCTGGGTGAGGAGTCCATCCAGGCGTTGCGGCAGGCGTAGGGCAACGCCGGCAACGTCGAGGGCCTGTCTGGCCATGTCCTGCACGAGGTTGCCGCGCTCCTCGCGGAGCAATTGTGCGGCATAGGGCTCGACTGAGTCCCACAGATTGAACCGCGGGTCCAGTGAGCTGCACACCCCTGACGTCAGGGACATGGCCCGGATAATCAGCAGGAAGTTCTCCGGCAACTGGAACGGCAGGGAACGCACCACGTCGCCGAACTCCACGGCAAACTCCCGAAACTCCCGCGGGTCAACCTCCCGAAGCTCAGCGAAGCCCATCCCGCCGAACCGGGCGAAGAGGTGTGTCATCGCCCGCTCCAGCTCGGCCGTGTCGGCCGAGGGCACCAGCACGCCCACGTCGCTGATCGCCGCCACCAGCCCCTTTCCGTTCCGCGAGGCGGCCGCAATCAGCAGCTTCCGCAGGCCGCTGCGCGTCTTGGGCGGGACCTCCCCCATCATGCCGAAGTCCACGAACGTCAGCTTCCATGGACGCGTTGGGTGGGAACCTGCACTTGGAGTGATGAAAATGTTGCCGGGGTGCGGATCGGCGTGGAAAAACCCGTTCGTGAACAGCTGGTCAAACATGACCGATGCGAAGACCGGGGCCACCTGGGCCGGGTCGATGCCCGCCGCAAGAAGCGCCTTGGAGTCCGTGATCTTGATGGCCGTGACGTCTTCGAGGGTGAGCACCCGGCGGGTGGTTCGCTCCCAGACGACGGCGGGTACCGTCACCCTCTCGTCGTGGGCGAAATCCGCGGCAAACCGCTCGGAATTAGCCGCCTCATTCAGGTAGTCGATCTCCTCGAGACTGGTCTGCGCGAACTCCTTCACCAGGGCGGGCATATCGGCGCGCTTGGCCACGAAGCGCACGTGACTGAGCCAGCCCCCCACCTTGCGCAGCGCGGCCAGGTCGACGTCGACAATCTCGCCGATGCCCGGTCGCTGCACTTTTACCACCACGCCGTCCAGCCCGGTATCAGCGGCATCGGTGGGGGAAAGTCTTGCCCGGTGCGCCTGCCCCAGGGACGCAGCAGCAATCGCCGTTCCGTCGATGGTCTCGAACACGGCATCCAGCGGCGCCAGCAGCTCCGCCTCAGCAAGGGCACGGATTGCGGGGAAGGGAACGGGCGGTACCTCGTCCTGAAGGCCTTCCAGTTCGGCGGTGATCTCCGGCGGAAGCACATCCAGCCTGGAGGACATGAACTGCCCGACCTTGATCATCAGACCGCCCAGCTCCACCGCGAGGACGCGAAAGCGCTGCGCGAAGCGCCGCATCCTTCGCGCCCGGGTCCGGTCGGCGATCCTGCCCAGCCCCACGCGAGGGAGCAGCAGTTCGAACCACCACGTCACGGCCAGATGCCATGCCGCGAAACGCAGGATTCGACGGCAACGAGCGCGGGTATCCCCGGCGCCGGGCACCGGATCTGCTCCCTCGCGTCGAACCGGCGTCACCCTGTCAGTCCTGTCAGTCTTGGGCGAGGATGGCGTACAACCGACGACGTGCTTCGTCGAGTACTGCCACGGCCTCCTGCACCTGCTTGGGCGTGCCGGTGCGGCCCACCTGGGCGGCAACCTGCGCGAGTTCCACGCCCGCCTTGGGCAACGCCGCGAAACCGGCACCGGACGTCGGGCTCGCCGACTCCCACGGCGCTGACGCGTCGCCGCCTGCGAGGACCTCACGGCCCGCTTCGGTCAGCGAGTAGATCTTTCGACCATTTGATTCGGTAGCGGTGATGAGCCCCTCATCTGCAAGCAACTGCAGGGTTGGGTAGACGGAACCGGCACTGGGCTTCCAGTTGCCCCCGCTGCGCTCCTCGATTTCATGAATGATCTGATAGCCGTGCATCGGCCGCTCCGCCAGCAGGGCCAGCACCGCCGAGCGCACTTCCCCGCGGCCCGCGCGAGTGCTGGAGCGCTTTTCAAACCGCGAACGCAGCTCCTCAACGGCCTCCCACACGCCGTCGATGTTGTAGCCGCCAAATGCACCTGCCGGGAATGAATTGCCCATTATGCTCTCCACTGAAATCGTGAACGACGTACAACGATAGTTGACGATACATCCGGGTGGACCCTGAAATCCATAGTCCGCGAGGCTAATGCTGCAGTCTGCGTGGCCCGGCGGGTCCTCCTATCGACACTGAGCGATATAGCTCCTCCACCCGAAGCCATTTCGGGCAAACAAGAAGCTGCGATTCCATGCAAGATCACTTACAGGGCACACACACAACCGATCCGTCCCGTCAACGGATCCACTCTCGGAGGGCACGACAGGGCCTTGACGCCTTACTTGTATTTTGCAAGTATGGGCCGCATGAGCCTTTTCATCACTTGCCCCGTTGAGAACGTGGAGCGCGCCACCGTCTTTTACACCACCCTCGGCTGGACCCTCAATGCCGAGATGTCCGATCACAACGTGTCGTGCTTCGCGATCGCGCCCGAGCAGTACGTCATGCTCGGCAGCCGCGAGATGTACGCGAGCGTCGGCGGCGCCGAAGAACTGGTTGGCGGGCCCGACACCCCCTCAAAGGTCACGGTCTCGTTCGACCTCGGCAGCCGCGAAGCGGTCGACGAACTCGTCGAACGCGCCGGCGCCGCCGGCGGGCGGATCGGTGACACCGACGACTACCCCTTCATGTATCAGCGCCAGTTCGACGACCCTGACGGCTACCACTATTCACCGTTCTGGATGAAGCCGGACGCCGATCCGACCGCGTGAGCGACGACCTCGTTGCGGCCCTCGACATCGTCGGAGCACGGTGGGCGCTGCTCGTCGTGGAGCGGCTGCTCGACGGACCACAGCGCTACGGTGATCTGCAGCGCGACCTGGGGGTGCCGACGAACATGCTCGCGACCCGCCTGCGTGAGCTCGAGGCGGCCGGCGTACTGTCCCGCCTGCCCCTCCGGCACAACACCCGGGCCTACGCGCTGACCGATCGCGGGCTTGCCTTGCGCGAGGCGATCGACGCGCTCGCACGCTGGGGCGGCGAGGGGGCCTAGACGATATGAGGTATCGACTAGGTGCGGCGCGAAAGCGATATGCGCCCAGGGCGCCGCTTTCGCAAAAAAGACAACCCCCGAACCAGCGTTTCCGCAGTCCAGGGGGCTTTCGTGGTGGAGCTAAGGGGATTCGAACCCCTGACCTCTTCGATGCGAACGAAGCGCGCTACCAACTGCGCCATAGCCCCGCAGCAGCTATGCTGTCGGCTTCCCTAGGTTATATCTCCAGTCAGTGCGTGTCCAAACGGTGGGCCAACCGGGTCTCGACAGGCTCGACCAGCGACGGGCTCGACCAGCGATGGGCTGGACCATCGTCGGCGGGGTTAGGCGCGGCGGCGTTGCAGCACGTCGTCGAGGTTCCCGAGCGCTGTGGTGTTGCGGGGAGTTGTACCTGCCGACTCGTCGGCCTTGCCTGCGGCCTCACTGGCCTTGATGGAGGTCCTGGCGGCAGGCTTGGGCGACTCCGGCAGCTCAAGTGGCTGCGGGGCCGGGCGTCCGGCCTTGGGTGCGTCGACGTAGGCCGGAGCAGGCAGGTCTACCGGCTGCCATGGTTCAGCTTCCGGCTCCCCGTGGGCAGCGGCGGCGGCGGCGCGCCCTTGGGCAGCGACAGCCAACGCGGCACTGCGCAGCTCTGCGGCATTGAAGGGGCGTCCGACGGCGACCACGGTAGCGGCGGCTGCATCGTCAGCCGCTTCGGCGTCGAACACGTCATCCATCCGCGCGGGGGTCTCCTGGGGTTGGTCCTGCCGCGGGCCTGCTACGACCGCATCGGTACGGACTGAGACAGCGCTGTGTGCCGGAACAGCGCTGCTTACCTGAACAGCACCGCCTAGCGGGACAACGCCGCTTACCGGGACACTGGCGTCGAGCCCGTGCGCTGACCGTTCAGGGTCGCTGGAACCGGTGCCCGGAAATCGGGCGGCTTCTGCCGCCGCCTCCGATCCCATAGCCGCATGGAAAGCGGCGTCAACCCTCTTGCGGCGCGCCCGGATGGCAAGGGCACGCAGCAACACGACGCACCCGGCGAAAACCAGAACAGCGACCAGGGGCACCCCGGCGGACACGACGCCGACCAGCGCCAACACTCCGCCTATAAGGAGGGTCAGAAGGGCCACCACCCCAAGGAGCGCGACGGCGGTGCGGCCATAGTGGACCCGGAATGGCGCCGGCGTGGAGGTGGGTTGCGGCATGGGGGGCTCTACCTGTTCGGAGGGCGGGCGAAGGGCTGTACTGGACGACGTGTGGCTCGCGGCTTGATGAGTGGGTGCAGCGCCGGACTGTCCCGACGTGGTCGCGGTCATGTGCAGGACCGGTGCCGGAGCGGCCAACAGTGGCTTGCCGCGGCGCAGGACGTAAGGTGCCACCCAAATCAGCCACAGGGCGACCGCAACGACCAAAATCACCGATGTATTGAGAGGCATGTCCACTCTTCAACCTTATGGATGCAACTGGTGTTGACAGGCGAAGAACGGCGGTGTGTCGCCGGATACCTGACGTTGTCGGGCGTCAGTGAGAACTGAGCCAGCGCGGCAGCAACCCGCCCGGAACTTCCTCGGCGGTAAGGGCGAAGCTTCTGTGGTCCGCCCATCGGCCATTGATGTGCAGGTAGCGGGGCCGTAGGCCCTCATCCCGGAATCCCAGTTTCTCCACCACGCGCAGGCTAGGACCGTTCTCCGGCCGGATGTTGATTTCCATCCGATGCAAACCCAGGACCTGAAAGCAATGGTCGGTGACCATGGCGACGGCGGTGGGGGCGATGCCCCGCCCGGCCCGCGCGCTGTCCACCCAGTAGCCCAGGGTGGCCATCATGGCCGAGCCCCACACAATGGAGGAAACCGTGAGCTGGCCAACCAGCTGCGGCGCGGCTGCGCCGGGCATCCGTTCGCTGATGATGAATGGCAGCGCGGTACCCTGGCGCGCCTGACCGTTCAGGGACCGCACCATGCCGGCGAATGTGGGCAGCTGTCCACCGGGAATGGGGTTGGTGGCCTCCCAGGGCGTCAGCCACTCCCGGTTGCGGGACCGTACCCGCGTCCAGTCGTTTTTGTCCCGGTAGCGGATGGGCCGCAACACCAGGTCACCGGACTCAAGCGTTACCGGCCACACAGCTTGGCCCCGTACATCCTAGGCGGGCAGGTGCGCAGTGAAACTGGTCAGCCAGCTGCGCAGGTCCGGGCCGAGGTCTTCACTGTCACAGGCCAGCGTTACCACGGCCTTGAGGTAGCTCAGTTTGTCACCGGTGTCGTAACGGCGACCGCGGAAAATGACGCCATAGACGCCGCCACCATCACCATCGCGGGCGGCAAGGGTCTGCAGGGCGTCGGTGAGCTGGATTTCGTTGCCGCGTCCCGGCTTCGTGTTTTCGAGTACCTGGAACACGTCCGGGTGGAGCACGTACCGGCCGATAATTGCCAGGTTGGACGGAGCCTCTTCGGGGCTGGGCTTTTCCACCAGCTGGCGGATACGGACATACCCTTCGCCCTCAATCACTTCGACGTCGGCACACCCGTACGAGGAGATCTGGGAGGGTTCCACCTCAATGAGGGCAACCACGGATCCACCCGTCTTTGCCTGCACTTCGATCATGGTGGTCAGCAGTTCATCGCGCTCATCGATGAGGTCATCACCGAGGAGCACCGCAAACGGCTCGTTGCCCACGTGGGTCTTGGCGCGAAGGACAGCGTGGCCGAGGCCCTTGGGGTCGCCCTGGCGGACGTAGTGGATGTCGCCGAGGTCGGTGGCGTGCTGCACCGCACTGAGCTTCTCTGCGTCGCCCTTGGCCTCCAGGAGCTGCTCCGTCACGGGCACCCGGTCGAAGTGGTCCTCAAGGGCCCGCTTGTTGCGCCCGGTGATCATCAGGACGTCCTGCAGTCCGGCACTGACGGCTTCCTGCACCACGTATTGGATGGCAGGCTTATCCACTACCGGAAGCATTTCCTTCGGCATGGCCTTGGTAGCGGGCAGGAATCGGGTTCCAAGACCGGCGGCAGGAATGACGGCCTTGCGTACGCGGGATGCAGAAGTCATTGTCCTAGGCTACTTGAGGATGAAGTCAATTCCGTTCAGGCAGCTTCGGGCAACTTAACAACCTTGTCACTTTTACGACGTACGGTTATTCGAAATGCCATAACCAGAAAGGCCGACGTGCTGACTAAGCAGCAGATGCGCGCGCAAGTTCGGGAGCTTCGCCGCAGCATGGGCGCCGAGGCACGGAACGCCGCCGCTGAACAGTTTGCGGACTACGGGCTTGCCTGGGCGGCGGATCTGGTCTCTGCCGGGCGGCGGAAGCGTATCGCGGTGTACTTGTCGGGGCCGACGGAACCCTCCACTGCCGTCTTGATTCCCGAGTTGTCCGACGCCGGATTCGACGTCCTCTTGCCGGTGTGCGAGGAGGACTACCGGTTGAGCTGGGTCCGGTGGGAGGCCGGTGGGGAGTTGCGCCCTGGCCCGATTGCCGGCGTGCAGGAGCCTGTCGGCGAAGCGCAGCCGTCCGCTTATGTGGCCGCTGCCGCCGGCCTCCTAATTCCGGCCCTGGCGGTGGATACAAACGGCAACCGGTTGGGCCAGGGCGGCGGCTATTACGACCGCTTCCTTGCCACGCTATCCACGTTTACGACACCTCCGCTGACCGCTGCCATGGTCTTTACCGACGAGCTAGTGGAGCCGGACACCTTCCCGGTTGACCCCCTGGACCTGCCGGTCGCCGGTGTCCTCACTCCCGAAGGGTACCTGCCAACCGCCCGAACGGGTCTTTGAGGGGATGCTAGAATTAGCACTCGGGCCGCTGGACTGCTAATCTCTGCGAACAGTTCCGGCTCCGACGTCTGTCTCCAGGAGGAAAAACAGTGCCTACTTATGCCTACGCCTGCAAGGACTGCGGCCACGCCTTCGACGTTCAGCAGTCGTTCACCGACAGCTCGTTGACGGTATGCCCGGAGTGTGAGGGCTCCCTGCGGAAGAAATTCAACTCCGTCGGCGTGGTATTCAAGGGGTCTGGGTTCTACCGCACGGATTCACGCGACAGCAAGGGCAGCACGGTCAGTGCATCCTCGTCCTCGGATGCTGGAAAGGCGAGCACCGCACCTGCGTCCTCGTCCAGCACACCGGCGGCCGCTTCAACCAGCACGGGCTCCGCTGCCGCCAGCTGACGTGGTCTGTCCGGTCCTGCACCGGGCAGCCGTGGTCTCATTCCTCCCCCACCGACCTTCGGTCGATGATGGCTCGCTAATTCCTGCCTACCGTCAGGTACATGAGGCCGCGCCGGACGTTCAATGCTTCCTACCCTGCTCGTTCGTACTCAGCTCGTTCGTACTCAGCTCGTTCGTACTCAGCTGGTTCGTACTCAGCTAGTTCCTACCCTGCTCGCTCCTACCCAGCTTTTGCCACCGGCTTTTCTCAGCGGACTGGTGCCGCGCCTGGCGTCCAGCGACCTTCTCTCTTCCACGGCCTGGTCCGGGTGGTCCGCAGGCGGCGCCGCCTGATCGCGGCGTTGCTGCTCAGTGCTGCTGCTGCGCTCTCGGTGGCCCAGTTGACCCCTCCCGACCCGGATACGGCACGTGTTGTGCTCGCGGCCAGGGATCTGCCAGCGGGTAGCGTCCTAACTGACGCCGATGTCGTGCTCGCCCGAGCGGCACCGGCGATCGTCCCCGAGTCCGCTCTCCTCGAGGTGTCCGACGCCGTTAGTCATCAGGTATCGGGACCGCTGCGCAAGGGGCAGTTCATCACTGACGCGTCCCTGCTGGGACCCGGGCTGCTGGTGGGCATGCCGCCGGGAACACAAGCCATCCCGTTGCGGCTGGCGGATCCGTCCACGGTCAAGCTCGTCCAACCGGGTCAACTCGTGGATGTGGTGATCAGCGCCGGGAACGGACTGGAGCAGCCCGTATCGAACCGGGTTCTCGCCGCCGGAGTTCCGGTGCTTTGGAAGCCCCCGGCCGCGCCGAATGCGACGCCGTTGTCAGCACCCGAAGGCACTGAGGGCCTGGTCGTGGTGGGTGCACCGCCTCAGCAGGCGGCTGAACTTGCCGGAGCCTCCGCACGCGGAAAGATCTTCCTGGTGTTGACCGGTACGGCCGCCGACACGGGCTGACCCTCGGCGCGGCCAACGCGCGTTAGCCTGGGCAGCCGACATGGGCTGACCCTTGCTTGCCGACCCTTGCTTACTGACCCTTGCTTGCCGACCCTTGCTCACCCCCAGTGCGGCGGACGCTGCTCCTTCAACCAGTCGTCGTGATCGCGCTGGCCGGCGTCGCCCCATGATCGCGGGTCGTCCTCGCCAGCTACCTTCGGAAGCAGGTCGGAGCCTTCACTGCCCGTTGTTCCGGACAAAACCGGCTTTGCGTTCGCCTGCTCCATTTGGTCTTCCTCGTTTCCGTCGGTGGCTTCCGCTTTAGGGCCTTCGTCGGTCGACGCCTTATCCTTTTCCGACGACGGCGAGGTGGGTTCTTCAGCGCCAAACCCTTTAGCGCCAGACCCTTCAGAATCAGATGCTTCGCCAGCGGCCCCGTTGGGTTCGCCAGGGGACGGAGTTGCCGCATCATCGTCGGGAGCCGCAATGCCGGTGGCGTCGGCAAGCGGGTCATTGAGGAAGCTGTCGTCAGCGAGGGCCACCGGCTCTTCAGGGCTCCACTGTCCAGTGGAGGTATCGGAACCGGTGTCCAGCGGCGCACTCAGCAGGGACGTCATGTCTCCCTCCAGCTCCGAAGACAGGCCTAAGTATTCGCCAATGCGGTCAGCACACGATGAGGGGTCGGTGAACACCTCGATCGTCCAGAGCGGCATGTACCGCCAGCCGAGGCGTTCCAGCAACTGCGGACGCAGCCGGCTGCGTTCGCGAACGCTCCACGCCTGGTACTTGGCCGTGCCGTCAGACTCGACGGCGACGGGCGTCGGCACTTCCTCGTCCTGGCGTCCCAGCTGGCGCATGGGATCTGCGGCGGCAACCATGTCGATCGAGCCGTCGTAGTGGTGCCACACCCTGGCGCCCCGGGCGCGCAGCCTGTCTTCCAGGTCGGCCACCAGCGGGTCCTCCCCCAGCAGCTGCTCACTTGCGGCGGCGCGGGAGGCCGTGGAGCCCAACAGGGAATGTCCGGCGAGCTCCCGGTCCAGCAGTTCATAAAAGTCGCGGGCGCCGGCGCTCAGCCGCTCCGGATCCAGGTCTTCCGGCCGGAAACAGGTAGTGATCTGGAGGAATTCACGGGCCCGGGTCATCGCCAGCACAAACTTGCTGCGCCCATCGGGAGCAGAAAGGGGACCAAAGTTGTGCAGGGCCCGGCCATGCGGCGTCCGGCCATAGCCCAGCGAGAAGATGACGTGGTCGCGGACCATGCCGGCGGCCCTATCAATGTCCACCACGCGGAAGCTTTCGGCACCACTGGCAAAGAATCCCGCCAGGTCAGGGTGGTTGGGCATCTGCGTGCGGATGGCTTGCGCCACCCGTGCCGCATGCCGCTCACTGGCGGTGATCACCGCCAGTGACAATTGTGGTCGCTGGCGGGCATGTTCAAAGACCAGGTCGACGACGTGGTTGACTTCCGCAACGACGGATTCCACACCATCGGCGCCGGCACCGGGCATTCCGGTGCCATCGGGCAGGTAGTCCACCACGAGGGTACGGTCCAGGCCGGTGACGTTGCGTCCGTCCGGCAGCCGCTCGAGCAGTCCGTCGTAAAAGCTCCGGCTCAGCTGCAGCACCAGGTCCTGGTCGACGGCGCGGTAGGACATGGTGAGGCGACGCCGGGGCAGCACGGCGGAGAGGGCGCCGAAAACGCTCAACAGCGCAGGGGTGTCCTCTTCACCCTTGGCCACCCGTTCAACGGACACGGAGAAAGCGCGGGGAGCAGCGGTCTTCTCATCACCGAAGGCAACGACCTGGCCTCCACGGGCCAGCGCGGGAAGCGCGGCCTGCAGCGAGGTGGCCTCGGCGTCGAGGATCACCACCGCGTCAAAGCGGTGGCCCGCCGGAAGCACCGACGGCAGGACCAACGGGCTAACGGTCCAAATGGGAACCAGGTTGGCCAGCAGGTCAGGAGAGTGGGTTGCCAACGCGTCCAGGTTTACCCGGCCGTCCTTGAGCAGGTTCCGCAGGTATTCGGCCTGGCGCTGGCGCGCCGTAAGGCCGGAATTCCAGTCCTGCGCCAACTTCCAACGCAGCCGCGCGCTGCCGCTGGCAACGTGCGCCTGGTCCGCCAGGCGGAACTCGGCTTCCAGCTGGCGCAGGCTTTCGCCGTCGGACATGGCCAGGTAGTCGTCGCCGCTGATCATGGCTTCGAGCGCCGACTGCCACCAGGCGAGTTCTAGTTCGGCCTTGGTTTCCGACGGCGGAACTTCCCGAGCAGCGAGGTCATCAAGCAGCTCTCCCAGCCCGTGTTCCCGCATGCTTTCCAGCAGCAGGGTCCGTTCTGGCAGGTTCTCCAGCGTCTCCTTATCACCGGCCAGGGCGGTCAGCCGCGCCAGCAGGGCATCGTAATCACTGTGCAGCAGATCACCGCCGGCCGGAGTGAGGTCCAATGCAGCGCCAAGCTTCTGCAGATCCCCCACCAAGGAATCCAGGGTGTTGCGAAGTTCTACCAGTCCGGTCGGGACGGCAGGGTGGCGCTGCGTCGTGGCAAATGCAGCCCAGGCTGCCTGCTGTTCCTGCACCAGCAGTAACGAAGCGTGCAGATCCGAAATGTGAACGCCGGGCCGGACGTATTCCTTGGCGACACGACGCAGGCGCGAGCGCTGCATGGAGGCCATCTCAACGCGGTGTTCACGGCGCCAGCCGGAGCTGGCGGTGGCCGAGATCAGGTCGGTGACGGGCCGGTCGAAGATGTCGGGAGTGAACCTGTCCAGGCTCTCGCGGACGGCCATCAACAGTTCCAGTTGCCCGCCCCACTCCGCAACGGTGCCGGCCCGGCGGATCTCGGCGAACTCCGAGACCTGGTCCATCTGGACCCGGAACGCCGGCACCCGCTTGAGCAGGGCTGCCGCCAGAGCGTGGGCTTCCTCGGTTTCCTTTCGGGTGACCAGCCGGGCGCCGTGCCAGGCGCTGGACGTCGCGGACTTGCTGAAACCACCGAGTTCAGCGGCGCGGTACAACCGCTCCCCGAGTTCCTTGCGGTCCTGGATGGTGTCCAGCACACTGCGCTTCAATCGGACAGTGGTCGAAGGTGCTGGGTGGATTGACGTGAGCTGGGCCAGTGACTGCATGGCCTGGTACGGCGAGCAGCCCCACCGCTGACGGACGTTGTGCAGGGAAGCGACATGGTCAATCAGCTGGTGCCGGTGGTCCACCAGCGTCCGGTGCAGGTTTTCCAGTTTCGGCTCAGCAGCAGCTTCGTTGCGCATGATGGACCGGACCAGCTGGGCCTTGAGCTGCTGGGGGCCCGTGGTGGCGCTTAGCTGCAGCAGGAGGGAGTCCAGCCCGAGGGTAGTGAATCGTTGCGCGAGTTCATTCAACGTGGCACGGCGTTCAGCGACCACCAGCACGCGTTTGCCGTCGTGCACCAGGCCGGCGATGGCGTTGATGGCTGTCTGGGTCTGGCCACTTCCGGGCGGGGTGGATACCACCAGGGAGTTCCCGGCGCGGACCATGTCGATGACGTGCTGCTGCTGGGCGTCAGCGTCAAGGACCAGCACTTCGTCCTGCGGGGATCGGCTGTCCAACGGCGCAAAGCGCCCGCCTTCGGCGGTGTCCAGCTCGTCTGCACCATTCCCGGCACCATCCCCTGCGCCGTCCCCTGCACCATCCCCTGCGCCGTCTTGAGTTACAGCACGGAGGGCAGAGATGAGCTCATTGCCCTCAAGCAGGGCCGGGTCGTTCAGGTTTTCGGTGAGGTCGGCGAAGGTGGAAACCAGCAGATGGTGGTCTACCCGTGCATTGCGGATCGGTTGCAGCAGGATCCGGAGACGCTCCAGCACCGGCGCCGGGTCAAAGCGTGCCGTGCTGTAGGCCAGCCGCGCCAAAGCCGAAGGATCGAAGGTGATGCCGTGGGCGCGTTCCAGGTGCCGGATCAACGCCGGGTTGACGCGCGCCTGCTCGGTCAGCTGTAGTTCGTAGTCGTCCTGGTCTGGCCGGGCGGCCAACGCGATGGCAATGAGCAGCACCGGCGCGGACACGTGGTGCGGCTGGATATTCTGCGTATTGGTCCAGCTGGCGATGCCGGCGGCGAGATAGCCGACGTCGATACCGCGGTCCGAATTCAGCTCGAAGGTTTTTGCCCGCAGCGTTCTGGCGGTCCGTACGGCGACTGCGTATTGCTCGGTGTCCCGAATCAGCATCGACAGCCGGGTCCGTCGTCCGGCGAGTAGCTGTGCCAGGCCCGACGGGTGCGCATGGGTCAGGTCGATGGACCCTTCCGGCGCCTTGGTGAAGGCCAGCAGGGTGTCAGGGCCCGCGTAGGGACCCAGACCGGCGATCCACGCCCGAAGCTCCTCGGAGCTCTCAGGACTGCGAACTGTTTCGGACACTTGTTCCTTCTTTTCTGGACTGACGCGGAACGATCTGGACCATGCGGGCATGTCTCCGAGGCTATCCCGACCGGCCGGAGTTACCGGGCAGGGCACACGGAGGAAGGGCAAGAACGGCTGCGGCAAGACCGGGAACGGTCCTGCCGCAGCCGTTGGCGCCTACTCCCATTCGATGGTTCCCGGCGGCTTGGACGTCACGTCGAGCACCACCCGGTTAACGCCGTCGACCTCGTTGGTGATCCGGTTCGAGATGCGGGCCAGCAGGTCATAAGGCAGGCGCGACCAGTCGGCCGTCATGGCGTCCTCGCTGGACACCGGACGGAGCACGATCGGGTGGCCGTAGGTGCGCCCGTCCCCCTGGACGCCGACGCTGCGCACATCGGCCAGCAGCACGACGGGCATCTGCCAGACGTCGTTGTCCAACCCTGCGGCGGTGAGCTCGGCCCGGGCAATAGCGTCGGCCTTGCGCAGCAGCTCCAGCCGCTCGGAGGTGATGTCCCCCACGATGCGGATACCCAGACCGGGACCGGGGAAGGGCTGGCGACCGACGATTTCGGCGGGCAGTCCGAGCTTGGCGCCCACAGCCCGGACCTCGTCCTTGAACAGCGCGCGCAGTGGTTCGACGAGTTCAAACTGCAGGTCTTCAGGCAGGCCGCCGACGTTGTGGTGGCTCTTGATGTTCGCGGCGCCTTCTCCACCGCCGGACTCGACGACGTCGGGATACAGGGTGCCCTGGACCAGGAACTTGATCTGTTCGCCGTCGGACCCGGCCTCGGCGATCAGGGCGCGTTCGGCTTCCTCGAACGCCCGGATGAACTCACGGCCGATGATCTTGCGTTTGGTTTCAGGATCGGAGACGCCAGCGAGCGCATCCAGGAATCGGTCGGTTTCCTTGGCCACATACAGTTTCACGCCGGTGGCGGCCACGAAGTCCCGCTCCACCTGTTCGGCCTCGCCCTCGCGCAGGAGGCCGTGGTCGACAAAGACGCAGGTCAACTGATCGCCGACGGCGCGCTGCACGAGAGCTGCGGCGACGGCGGAGTCGACTCCACCGGAGAGTCCGCAGATCACGCGGGCGCCACCGATTTGTTCGCGGATGCGTTCAACCTGTTCTTCGACAATGTTGCCGGTGGTCCAGTTTGGCTCCAGTCCGGCCCCGACAAAGAGGAAGTTTTCCAGCACTTTCTGGCCGTAGTCGGAGTGCTTGACCTCGGGATGCCATTGCACGCCGTAGAGGCCCTTGGCCTCGTTGGCGAAGGCTGCGACCGGGGCCCCGGCGGTGCTGGCCAGAACCTCGAATCCTTCGGGGGCCTGCTGCACGCTGTCGCCGTGGCTCATCCACGCGTTCTGGTGCGCGGGAAGGTCCGCCAGGATGGAGCGGCCTTCGCCGATGGTGGTCACGTCGGTGGCGCCATATTCACGCAGCCCGGTCTGGGCCACGGTACCGCCCAGCGCAGCGGCCATGGCCTGGAAGCCGTAGCAGATGCCGAAGACAGGTACCCCCGCCTCGAACAGGTCAGCACCGACGGCGGGAGCACCTTCGGCGTAAACGCTGGAGGGACCACCGGAGAGGATGATGGCCGCCGGGTCCTTCGCCAGCAGTTGCGCTGTGGTCCAGGTGTGCGGCACAACCTCTGAGTACACGTTGGCTTCGCGGACCCGTCGGGCAATGAGCTGCGCGTACTGGGCTCCGTAGTCGACAACAAGGACAGGCCGCTGGGAAGTCTGGGCCGGGGCTGGATTAGTCACCGTTCAATCTTACCCAAGCCCCGGCGGAAGCCCTGTGACAAGCATATATCCGGCAGGGTTGTCCACCATCCGACAGGGTTGTCGCGGTTAGTAGCGCTTCGAGGCCTGCGGATTGGCTGCGAGTTCCGCCTCGGCCTGGCGGTGGATGCGCCCCTCGACGAAGAAGGACAGGAACGGGATGACGCCGCCCAGGGCGATGAGGATGAATTTGCTGAACGGCCATCGCATCAGCGACCAGAGCCGGAAATCGGCGATGAGGTAGACGACGTACATCCAGCCGTGCACAATCAGCACGGCCGTCGAGATGTTGAACCCGCCGGTGACGCTGTACACGTCTCCCTGCACGCCGGCCAGGCCGAAACCGTGGGCTTCCCCCGTGGAGGTGTTGGTGCCGCCGGCCATGAGGACGGAGCCAAAGCCGTATCGGATCACCAGTTCAGCCGTCAGCAGCAGCAGCATGGATCCGGTGAGGTAGGCCATCACCTTGTAGAAACCCAGGGCTGACCGGATCTGGTCGGCGGTGCCGCCGAAGCGGCGCTTACGGGTCTTGGATGTTTCGCTCACGAAGTTACCTCACGGGAAAGGGGTGGAACCGGGTCAAGGTCTGGTGCGTCGCCGGTGTTGCTTTGGTCGCCGTTGTTTTGGTCGCCGTCGCCGTCGTTGCCGTCGTCGCCGTCGTCGTCGTCGTTGCCGTTGTTGTCTTCATAGTCACCGTCGTCCCCGTCGTCATAGTCACCGTCGTCGTCTGGCTCCTGGCTTCGTCGATAGTCGTCGGCGACCAGTCGGCCCCACAGGAACACGGCGAAACCCGCGAACACGACCCATTCGACGGCGTAGAAGATGTTGAGCCAGTTGAAGTTGGCGGATTCGGGCTGAGCCCCAACGGTGATGCCCTGCAGCGGCCCTGCGACGGCGTGCGCGCTGACATCGATGCCTGCGGCCACTTCGGTGTTGGCCACGACGAAGGCCGGATAGCTGTTGACATCCCAGATGTTCACCAGTTGTGCCGTGGACAGGGCAGCGACCTGGCCGGCGGGCAAATTGTTGGGCTTGGGGTTCGGCGCCTCAGAGGGAATCAGGCGTCCGCTGAGGGTGATCGCACCGGTCGGCGGCGATGGCACCTGGTCCGGATGTTCCATCCAGCCCCGCGCGACAGGAATGATCGTCGGCCCGGCGCCGGCCGCGCCGCTCAGGGTTGGCGCGCCGTCCACCACGAACGCGTCGACCACCCAGTAGCCGCTCCTGCCGTCCTGCAACCGCCCCTGCACCAGCACCTGCCGCGCCGCGTCATAGGATCCGGTGGCGGTGACGAGTTGATCCTCGGCGCTCTGGGTGACCGGCGTTCCCGGCTGCAGCACGTCCGTCAAGGGCTTGACCGTCTCCGTGGCAGCGACCGGCGCCTCGGTGGTCTGCGTGGATCGTGAGAACTGCCACTGGCTCAGCAGCACGAAAACCCAGGAAACGGCCAGCGCCAGAACCAGCGCGGCAATCCATCGGGGTTTAAGGGCGGTTCTCAGCACCCCTTAAAGGTACTTCGTCCCTCTGTAGAAAACCCAATGGGCCTGATCAGTCAGTCCGGGTTTCCTACCTTGCAGGAGCCGTCCTAGTGGTCGAAGAAAACAAGCGTGGAGTTGATGAGCTCGGCGATGACCTCGGCGTCATGTGCCCGGCGCAGCGATTCGCGGAAGTTCTCCTTGAACAGCGACCGGGCCAGGGTGGCCAGCACCTCCAGGTGCTCGGAAAAGGAGCTGGCAGGCGTCGCGATCAACAACACCACCGTGGCGGGCCCGTCGACCGCGCCGAAGTCCAGGCTGTGCCCGTACTTGGTGATGCCAACGGCGATGGTTGTCTGCGAGACGTAATCGCTGCGGGCGTGCGGCAGCCCGATCCCACCCGGGAGCCCGGTGGCCATCTGATGTTCGCGGGCATTAACCTGCGCCAGGAACCCGTCCAGGTCGGAGACCCTGCCGGCGTCGAACATGCGTCGGGCCAGCTGCTCGGTGGCGTCTTCCTTGGAGGCTGCCGCCATCTCCAGAATGACCATGTCCGGGGTGGTCAGCTCAAGGTCATACCGCTCGAATGAGCTTTCGGTCATGTCCGCTACTTCCGCCTGTTTGTTCTTACGATGGCTGGTTCAGCGCAGGGGAACAATGTCCTGCACGCCGAGTCGGGCGGCATCAGCGGTCTTGTCGTCCGGCTGCTGCTGGCTGAGCCGTTCAGCCTCAACACGGGCCAGGTAATGCGCGACCTCGTTTTGCTGCTGTTCCTGGCTCCAGCCAAGGATGCCACCCATTAGTGTAGCGACCACGGGAGCGGCCGAAACGCCGCGGTCCCACGACTCAATCGAGATGCGGGTACGGCGCGTCAGCACGTCATTCACATGCAGGGCTCCTTCATGCGTGGTTGCGTACACGACCTCCGCAGCCAGATAGTCATCAGCGCCGGGTAGCGGCTCCCCGAGCTGGGGGTCGGCCGTGATCAGGGCAAGGACCTCGTCGGTCATGGAGCCGTATCGGCCCAGCAGGTGCTCGATGCGCGCCACGTGCACCCCTGTCTCCTCCGCCGTCCGGTTGCGGCGGTTCCAGGCGGCCTTGTAACCGTCCGCGCCGAGCAGGGGGATGGTCTCCGTGCAGCTGGGCGGCACGCGCTCATCCATGCTTCGTGTTGCCTCGTCCACGGCGTCCTTCGCCATGACGCGATAGGTGGTCCATTTGCCGCCCGCAACCACCACGAGTCCGGGGACGGGATGGGCGACGACGTGTTCCCGCGAGAGCTTGGCCGTCGAGTCATTCTCGCCGGCCAGCAGCGGACGCAGTCCCGCGTACACGCCTTCCACGTCTTCGCGGGTCAGGGGGCGCTTCAGTACCCGGTTGACGTGCTCCAGCACGTAGTCGATGTCTTTGGAGGAGGCCGCCGGGTGTGCCTTGTCGAGGTTCCAGTCAGTGTCGGTGGTGCCGATGATCCAGTGCCGGCCCCACGGGATGACGAACAGGACGGACTTTTCGGTGCGCAGGATCAGGCCAACAGTGGATTGGAACCTGTCACGCGGAACCACCAGGTGGATGCCCTTGGAGGCACGGACCTTGAGCTGTCCCCGCTCGGTGACCATCGCTTGCGTTTCGTCGGTCCAGACGCCTGTCGCGTTCACGACCTGCTTGGCCCGGATGCTGAATTCTGATCCGTCCTCGTGGTTGACCACCTTGGCCCCGACGACGCGTTCGCCTTCACGCAGGAAGTCGACGACTGCCACCTGGTTAACTGCGTGGGCGCCGTAATGCGCTGCCGTCCGGACCAGGTTCGCGACGTATCGGGCGTCGTCGACCTGCCCGTCGTAGTACCGGATGGAACCGACGAACGCGTCGTCCTTCAGGCTCGGCGCTGCACGCAAGGTGCCCCTGCGGGTCAGGTGCTTGTGCATCGGAACGCCGCGCTGGTGCCCGTTCGAGAAGGACATCATGTCGTACAGCAGGATGCCGGCACCCACATAGGGCCGCTCGATGAACGGTTTGGTGAGCGGATACAGGAAGGGGACGGGCCGGGTCAGGTGCGGTGCGATTTCGGAGAGCAACAGGCCCCGCTCCCCCAAGGCTTCCTTGACCAGCGCGAAGTCGAGCATCTCCAGGTAACGCAGGCCGCCGTGGATCAGCTTGGAGGAGCGCGACGACGTCCCTGCCGCCCAGTCGTTGGCTTCAACGATGCCGACGCTCAGGCCTCGGGTGATCGCATCCAGGGCAGCACCAGCACCAACGATGCCGCCGCCAACGATCAGGATATCCAGCTCACCGCCCGGCTGTGTGGTCGCCTTGAGGGCTGCAAGGGATTCAGCGCGGGCTTCTGGCCCCAAGGCACCGGTGGAACGTACTGCACTCACCATGACCGACCTTTCCACGTCAACGTGTTGGTGGTTTCACCATACTTTGTTGCCCGGGGGAAAGGCAGACCTACCTGCGCCGGTTGATGATCCTGCGCCGGTTGATGAATCTGCGCCCGTTGATGAAGCTAGAAACCCTCGAGCGGGGAAACCACGACTTCCACGCGCTGGAATTCCTTGATGTCGGAGTAACCCGTGGTGGCCATGGACCGTCGCAGGGCGCCGATCAGATTGGAGGTGCCGTTGGCATGGTGGGCGGGACCGAACAAGACCTCCTGCAGCGAGCCGACGGTGTTCAGCTTCACCCGGTCACCTCGCGGCATCTCCGCGTGGTGTGCCTCGGCACCCCAGTGCCAGCCCTGGCCCGGCGCCTCCTCGGCACGCGCCAGTGCGGAGCCCAACATGACGGCGTCGGCGCCCATGGCGATGGCTTTGATGATGTCGCCGCTGGATCCCATGCCGCCGTCGGCGATGACGTGGACGTAGCGGCCGCCGGATTCGTCCATGTAGTCGCGGCGCGCCGCGGCCACATCCGAAATGGCGCTGGCCATCGGGGCGTGGATGCCGAGGGCCCGGCGCGTCGTCGTCGTCGCTCCCCCGCCGAAACCGACCAGGACACCGGCGGCGCCGGTGCGCATCAGGTGCAGGGCCGGGGTGTATCCGGCAGCGCCGCCGACAATGACGGGAACGTCCAATTCGTAGATGAACTGCTTCAGGTTCAGCGGCTCATGCGATTTGGAGACGTGTTCGGCGGAGACGGTGGTGCCACGAATGACGAAGATGTCGACGCCGGCCGCGAGGACGGTCTTGTAGAACTGCTGGGTGCGCTGCGGGGTGAGGGACCCGGCCACCGTCACCCCTGCTGCGCGGATTTCCGCCAGGCGCGAGGTGATCAATTCCGCCTGCACCGGAGCCTCGTACAGCTCCTGCAGCCGGCGGGTGGCTGCCGGGCTGGTGGCGGAGGCTTCCAGCGCCGAGATCTCGTCCAGCACCGGCTGCGGATCCTCGTACCGGGTCCACAGGCCCTCCAGGTCCAACACGCCCAACCCACCAAGCTGCCCGAACGTGATGGCGGTGGCGGGAGACATCACCGAGTCCATGGGGGCCGCAATGACGGGCATGTCGAACTGGTAGGCATCGATCTGCCAACTGACCGAAACGTCCTTGGGGTCGCGCGTCCGCCGGGACGGAACGATAGCTATGTCATCCAGGGAGTAGGCGCGGCGCCCACGCTTGCCACGGCCGATTTCGATCTCATAAGTCACCGCACCAGCCTATCCCAGTGCTGAACACCAGATCCGCGGCCCCACAGGAGGGGCTGTTACTTTGATCCGTAGTTGGGTGCTTCCACCGTCATCTGGATGTCGTGCGGGTGGGACTCCTTCAATCCGGCGGAGGTGATCCGCACGAACTTGCCCTTGGCCTTCAGCTCCGGCACGGTGCGGGCGCCGGTGTAGAACATGGTCTGGCGCAGTCCGCCGACCAGCTGGTAGGCCACCGACGCGAGCGGGCCCCGGTACGCAACGCGGCCTTCGATGCCTTCGGGAATCAGCTTGTCATCACCCGAGACGTCGGCCTGGAAGTACCTGTCCTTCGAGAAGGAGGTGTTCTTGCCGCGCGACTGCATGGCGCCCAGCGAGCCCATGCCGCGGTAGGTCTTGAACTGCTTGCCGTTGACGAAGATGAGCTCACCCGGAGCTTCTTCGGTGCCGGCAAGCAGGGAACCGAGCATGACGGTATCGGCCCCGGCGACCAGCGCCTTGCCGATGTCGCCCGAGTACTGCAGGCCGCCGTCGGCGATCAGGGGCACGCCGGCGGGGATGGCTGCCTTGGCGGATTCGTAGATGGCGGTGATTTGCGGAACGCCAACGCCGGCGACGACGCGGGTGGTGCAGATGGAGCCCGGTCCGACGCCGACCTTGATGCCGTCGGCACCGGCATCGATGAGTGCCTGCGCGCCTTCGCGGGTGGCAGCCTGTCCGCCGATGATGTCCACGTGCTTGGCCGCGGGTTCGGCCTTGAGCCGGGAGATCATGTCCAGAACGCCCTGGCTGTGGCCGTTGGCGGTGTCGACGAACAGGGCGTCGACGCCGGCGTCCACCAGCCGCATGGCCCGCTCCCAGCCGTCGCCGAAGAAGCCGATTGCGGCACCGACGCGAAGCCTGCCCTCGTCGTCCTTGGTGGCCAGCGGGTACTGCTCGGCCTTGGTGAAATCCTTGACCGTGATCAGGCCGCGCAGCACGCCTGCGTCGTCGACGAGGGGCAGTTTTTCGATCTTGTTCTGGGCCAGCAGGGCCGATGCGTCGTCGCGGCTGATTCCGACCTTGCCGGTAACCAGCGGCATGCGGGTCATCACTTCACGGACCAGGCGGCGGGGGAAGTCGGATTCCGGCACGAACCGGGTGTCGCGGTTGGTGACGATGCCCAGCAGGCGGCCCTCGGGGTCGACGACGGGAAGTCCGGAGACGCGGTAGTGCCCGCAGATGTCGTCGAGCTCCTGCAGCGTTGCTTCCGGGCCAATGGTCAGCGGGTTGGTGATCATGCCCGATTCGCTGCGCTTGACCCGGTCCACCTGCTCTGCCTGGTCGTCGACGGAAAGGTTGCGGTGGACCACACCCAAACCACCCTGGCGGGCCATGGCGATGGCCATCCGCGCCTCAGTGACGGTGTCCATGGCAGCCGAAAGCAGGGGTGTCTGCACGGTGATGCGCTTGGAGATGCGGGAGCTGGGATCCGCCTCGGAGGGAATCACCTCGGTGTGACCCGGCAGCAGCAGCACGTCGTCATACGTCAGGCCAATAAAGGCGAAGGGATCATGCATTTCAGGCTGGGTCACGAGCGCTCCTCAAGCGGTGGTACCTGGCGGATGAGGCAACCAATGGCCAGCCCGTCATTACGAGTCTGGTCTGTGCATTCCAAGGGGGTATTGGTACATCCTAGAACGAAAGCAGGCACCGCCCTATTCCATGCATCCTTGTGAGGACGATGTGCTTTGGCGCACTCGCCATCATCGTCGGGATGGCGTGTTCGGCCCCCGCTGCCGTCCCCGCAAGTTGAGGCGACCGGCAGCCCGACCCATCGCCGTCGTCGGCTGCACCTTTCGGCTGCACCCTCCCGGGCCGGAAGGTAATGTCTGCAAAATGAAGTTGATGAGGCGGAAAAGCAGATGACGGTGCAGATCAGGATCACCGCACCGTCGTCGTTGGCCGCCCAGGCTGTGCAGATCGCACGGGGCCAGGAGGGGGCGTCCGAGCTTTCCGTGTTCGAGGGGGCATCGGTCATTCCCTCTGGCGACGTCATTGTGGTGCAGGTTGTCCGTGAGGCTGCGGACGAGTTGATCTCCAAGTTTCGCGACCTCGGCATCCCCGAGCAGGGTTCTATCTCCGTCACGTCGCCCGAGCTGGTCCTGTCCGAGCGGACCGAGCGGGAAGAGACTGAATCCCCCGGAGAGGCCGCCGACGCAGTGATCTGGGATGAGGTGGAAAACACCACCAGCGAGGAGTCTCGCCTGACATGGAGCTTCCTGGCATTCCTGGTGATCGCGACGCAGCTGGCGTGCATCGGAATCATTACCGATTCCACCATCGCGATCGTGGGCGCCATGGTCGTGGGTCCGGAATTTGGCCCGTTGGCAGGCTTGGCACTGTCTCTTGTGGACCGCAAGTGGACGTTGGCCCGTGAGTCCGCTGTGGCACTCGGCATTGGATTTCCTGTGGCGATGCTGCTGGCTGCTGCTGCCACCTGGGGGTCGATTCCCTTGGGCCTGGTGGATACGGAGCTGTTGTCACACGGGAATCCGGCCACCGACTTCATTTACCATCCCGGGCCCTACTCGTTCATCGTCGCGCTGCTGGCCGGAGCAGCGGGAATGCTTTCCCTGATTGGGCGAAAGTCAGCCGCGCTTGTAGGCGTATTCATATCGGTGACGACAGTTCCCGCCGCAGGCTATGTGGCAGTCGCCCTGGTACTGGGCGAATGGCAGAAGGCCGCAGGATCGGCGCTGCAGCTGCTTCTGAACCTGGCCGGCATTGTGCTCTCCGCCGTCGCCGTGTTGGTGTTCTACCGACTGGTTCGACGACGGTAGCACGACCGCGACGATTCCGGGAAGCGGCCGCAGCAAGGCTGACAGGCACGTTGGCAGTGGATCAGCACGTTGGGGTGGACAGCACGGCAAGGATGGACAGCATGGTGTCGATGGACAGCGCGGTCCCGCCGGTGGACGGCACGGTAAGTATGCCTAGCACCTACTGGAGTCCGGGCATGGACCCGGCCGTGGGTCGTGATACGAGTTGCGTCGGCGGTGCTGCTGGTGATCGAGGCGAACAGGTGGAGTAAACCACGGAACCCCGTCCCGCATCTCCACTGTCCAGTCAGTCCGATGGATCAGGTGGTGATGATAGGAACAGAGCAGGCAGCAATTGTCCACGGACGTGCGACCGCCATCTGCCCAGTGCCGGATGTGGTGTGCTTCCGTCCACGGTCCCGGCCGAGTGCATCCGGGAAAGACGCAGCCCTTGTCCCTGGCGTGAAGTGCCAGGCGGAGGCGCCGTGGCACCGTTCGCTGGGTGCGTCCGACATCCAGAACCTGACCCTTGCCACCCAACAGGACCGGGACGATTCCGGCGTCGCAAGCAGTACCGCGAATGGCTCGTACAGGCACCGGTCCCGACATCGGCAGCAGGGCCGAACCCAGACCCTGCTGAAGCTCCCGCAGCGTCACGGTGACCAGTAGTTGTGGAACCAACCCGCCGTTCTCTGGTAGCAGCCCCGCTTGAGTTGCCTTTTTGGCGCAGTCAATGAGGCCATGCAGGAGTTGTTGCGCCCGTGTCCTGCGGTCGCGGGTGACGATGTCAGCGACGGTGCCAACATCAATGCCAGTGCCAGTGCCAGTCCCACCGATGGTGCCACTGCCTGTGCTGACGTTAGCGATGTCAGCGGTGTCAGCATCGGCAGAATCGTGCCGTGAGCTATTTGCACCGCCGGAAAACAATTCTGCGTGGTCGTCCCGGCGGCCTGACTGCCTGTCGTCACCCGTCAGGACGTTGTCGGCACCTGTCGGACGGGTGATTTCACCCACCGGACCTTCCTCCACACCCATCGGGACGCTGTCGTCACCCCTCGGGACGCTGTCGTCACCAATCGGAACGGTGTCGGCACCCGCTGGACGGCCAGATCTATCCGCCGGACCACAGCCTCCGCCTCCGCGAGCCGCATCTCCGTCGTCGTCCCCGTCCTCGTCCTCGTCCTCGTCCTTTAGATGAGCATCATCAACTGCAGGTCGAACATCCCAACCGCGACCGGCGTCGGCGGCGTCCTGCAGCCATTCCGATGGCCCATAGTCCGGCTGCCGAACCGCTTCCTGCTGTTCCTCGTGAGGGCCCGCATCCTGGACCCGCGGATTGGTGGCGGTGCCTATGGCCGTCACGAGATGCTCATAGTCCAGCACCGTCAAATGCCCGTGAAAGGAAACCAGACCGCGGCGGGGGCGCCCGAAGTGAATTCCCTCCTTGGCCATCAGTTGTGCCTCTGTGGGCTGATCTCCGTCTTGATCGAGGTACTGGAGCATGCGGGTGGCGCACCTGGCCAGAAAGTCCGGATCCGTTTCCACTCCAATTCGGACCAGCTCTTCCTCCACCTCCGCCACCTGTGCTGGCGTTACCTGCTCCCCATCGCACAGGGCTGCTGCCTGCTGCACATGCATGGTGACAACCCGGGCAGCATCAGCGGAGAGTTTGCCCGAACGGAGGGCCGCGGCGAGGCGTGGCTCGAGTGGCGGCTTCGATGGCCCTGTGATGGCATCGACGACGGGTTGTGTTTGAGCCGCCACGGCCAGCCGACGACCTGCATCGGCGGCGCCAATCTGAAGGGTTCGCCGCAGGAAATCAGCAGGACCACTGGCTCCGGAATCGTCATAACGGCCGGCCCGTACCCGCGTCGCTGCTTCGCCCGCGCCCTGAACTTTGAGGCCATCCACTAGCCGGGACAATTGCTCAACGTCCTGCAGCCAGCGAACGAGGGCATCGTCAGTTAGCCCGCCCAGCGTCCGCACGTCGTCTCCCTGAACCTGATCCCCGACGTCGGCGTCGGCAGGGAGGCCGCGCCACTGAGCGGCAATACTGCCCAGAAGCGATACCAGGTGACTGCGGTTTTCCTCCGGGCTGGGCCATTCAGAGGGGGAACTCCCGGAGGTTTCCATAACTCCAAGCTACCCATGGGCACCGACAAAATAGGTGCCTCCCGCGGTGTGTGTACGGGGTGTGCATAAAGCCTTCGGAGCTACATCCGAACGGAGCACCGCCGGGGTGGAATGCATCGGAAGATCCGAACGCGACCACGGCCGCCCCCGGTCAGTTCCAACGCCGCAACGCTGGGCATCCCACCCCCGCGACGCGGGCAGTTCCACCCCCGCACGGGCGCAACGCGCCATCCCACCCCCGCGGCGCGGCCCACACCCCCACACGGGCGCGACACCCGGCGCTCCGACGTCGGCGTCCACGAAACCAACCATCCCCTTAACCGCCTGCTGCCCTGTGAACCGGAATGGTTCACAGGGCAGCAGGGGTAAAGCGGGTACTACGGCTGGTGCTTAGTGCGAGTGACCTGCGTGGTCGTCCTCGTCCTGCTCCGGCTGTTCCGTGACCAGCGCTTCGGTGGTCAGGACCAGCGCGGCAATGGACGCCGCGTTGCGGAGTGCCGAACGCGTGACCTTGACCGGGTCGATGATGCCGGCGGCGATCAGGTCGCCGTATTCACCGGTGGCCGCGTTGAAGCCGAAACCGTCTTCGAGCTCGCCGACCTTGTTGGCCACGACATAACCATCGTGTCCGGCGTTCTGGGCAATCCAGCGCAACGGTTCGATGACAGCGCGACGGACCAAACCAACGGCCGTGGCTGCGTCGCCCTCAAGTGCGAGGATCTTGGCGTCGGTATCGAGAGCCTTGGCGGCCTGCACCAGGGCAGAACCACCACCGGCCACGATGCCCTCATCAAGCGCTGCACGGGTGGCCGACACAGCATCTTCGATGCGGTGCTTCTTTTCCTTCAGCTCAACCTCGGTGGCGGCGCCGACCTTGATCACGCCGATGCCGCCGGCCAGCTTGGCCAGGCGTTCCTGCAGCTTCTCGCGGTCCCAGTCCGAGTCGGTGCGCTCCAGCTCAGCACGCAGCTGCTTGACGCGGTCCGAAACTGACTCGGCGGTCCCTGCACCGTCCACGATGGTGGTCGTGTCCTTGGTGACGGTGATGCGACGCGCGGTGCCGAGCACCTCGAGGCCCACCTGGTCCAGTGACAGGCCGATCTCCGAGGAGATAACCTGTGCGCCGGTCAGCGTGGCGATGTCCTGAAGCATGGCCTTGCGGCGGTCACCGAAGCCGGGAGCCTTGACGGCGACGACGTTCAGGGTTCCACGGATCTTGTTGACGATCAGAGTGGACAGGGCTTCGCCTTCCACATCCTCGGCAATGATGAACAGCGGCTTGCCTGCCTGCAGCGCCTTTTCCAGCAGCGGCAGGAACTCCTGCAGGTTGGAAATCTTGCTCTGGTGGATCAGGATCAGCGCGTCTTCCAGCACTGCTTCCTGGCGCTCGCCGTCAGTGACGAAGTACGGAGAGAGGTAGCCCTTGTCGAACTGCATGCCCTCGGTGAGGACCAGTTCGGTCTGGGTGGTCGAGGATTCCTCGATCGTGATGACGCCGTCCTTGCCCACCTTTTCGAAAGCCTCGGCAAGCAGTTCACCGATTTCCTGGCTCTGCGCGGAAATGGCGGCGACTTCGGCGACCTGGCGGCCTTCGACCTCGCGGGCGTTTTCCAGCAGTCGGGCCGCGATCGTTTCGACGGCGAGCTCAATGCCGCGCTTCAGGTCTCCCGGAGCGGCGCCGGCTGCAACGTTGCGCAGGCCTTCCTTGACCAGCGCCTGCGCCAGCACCGTGGCCGTCGTCGTGCCGTCTCCGGCGACGTCGTTGGTCTTGGTGGCGACCTCCTTGGCCAGCTGGGCCCCGAGGTTCTCATACGGGTCGTCCAGCTCCACCTCGCGGGCGATGGTGACGCCGTCGTTGGTGATGGTGGGAGCGCCCCACTTCTTGTCCAGTACAACGTTGCGGCCGCGCGGGCCCAGGGTCACCTTGACGGTGTCCGCCAGCTTGTTAATGCCGGCTTCCAGGGAGCGGCGGGCAGCGTCGTTGAATTCAAGCTGCTTTGCCATAAGTCTGTGTCCTTTCAGGACGAAACCCCGTACTGAAAACCCCTCGGGGTCAGTACGGGGTTCCGGGAAAACATTGTTTGGTGCAGAGGAGCTGGCGCCGTTACTTGACTACGATGGCGAGCACGTCGCGGGCGGACAGCACCAGCAGCTCTTCGCCACCGGTCTTGACTTCGGTTCCGCCGTACTTGGAGTACAGAACGACGTCGCCGACGGCTACGTCCACCGGAACGCGGTTGCCGTTGTCGTCAACGCGGCCGGGGCCCACGGCGACAACTTCGCCTTCCTGCGGCTTTTCTTTGGCGGTGTCCGGAATGACAAGGCCGGAAGCAGTGGTCTGCTCGGCTTCCAGGGTGCGGACAACAATACGATCCTCAAGAGGCTTAATAGAGACCGACACTCGGACTCTCCTTTTCAGAAGTAAAATCTGCGGATGATCAGGGTGGAACGGGCAACTTCCGCCCTGCCGGCCGTCGTCGCGGTGCCGGCGGCAAAGCCATTGCCCGGTCCAGTTTTTAGCACCCCCCGGGGGAGAGTGCTAACTCAGACTCTATTGACTGGTTAGCACTCGGTCAAGGCGAGTGCTAACTGCTACGCCGACGGCGTCCTGGAAGGTCGGGGAGAAAGGGGCCGACGACGGTGGTTGGAGAGCTTCGAGGGCGCACCGACCTCCGTTAGCCTTGAAGTCATGTCCCAAACCCCCATCGCCCCGCTGCTGACCCCGGAAGGCTGGGAGCTGCTCGCTTCACTGGGACCCTATGATGAACGCGACGCCTTCGCCCTCAACGAGTCCCTGCGCAAGGCCGGCCACTCCCCCGAACTGGTGTCGGCTGTCCTGACGCAATCCCGCCTGCGCACCCGTGCGGAAGCCAAGTTCGGTGAGTTTGCCCGCCAGATGATTTTCACCCAGGCGGGGTTGGAACAGGCCACTCGGCTCAACGTCGCGGCTCGTCACGCCCAACGCTTTGCCGCGGCGGGCGTCGAATCAGTGGCGGACCTGGGCTGCGGCCTTGGTGCTGACTCCCTGGCCCTGGCCAGCCTTGGCCTGAAGGTCACCGCGGTGGAACAGGACGAGACCACGGCGGCGTGCGCCACCTTGAACCTCCTGCCGTTTCCGGAAGCGACGGTGGTGCAGGCCGACGCGACCCAGATGGATCTGACCGACGTCGAGGGCGTCTGGATGGATCCTGCACGCAGGACCACCACCACGTCCGGCACCACCCGGCTGTTCGACCCCGAAGCCTTCTCTCCTCCGTTGAGCTTCGCCCGCCGCCTGGCAGCGGAAGGTTTCCCGGTCGGTGTCAAAATGGGTCCCGGCATTCCCCATTCCGCTGTCCCGCAGGAGTGCGAAGCGCAGTGGATTTCGGTTGAGGGCGACGTGGTGGAGGCGGGCCTGTGGTTCAACGCGCTGGCCCGGCCTGGCGTCCGCCGAAGCGCACTGGTGCTTGGACCTCACGGCGCCGCGGAGATGACCAGCACGACCCCATACGAAGAGGGTCAGCAGGACGTGGATCTGGGCCCGGCGGAGGGATATCTGTACGAGCCCGATGGTGCCGTCATCCGGGCAGGACTGGTGGCCGACCTGGCCCGGTCGCTGGCCGGCCATCTGCTCGACGAGCACATCGCCTACATCTGTGCGCCAACCCTGTTGGAGACGCCCTTTGCCCGTGCCTATCGCGTGCTTGAGGTCCGGCCGTTCCACATCAAGAGCCTGAAGGCGTGGGTGCGCCAGAATCGCATCGGGGTGCTGGACATCAAAAAGCGTGGCATGTCCACCACGCCCGAAGAGGTGCGCAGACAGTTGCTCACCGGCTCCGGCAAGGGTCCCAACAAGGCGACCCTGGTCCTCACCCGGATTGGAACGGAACGCGTCGCCCTGGTGGTGGAGCCGCTTGAGCAGGCGTACCGGCCGCTCGCACTGTAACGGCGCTGGAACCTAGCTGCGGGAGAACTCCGACGCTGCTCGAACCTGCTCAGCCGTGGGGCGGACGCCGGTGTAGAGCACAAACTGCTCCTCAGCCTGGATGGCAATGACCTCCGCACCGGTGATAACCGGTTTTCCTGCGGCGCGCGCGGCCTTGATCAGCGGCGTCTCGGAGGGAAGGGCGACGACGTCGAACACCACTTGGGCGGCGGCGATGGTTCCGTCTTCAAAGGACTGCACGTCCTGGTCGGCTCCCGACATGCCCAGAGGGGTGACGTTGATCAGCAGGTCAGCGGTTGATGGGCCGACGTCTGCCTGCCAGCGGAAGCCGTATTGCTCCGCGAGCGCCCGTCCGGCACCCTCGTTGCGTGCCACGATGCACCCCTGTGTGAATCCCGCATCCCGCAGAGCCGCTGCGACTGCCTTCGCCATGCCGCCGGAGCCCCGCAGCAAAAAGGTCGACTCGGCTGGTACGGCGTGATCGTGCAGCAGCCGTGCGATAGCGAGGTAGTCGGTGTTGTAGGCGGTGAGGACGCCGTCGTCGTTCACGATGGTGTTGACGGAGTCGATGGCCTGCGCCGACGGGTCCATGCGGTCCACCAGGGGAATGACTACTTCCTTAAACGGCATGGAAACGGCGGCGCCGCGGATCGGCAGTCCACGGATGCCCATGACGGCGGCCTTTATGTCGGCCGGCGCAAACGCCTTATAGACGTAGTTCAGCTGCAACTCGTCATAAAGGTAGTTGTGGAACCGGGTGCCAATGTTGCTGGGCCGGGCCGCCAGGGAGATGCACAGGATCATGTCTTTATTCAGAATGGGCACGCTCCTATTCTGCCTTGGTCCCTATAAGATTGCCCGCCCGCGTTTCCCGGGTTTTCTGCCGCACGGACCCCGGGGACGCGGCGATAATCAGTAGCCTTAGTAATGGCGGCCACTCGCCTGTGCGGCTTTTCCGGCGAAAGGACCCACCTCCGTGCGCATCGAAAATCCTGTCGTCGTCATTACCGGGGCCTCCAGCGGCATCGGCAGGGCGGCAGCCCTCCGCTTTGCAAAGCGGGGTGCGCGGCTGGTGCTGGCGGCCCGCAGCGCGAGCAGCCTGGCCGACGTCGTCGCCCAGTGCACTGTCCTGGGCGCCACAGCGATCGCTGTCCCCACCGACGTCAGCGACGAGAACCAGGTGCAGCAGCTGATGCAGACAGCCGACGAGGAATTCGGTCAGATAGACGTCTGCGTCAGCTGCGCGTCAGTCCATAGCTATGGCCGTTTCGAGGACACTCCCCCTGACGTTTTCCGGCAGGTTCTCGAGACGAACCTCTTTGGCCAGGTCTACGCTTCCCGCGCCGTGCTGCCGTACTTCCGCCGTCGCGGGTCAGGGGTGCTGATCCTGGTGGGTTCGGTGTACTCAAAGCTGACGACGCCGCTCGCCTCTCCTTATGCGACCAGCAAGTTTGCGCTGCGGGGGTTCGGAGAGTCCCTGCGGGAGGAGTTGCACGGTTCCGGTATCAGCCTCTGCATGGTCCTTCCGGCCACCGTTGACACTCCCGTCTACCAGCACGCAGCGAATTACACGGGGAAGCGGACCCATCCGTTGCCGCCGGCATCGTCGCCTGAACGGGTGGCCCGCGCCATCGTGCGGTTGGCGGACCGGCCGCGCAAAGCTGTGGTCATCGGCCAATTGCAGCGGACCATGATCCCGGTGCACTCCATGCTGCCCGGCTTCTACCAGCGTGGCATCAGTCCCGTTATGAAAGCGCTGGCCTTGCGTGGGGGAAAGGTGCCTCCGACGGCAGGTACGGTTTTTCAGCCCGACCCCGCCTCCAACGAAGTTTCCGGACACTGGCGGTCGGCACCGTTACGCGTGCTGTGGTTTTCTGCTGCCGGTGCCGCAGTTGTCGGCGTCGTGAGGGTTGCTGGCCGGGCAACTGGCCCGAGCGGCAGGGCGGCAGGAAGGCGCAAGGGGCTGCACTAGAATTGGGTGGACCCTCCAGCCCGGCTCCTGCCTGCTTGCTGGCACTCCTGCCTAACCGAGGACAGCGCCTTGAAGATTGATTTCACCTCCTCCCAGCAGTCCACCCTGGGCGTGGAATGGGAACTGGCGCTCGTGGATGCGACCACCGGGGAGTTGGTCCCCGCAGCGGCGCAGGTTCTTGACGCCGTCCGCCGGGAATCACCCGAACTGCTGGCGGATGAGGAACACCCGCATATCAAGCAGGAACTGCTGCTCAATACCGTCGAACTGGTAACCGGCGTCTGCCACAGCGTGTCCGAGGCGAAGGCGGATCTTGCCCGCACGCTGCAGACCCTGCGCCGGGCTACTGACCCCATCGGCGTCGAACTGCTGTGCGCCGGAACGCACCCGTTCAGCCACACCGGGCAGCAGCAGGTCACCGACAAGGAACGCTACGCCAAGCTGATTGACCGCACCCAGTGGTGGGGCAGCCAGATGGTGATTTATGGCGTGCACGTCCACGTGGGCCTGGACCGGGTGGAAAAGGCCATGCCGGTGCTCGACGGGTTGGTGAACTACTTCCCGCATTTTCAGGCATTGTCGGCCTCGTCCCCGTACTGGAATGGTGAAGACACCGGCTATGCGTCGCAACGGGCGCTGATGTTCCAGCAGTTGCCGACGGCGGGCCTGCCGTTCCAGTTCCCGTCGTGGTCCGAATACGAAAAGTATGTGCAGGACATGTTCACGACGGGCGTCATCGACGCGATCAGCGAAATCCGCTGGGACATCCGTCCGGTACCGGCTTTGGGCACCGTTGAGATGCGCGTCTGCGACGGCCTCTCCACCCTCGAGGAAGTCGGTGCCATTGCGGCTTTTACGCAGTGCTTGGTGGAGGACTTTTCCCGGACCTTGGATGCCGGTGGCAGCATCCCCACGATGCCGCCGTGGCACGTGCAGGAAAACAAGTGGCGGGCGGCCCGTTACGGGATGGACGCGATCATCATCCTGGATGCCGCCGGCAAGGAACAGTTGGTTACCGAGCACGTCCTTGAGACATTGAACCGGCTGGAGCCCGTGGCCGCGTCCCTGGGCTGCTCTGATGAGCTGGCGGACGTAGAAAAGATTGTTCGTCGGGGCGCTGGCTACCAGCGCCAGCGGGCCGTGGCCAAGGCGCACGACGGCGACCTCCGGGCCGTCGTCTCGGACCTGATCACCCAACTCCGCAACGGCCCCGACGCGCCCACCGTCTGACCCCGGTGGTTGAGCCTGTCGAAACCCCCGCCGGTTGAGCCCGGTGGTTGAGCTTGTCGAAACCCCCGCGCGGATCTCGACAAGCTCGATCACCGATGATCTCGCCGGGTTCGATCAGCGAACACGCCACCGGATCTCGACAAGCTCGATCACCGAGGATCGCGACGGGCTCGATCAGCGACCGCCCGATCACCGGGGTACTAGACGGAGATGGTGCTGACGGGGAGGGAGGAGTCGGGGGCGAAAGCGAGGGGGCTGGGGGCAACGCCTCGCATCACCAGTTGGGCGCCAAGTGCCGCCACCATGGCACCGTTGTCGGTGCACAGCGATGTGCGCGGCACCAGGAGCCGGATGCCCGCCGCTGAGGTTCTGTCCGTGAGCAGTTGACGCAGCCGCGAATTGGCTGCCACGCCGCCGCCCAGAAGCAGCGTATCCAGGCCCTGCTCCCGGCACGCCAGCACCGCCTTGGCCGTAATCACATCCAGCACTGCTTCCTGGAAACCGGCGGCAATATCAGCGACAGGCGGTTCCTCGCCGCGTGCCTCATAGCCCTCAACGCAGCGGGCGACAGCCGTTTTCAAGCCGGAGAAGGAGAAGTCGTAGCGGTGTGGACCGGGCTCTTCGGCCGTGCCCATGTACTTGGCTGCCGTCAGACCGCGCGGAAACTTGATGGCGGTGCGGTTGCCTTCGGCGGCAAGTCGATCGATGGCAGGACCTCCGGGGTAGCCAAGGCCCAGCAGCCGTGCCACCTTGTCAAAGGCCTCCCCCGCCGCGTCATCGATCGTGGCACCCAGAAGTTCGACGTCGGCGGCAATATCGCGGACGCGCAGGACTTCCGTGTGGCCGCCGGAGACCAGCAAGGCGCCGAGGCGTTCCGTTCGGCCGAGGGAGCTTTCGGCACTGCCCTGGTCGCTGCGCAGCCGCGCACTGATGGTCTCGTCGAGCAGTGCCACCCCCACGTGGGCCACCAGGTGGTTGATGGCATACAGGGGCTTCCCCGTTGCCACGGCCAGAGCCTTGGCCGCGCTGACACCAACCATGAGCGCTCCGGCGAGGCCGGGGCCACTGGTCACCGCGATCGCGTCGATGTCCTGCAGGCTCACCCCGGCCTCGGTTAGCGCGGCGGTCAGGGCGGGCACGATGGCATCCAAGTGTGCGCGGGAGGCGATTTCCGGAATGACGCCGCCAAAGCGGACGTGTTCGTTCATTGAGGAGGAGACCGTGTTCGTCAGCAGGGTGGTGCCCCGTACGATGCCGACACCTGTTTCATCACAGGACGATTCAATCCCCAGAATCAAAGGACCCATGGCACCCGCCGCATCTTGGACGCTCGCGACAGCTGCATTCGTAGCACTCATGCCTGTCCCTCCAGGGGCTCATCCGACCGGACGTGGGCCGGTTCATCGGATCCAACACCGGCGGGCTCATCGGACCGGTCCAGGACGTGCCTCATGATCAGGGCGTCGGTGCCGTCCCGGTAGTAGCGCGGCCGGACGTGGATCTGTTCGAAACCGAACCGCAGGTAGAGCTGCTGGGCGCGGGGATTGTCCGCCCGGACCTCCAGCAACACGTCATTGGCTCCGCGTCGGCGGGCTTCGGCCAGCAATTCCGTCAACAGTGCGGTGCCGATGCCCCTGCCCTCATATTCGGGCAGCACGGCGATGGTCTGCACGTCCGCGATGGGCTGGACGCAGAAGAGGCCCGCGTAACCGACGATGCGGCCTCCGGTTTCGGCGACAAGATAGCGGCGGGTCTGGGGCTGGGCCAACTCGTCAACAAACATCTGCCGTGGCCAGTAGTCAACCGGAAACAGTCCGCGTTCCAGTGTGGTGATGGTGTCGACGTCGGACGCCGTCATGTCGCGGAGCCGGACGGAGGAATCCTCAGGGCTCATGACGCCCGCTTTCGGGGTCCGGGCACCTTGGCATCCGATTCGCGCAGGTACAGCGGCGAGCTGTCCAACAGGTGGCCGCCAGCGGCGAGCAGGGATGCAGCGGCCAGGCCGAGAGATGCGGCCGCAGGTTGAGCTGCGGCGAACTCGGGATCGACCGTGCAGCCGTTGGCGGCGAGCACCTCTGCATACAGCCCGGCCCCGCGACCGTAGGCCGGCAGCGCGGGCAGATCCACAGCAGGGCCGACGGCGGGTCCTTCCACCTGACGGCCGTCAGCGTCGTACCTGGCCCAGTAGACCTCCCGGCGTCGCGCGTCCGTGGCGACGAGGAAATCGGATGCGGGAGCCGAAGCGCCGGTCCGCACCTCCCAGGCCAAAGCATCCAGGCTGCACATACCGTGCAAGGGAACATTCCACGCGAAACTCAGGGTGCGGGCCATGGCGATGCCGGAACGCAGTCCGGTGAAGGGTCCGGGGCCGACGCCGACGACGATCGCGTCCAGGTCCGGGCCTGATGTCGGAGCATCCGGAAAGAGGGACGCTACGCCGGGCGCAAGCACCTCTGCATGGCTACGCGTGTCCTGCGTGGCGAAACTGCGCTCCACCAGTCCGGCAGTGCTGCCGGGCGGCAGGCGAACCAGTGCCGCGCTGGCAATGGCTGACGTGTCGATGGCGAGTAAAAGCACTGCTCCAGCCTATTCCACGCCCAGGAAGGACAGGTCGACGCCGGCCCAGCGCGGCCCGACGGCGGTGAGCCGCAGCACGCGTTCCTCGTCCTCGTTATCGACGTCGTCATCCTCCCGGTCGTAACTGTGGTCTACACCGGCGTCGTTGCGGCCGACGTCGGCGCTCCCGAGGTCGGAGCCTCGGTTCGCGCCGGCTTCGGACCCGGTGTCAAGGCCGCCGTCGGATCCCACAGCCCGGAGCAGTTCAATGTCCAGGCGGCTCGAGCTCAGGTGTTCCACCCGACCCGCACCCCACTCGACCACCGTTACGGCCGTGTCGAGAGTGTTTTCCAGGTCGATGTCGTCAATTTCCCCCGCGGATTCGAGTCGATAGGCGTCCACGTGGACCAGGTCCGGGCCGCCCGGGTTTGGGCCGTCCGCCAGGTTGGGGTGGATCCGGACCAGCACAAAGGTGGGCGAGATGATGCCTGCCCGAACGCCCAGGCCATGGCCGAGGCCCTGGGTGAAGGTGGTTTTGCCGGCACCCAGGCCGCCGGTGAGTACCAGCAGGTCTCCGGCCTGGAGCTGCCCGGCCAGGCGTTGGGCGAGGTGCTGTGTCGCTGCGGCGCTTTGCAGACGGAACTCCCAGGTCCCCTCGGCGCCCTTGCTCACGCGCCGGCTCCCGGCACCGCGAGCTTGGAAAGCAGACCCGTCTGCGGGGCACCTTCCACCAGGGCGGAGTCGGCTGCAGCTTCCACGTTGCGGTACAGCCGTGGTACGCGGGGGCTGATCCGGGTGACGACCTCGTAGTTGATGGATCCGGCGGCCGCAGCCCAGTCATCGGCAAGCGGTCCCCCGCCTGTCCCGTCGCCGAAGATTTCCGCCTCCGCCCCCAAGAGGGACGAACCACCCTCATCGGAGCGTCGCGGGCCCAGGTCAACGACCATCTGGTCCATGGCAATCCGCCCCACCACCGGGTAAGTGGTGCCGTTGATGCGGACCGGGCCGCCGGTGGCTACGCGGGGAATCCCGTCGGCGTAACCGACAGGAATCAGCGCAAGAGTGCTCGGCGTCCCTGTCATGTAATTGAGTCCGTAGGAGACGCCCTGGCCGGCGGGAACTTCCTTGCAGGAAGCCACCCGCGTCCGGAGGGTCATCGCCGGCCGCAGCCCGAGTTCCTGGGGCAGCTGGCCTGAAAAGGGGGACAGCCCGTAGATCCCCAGTCCGGCGCGGACCAGGTCAAAGTGGGTGTCGGGTCGGGACAGCAGGCCCGGCGTGTTGGCCAGGTGCCGGACCTCCAGGTCCGCTCCGGCGTCCTCGGCAACGGCCACGGCTTCCCGGAACCGTTGCAGCTGCTCATCCGTTTCGGGCCGGTGCGGCTCGTCGGCCACGGCCAGATGGGAGAAGATTCCCACCACCCGGAGCAGGCCCTCATCCTGGCATTGCAGCGCCTCAGCAACCAGGCCGTCCCAGAGTTCCGCAGTGCTGCCATTGCGACCCAGCCCGGTATCGATCTTCAGGTGGATCCGAGCCGGCCGCTGCTGCCGGCGGGCGGCGGCGACCACGTAATCCAGCTCCCACCCCGAGACGCCAATGTCGACCCCGGCCTCCAGGGCGCCGTCGAAATCGCTGCCGGGGGTATGCAGCCAGGCCAGCACGGGAGCGTCGATGCCCGCCTGCCGAAGTTGGAGGGCCTCGCTGATGTGGGCGACGCCCAGCCACGCGGCGCCCGCTTCCAGGGCTGCCCGTGCCACCGGCACCATGCCGTGGCCGTAGGCATCGGCCTTGACCACCGCCATCACCTTGGCGGGATAGGACACCTTGCGCAGTTGGCGCACGTTGGCGCGGATGGCTTCCAGGTCGATGTCGGCGTAGCGGTCAGGTCGGGGAAGCAGTGCAGTCACCGTTCCAGTTTAGGCGTCCGACTGGTGGGCAATGGTTGCGGTCGCCCGGCGCACGGCCTCCAGCGGAACGTCCAGGATCATGTCCTCGAGGAAGGCATAACGGCGCAGCCATTGCTTGCGGACCCCGTTCCGGGCCGAACTCATCCGATGCCACCAGTCGGCGATGTCACCCCAGCCCGGCGCCGCGAGGGATCCACCCACTTCCTGCACGGAAAGGGCTGCACAGAGGTTGGCGAAGCTGAGCCGGTCGGCCAGTTTCCATCCGGCCAGGCAGCCCACCACGAAGGCCGCTCCGAAACAGTCCCCGGCACCTGTCGGATCGTACGCGTTCACGGGCAGGGAGGGCACCCATTCCTCCTCCCCGGTGATGGAATCCACGGCCAGCGCGCCCTGCGCCCCGGCGGTGACGACGGCGATCGGCACCCGGTCCGCGAGCGCGTAGAGCGCGGCCCAGGGGTCCTCGGTACGGGTGAAGGCCATGGCCTCGGCGGCGTTGGGCAGGAAGGCGTGCAGGTGCTGCAATGCCTCCAACCGTTCCGGTTGCCACTGGCCGGAGGGGTCCCAGCCGACGTCGCCGAACAGTTTGGTGCCGTTCTTGCTGGCAGCGATGGCCCAGGGTTCCAGTTCGCTTTCCAGGGTCACGACGGCGGCGCGGGCAGAGGGTGGGTTGCTGCCCAGCAACTCCGACGCCGATGAGGGTGCGGCATGTCCATGGGTGACCATCGACCGGTCCTGATGGACGGAGAGGGAGACGGTGACCGGCGAGTGCCAGCCCGAGAAGCGCTGGGAGTGGGACAGGTCCACATGCTCCTGGGAGGACAGAATGCCCCAATTGAAATCCCCGTAACCGTCATCACCGAAGGCCGCCGCGAGGGTGGTGTTCAGTCCCAGCCTGCTCGCCGCGATGGCTTGGTTGGCCACTCCGCCCGGACAGGACCCCATGCCCTCGGACCAGACCTCAGTGCCCGGCGAAGGCAGGTCGGTCAGTCCGGTGAAAATAATGTCGAGAAATACCGAGCCGGTGAGGATCAGGTCGAACTGCGGCGCATCGGGTCCACGCAGTGCTGCCAAAGGGTCGAAGCGGCGGGGGGCAGGGAACGGGAAGTGCGCGCTGCTGTCCATGTACGTCAGGATACTGCCGGCTACCCCGGGCCCGGCGCTAACAAGGCAGGCCAGCCGGGCCCGGTGGGAACAAGGCAGGCCAGCCGGGCCCGGCGCTAACAAGGCAGGCCAGCCGGCCCGGTGGGAACAAGGCAGGCTGGGCGAGCCGGCGGCAGGAAGCGGCCATCTGGCGCCCCGCCCCTAAATTGGCACAAAATCTGCGGCAGAATAAGGACCATGCGGCTTCCCTGCAGCTTTCTTCCGTCACGACCCGCCCATGGCGGGCGCACATGAAACTGGCGTTGTTGGGCGGCGGCGGTTTCCGGGTTCCCCTGGTGTACCGGGCCCTGAGTACCCCGCCACACGAGGGTCTGATTACCCAACTGGCACTGTACGACCCTGATGCCCAGCGCCTTGCCGGGATAGCGGCGGTGCTGGAATCAATGCCCGGTCTGGGCCGCAGGCCGGAGTTGACCCTGCACACCACGCTGGAGCCTGCCATGGAGGGGGCCCAGGTGGTGTTTGCCGCGATCCGTCAGGGTTCCACTGCAGGGCGGGTGCAGGATGAGCGCATCGCGCTGCGGCGGGGTCAGCTAGGGCAGGAGACCGTGGGCGCCGGCGGCCTGTCCTACGCGCTCCGTTCCTTGCCGGAAATGTTGCGCATCGCCGAGGTCCTTCGCCGGGTCACCCCCGAGGCCTGGCTGATCAACTTCACCAATCCCGCCGGCATGGTGACCCAGGCCCTGCAGCCAGTCCTCGGCGGACGTGTGCTGGGAATCTGCGATTCACCCATTGGCCTGGTCCGCCGGGCTGCCCGGGCGGCAGGGTTCCCGCTGCGTGACGGCTCGTTGGGCGGAGTGGACTACGTCGGGTTGAATCACCTGGGTTGGTTGCGGGGCCTGCACGCCGCCGACCGTGACTATCTGCCGGACCTGCTCCAGGAACCGGAGAAACTCATCGCCTTCGAGGAGGGCCGGCTCTTCGGACCGGACCTGCTCCGGTCCCTCGGTGCCATCCCCAACGAGTACCTCTTTTACTACTACCTCCAGCGTGAAGCGCTGGCAGGCCTCACTGCTGGCACCCAAACCCGCGGCGAATCGATTGACACGCAGCAGGCGGCCCTGTATCCAGCCCTGGCCCAGGCTGGCTCGGAAGCCTATTCGCTTTGGGACCGGGCACGCCGGTCGCGTGAGGAAGGCTACCTGGCCGAGGCCCGTGCCGGACTACAGGAAGCGGACTCTTCCCGCGACGAAGCCGACCTGGCCGGTGGTGGATATGAGCAGGTTGCCCTGTCAGCCATGGCTGCTTTGCTGACCGGGCGGTCCACGGAATTGATCCTCAACGTGCCCAATGGCAGCGCGATCGCTGGCCTGCCGGCCGACGCCGTCATCGAGGTGCCTTGCCGGATTGACGCCGACGGCGCCAGGCCGTTGCCTGTGCGCCAGCCGGACCTGCACCAGCTCGGCCTGATGGCGCAGCTGAAAGCGGTTGAAACGGCGGTGGTTGAAGCCGTAACGACCGGCAGCCGCGGGGCCGCCGAGCGGGCCTTTATGCTGCATCCGCTCATTGACTCCGCCAGGGTGGGCGCCGACCTGCTGGCCGACTACGAAAAAGCGTTCCCCGCGCTGGCCACACTGTGGCAACACGGGGAACGCTCGTCGGTCACCAGTTAGAGCCGGCAGCCGCTGTGGGCGTTACTTGCCCATCGCGGCGTTCGCGGCGTCCTGCGCCTGCTTCAGCCCTTCCTTGACCGGGGTACGGCCCAGGAAGATCTCGTTGAAGATCGGCTTCCAGGCATTCGCCGCCGCCCCATAGTTCGAGCCCACGGGAGCCGAAATGGTGGTGCCCTCCGCGGCCTTGGCGAACTGGCTTACATCAATGTTCTTGTTCTGCCAGAACTTTTCGTAGGGCCCCTGTGCATCCGTCACGGCCGGAACCGCTGCACCCTCGGCACCAATGAACTCAGCGCCGTCCTTGGAACCCAGCCATTGCAGAACCTTCTGGGTGGCGTCCTGATGCGCGGTCTTCGCGTTTCCGGCGGCGATGATGTTGTTCACCACTGAGACCCGTCCCTTGGGACCGGCCGGCATCGGGGCGACCGCCCAGTCGAACTTGGCGCCGTCGGCCACGTTCTTCAGGTTGTACGTACCCGACTGGAACAACGCCACCTTGCCCTGGATGAACTGGTCGCGCAGGAAGTCTCCGTTGTCATTGGTGTCAGCAGCGCTGGGGGCAACGTGGTACTTGTTGATCAGGTCCACGATGTACTGGAACGCCTGAACGCTCTGGTCATTGGCGAATACAAACTTCTCGCCGTCCTGGAATGCTCCGCCGTTGGACCCGATGAAGTTGTAGTAGATCGCCTGCAGGTCCTGGCTGGCGTTGAAACCGTACTGCACGATGTTGTTGGCATCGAAGGCAGGATCGTCAGCCGTCTTGCCGTTCGCGTCAAGAGTGAGTTTCTGGGCTGCCTTGAGGAAGGTGTCCTTGGACGGGTCGGTGGGGTTCCACTCAAGGTTGCTGACATCGACGCCCGCCTTGGCGACCAGGTCCTTGTTGTAGTAGTCCGCGATGCCGCCGTCGGTCAATTGCGGAACGCCCCAGAGCTTGCCGTTGCGGGTGTACTGGTCCACAGCGGCCGGCACCCAGCCGCTCTTGGCGGCGTCGAACGCGGATCCAATCTCCATCAGGTTCCCGTTGTCCGCGTACGGGGCAAAGTAGGAACTGCTGACCCAGAAAATGTCGTCGGCGTTGCCGCCGGAGACGTCGGTGCGGAGCTTGTCAAAGTAGGTGCTGTACGGTTCCAGCACCGTCTTGACCGTGATGCCGGGGTTTTCCGACTCGAACTGCTTGAACGACGTGTCGTACGCCTTCTGGACCTGCTCGTCCCACAGCCGCACCGTCACGGTGGTGTTGCCCGAGTTGCTGCTGGAGGAGTTGTTCTCCGCAGCCGGTGAGCAGGCGGTCACGGCGAGCGCCATGGCCGCCACTCCGGCGGCTGCTGCCGCTCCCCTGCGCCAAAGGTGTCTCATGTTGTGATCCTTTCCTTATCCGCTGGCAAAGCCGCGGAATCCCCTATTTGAAGCCTGTAATCGCGATGGACGAAATGATGTTCCGTTGGAAAATGGCGAACAGCACCAACAGCGGCGCCATCGCGATGGTCGTGGCAGCCATGACCAAGGTCCAGTTGCCGTTGTACTGCGACTGCAGCCCCGCGGTGGCCACGGTGACTGTCTGCCATGTCCTGCCACTGGTGATAATCAACGGCCACAGGAAATTGTTCCAATGGCTAACCACCGTGATGATGGTCAGCGTTGCAAGGATCGGCCGGCTGAGCGGCAGGACGATGCTGAACAGGATGCGCAGGGTGCCCGCGCCGTCCAGCCGCGCCGCGCTGATCAGGTCCTCAGGGATCGATCGGAAGTACTCGCGCAGCAGGAAGATGGCGTAGGGCGAGCCGAAGACGAAGGGCAGTACCAGCGCCCAAAAAGTGTTCCGTAGGCCCAACTGGGAGAACAGGGTGTAGAGCGGAATGATGGTCACCACCTGCGGCACCATCATCGTGGCCAGATACACCCAAAACAGGGCATCCCGCAGCGGGAATTGGATCCGGGCAAAGGCATAGGCCGCCAGGACGGAGAATCCCAGCTGCCCGACGACGGCGACCAGCACCACCTGCGCCGTCACCACGATGGGTGCCCAGAAATTGCGGTCACCGCTGAAGAGTTGCAGGAAGTTCTCGATCGTGGCCGGGGCCGGCACGGTCAGCGCCGGTTGACTCGCGAACTGGCCCGGGGACTTGAATGCCGTCATGACGCTCAGCACGAATGGCGCCAGCGTCAGCACCAGCCCACCCGCCAGGATGGCGTAGGTGAGCACGTTCAGGAGCAGCCGCGCGGACCGTCCCGAGGAAGGGGTGCGGGCCGCCGTCGTCGTGCTGCCGGAGGTTGTGCCCGGTGCCGGTGCGGAACCGACGGCGGGCGGGGGTGCGACCGGGCCGGGGCCAGCCGCTCCGGGTCCGGTGCTTACCGGGACCAGGCCGCCTGGTTCCGGCAGTCCCGGGCCGCTGGGCTCAGGAAAGGTCATAGGTGATCCTCTTGCGGAAGTAGAACTGCTGGGCCAGAGTCACCAGCACCAGCACCGCGAACAGCACCAGGGCCATGACGGAGGCGCGGCCCAGGTTGAACGTTTGAAAGGCCTCGGCATAGATGCGGGTGGCGATGACGTCTGTGCTGCCCTGCGGTCCTCCGTTGGGTGTGAGTGCATAGATGGTGTCGAAGGCCTGGAAGCTGCTGATCACACCGGTGACCAGCACGAAGAACATCGTTGGCCGCAGCAGGGGTAGTTTTACCTGCCAGAACGTTTGCCAGGCGTTGGCGCCGTCGATCCGTGCCGCATCGAGCAATTGGTCCGGCACGGCGGCCAGTCCGGCCATGAAGAACAGGGTCACGTAACCGACCTGGGACCAGATGGAGACGGCAGCGACGGCCGGCAACGCCAGCACGGGGTCGCTCAGCCAGGCGGTGTTGGCGCCCAGCACCGCGTTGAGGGCGCCGCCGGTGGGGGCGAAAATCCACTTCCAGACGACGCCGAGGGCCAGCGGGGCGCAGATCCATGGGATGACGTAGATGACGCGCAGGAACGCCGAGCCGGGCAAACCCCGCGAGAGCAGTGTGGCGGCGAACAGGCCCAACGCGGTCTGCACGGGAATGACCAACAGCACAAACAGCAGCGTCACTCCCAGCGAGCGGAGGAACGCCCGGTCAGCGAAGACATGGGCGAAGTTGTCGAGGCCCACATAGCGGGCGGGGCTGAGCAGGTCCCAGCTGTTCAGAGACAACCAGATCACGACCAGGATCGGCAGGACCAGGAAGGCGAGGATGCCGAAGAGGCTTGGAGCCAGCAACAGGTACCCGATTCCTGCTTCACGGCGCGCTAGCTTGCTGGCCACGCTTGGCTACCTCCTTGGGCTTCCGGGGTCGGCCAGGCAGTCCGTAGTAGATTCAACTCCACAATGCGACAATACCTAGGGTCGGCCCGGGATTTCGCATGCAGTGACGCGCGACGTCGTCCGTCGGGTTCCCCGCCAGCCATTCCGGCCGTGCGGATGCCACTGAAAGCAACGCCGGGAGGAGGGCACGTGCATCAGCCGCTGCTCCATCAGCCGTTGCCTCATCGGCCCTTGCTCCATCAACCCTCACTCGATCGAGCCTCATTCGATAAGCCGCTGCGCATTGCGATGCTTTCCCTGCACACGTCTCCCCTGGCCCAGCCAGGCGGTGGTGACGCCGGTGGCCTCAACGTTTACGTCCGCGCGCTGTCTCTGGAGCTGGCGTCCGCCGGCATGGAGGTGGACATCTTCACCAGGACCACGGGGGTCGGGGGCCAAACAACTATTGACGAACCCGCCCGGGGGATGCGCGTGCACCACATCCCGGCAGGTCCGGCCGGAAAGGTGCCAAAAGAGGCGCTTCCCCGGCTGGTGGACGAACTGGCCGCCGGAATCTCCGCGAGCAGCACTTCTACGGGGCCCTTCGATCTGGTGCACTCCCACTATTGGGTGTCTGGGCTGGCGGGCTTGCTGCTCGCCGCGGACTGGAAGGTGCCCCTGGTGCACACCATGCACACCATGGCACGCGTCAAGAACCAGCACACAATGCCGGGGCAGCCCGTGGAGCCGGGCCGCCGGGAGGAAGGCGAGGAGCGCATCGTCCACCACGCCAACCTCCTGATCGCCAACACCGCGGCAGAAGCCGAGGAGCTGCACAGACACTACGGGGCGGATCCGGCGCGCATCGACGTCGTCGTCCCTGGCGCTGATCTACGCGTCTTCCGCCCAGCTTTCCGTGCCCGCTCCCGGTCGCACGTTGGCATCCCGCCGGGGAATTTCCATGTGGTGTTCGCGGGTCGGCTCCAGCGGTTGAAGGGTCCGCACGTGCTGATTCAGGCGGCCGCAGCCCTCAAACGCTCCCGGCCGGACCTGCCGCTGCGATTGAGTGTGATTGGTTCCAGCAGCGGGGCCGACAAGTACGACCTGATGCAGTTGGCCAAGGAACTGGATGTCGCGGATCGTGTCGCCTTTTATCCGCCCGTGAATGCGAGCGAGCTGGCGCACTGGTATCGGGCTGCCGACGTCGTCGCCATGCCGTCAGCAAGTGAGTCGTTTGGGCTCGTGGCGCTCGAAGCGCAGGCCTGCGGTACGCCGGTTCTGGCCACAGACGTCGGAGGCCTGCCATACGCGGTGAGTGACGGTCGGACCGGGTTGCTGGTGAAAGGCCGCCACACCAAGGACTGGGCCCGGGCACTGGAAGCGCTGTGGGACGACCCGCAGACCCGGCTGGACCTGGGGCGGGCGGCGTCGGTCCACGCGGAGGGTTTCAGTTGGCAGCGGACGGCTGCGCTCACGTTGGAGACCTACCGTCGAGCCCTGGCGGACGCGGTCGTCGGCGGTTAGCAGAGGCACAAACGGCGACGGCGGCCGGCCCCTTTCGGAGCCGGCCGCCGTCGTTGGGTCACGGCGCGAGGATCAGCGCTGCGCCCAGAGGTTGATGTCCGATTCGACGGCGAACTCGTCGATGGCGGTGAGCTCCTCGTTCGTGAACGAGAGATTCTGGATTGCCGTCAGGCTGTCTTCCAGCTGACGGACGCTGGAGGCACCGATCAGCGCCGACGTGACGGGCGAGCCCTTGGGCTGGTCGCGCAGCACCCAAGCGATGGCCATCTGCGCGAGCGTCTGGCCACGCTGTCCGGCGATGTCATTCAGGCCACGAACACGGGACATCTTGTCCTCGGTCAGGGCGCTCTCGGACAGGAAGCGTTCCTTCGCGGCCCGCGAATCTGCGGGAACACCGTTGAGGTACCGGTCGGTGAGCATGCCCTGCGCCAACGGTGAGAACGCGATGGAACCGGCGCCAACCTGGTCGAGCGCTTCGTACAGGTTGGGGCTGCCGTCCTCGGTCCAGCGGTTCAGCATGGAGTAGGACGGCTGGTGGATCAGCAGCGGCGTGCCCAGGTCCTTCAGGATCCGGGCGGCTTCCAGGGTCTGCTCCGGGGTGTAGGAGGAAATGCCGGCGTACAGGGCCCGGCCGGAGCGCACTGCGGTATCGAGGGCGCCCATGGTTTCTTCCATCGGCGTTTCCGGGTCGGGACGGTGGCTGTAGAAGATGTCCACGTAGTCCAGGCCCATCCGCTTCAGGGACTGGTCCAGGCTGGAGAGCAGGTACTTGCGGGATCCCCACTCGCCGTACGGGCCGGGCCACATGTAGTAACCGGCCTTCGTGGAAATGACCAGTTCGTCCCGGAATGGGGCAAAGTCCTCGCGCAGGTGGCGGCCGAAGTTGGTCTCCGCCGAGCCGTCCGGCGGGCCGTAGTTGTTGGCCAGGTCGAAGTGGTTCACGCCAAGGTCGAACGCGCGGCGCAGGATGGCGCGCTGCTCGTCGAAACGCTTGTCATCGCCGAAGTTGTGCCACAGGCCCAACGAGACGGCGGGCAATTTCAGCCCACTGCGCCCGACGCGTCGGTAAGGCATGGAGTCATAGCGGTTGTCCGCGGGGGTAAACGTCATACCTCTATCCTGCCATCCCTTGACCGTTCATCGAGCGCATCGGTCGTCGAACCTGCCGAGACGCCCGGTCGTTGAGCCTGCCGAGACGGGGCCGGATCTCGACAAGCTCGATCAACGAGGTCAGTCGAGACGAGCCCGGTCGTCGAGCCAGTCGAGACGAGCCCGGATCTCGACAAGCTCGATCAACGGGGTCAGTCGAGACGGGCCCGGTCGTCGAGCCTGTCGAGACGAGGCCTGATCTCGACAAGCACGATCAACGGGGTCAGTCGAGCCGAGGCCGGTCGTCGAGCCTGTCGAGACGAGGCCTGATCTCGACAAGCTCGCTCAACGGGGGACGGATCTCGACGGGCCCGATCACCGGGATCTCGACAGGATCGATCACCGGCTCGATCAACGAGGGCGATCAGCGGAGGATGGCGGCGCCTTGGGCGGGGAGGGTCAACTTGCCGTTGGTGAGGCCGGCGTCGACGGTCGCGA
>JAODMR010000080.1 GCA_025465475.1 Micrococcaceae bacterium
CCCCGACCTGCTCGACGTCCTGGACACCACCGGGCTGACCAAAGCCGAACGTGCGACGCTCGGAGAACTGGGCTTCGACGTCGTCGACGGGCGCCTGGTCCGCAGGGACCCGGACCCCCAGCCCTAAAAGGGCGACCGGCGGGGAACCGTGCTCCGCGCGGACGCCGTCGCAATCCGGCCCGCCATTTGGCTCCTCCTGTGGATTCGCCGGAAGGTGGGCCCTTATGGCAGAATTAGTCCTTGTGCTTACTGGGTTCGCCCCTGCCACAGGGGGAGCGCAGCCAACAGCCAGGCACGCCGGTGTTCCGCCATGGATCTACCGGTAACTTTCATCTTCGGCAGTGCTCCCCGAGTGCCCAAACGGGCACCGGTGCAACTGCCGTGACGCAACGTGAATGACCTGTGGCGTTCACCAGGAGTGACACTATGCACATCCTCGACATGGTCGACGCAGCCAGCCTGCGCAATGACATCCCCGCGTTCCGCGCCGGCGACACCCTCAAGGTTCACGTGAACATCATTGAAGGCAGCCGCTCGCGTGTCCAGGTGTTCCAGGGCTTCGTGCTCGGACGCCAGGGCGACGGCGTCCGCGAAACGTTCACCGTCCGCAAGGTCTCCTTCGGTGTTGGCGTGGAGCGTACCTTCCCGGTGCACTCCCCGATCATTGACAAGATCGAGCTCGTCTCCAAGGGCGACGTCCGTCGCGCCAAGCTGTACTACATGCGTAACCTGCGCGGCAAGGCAGCAAAGATCAAGGAAAAGCGCGATATCCTCCCCGCTAAGTAGGGATACGCCTTTGCACCACGCAGAACGCCGGCCCAGGAAACTGGGTTGGCGTTTTGTGCTTTTGGCCCTCGTCCTGGTGATTGTCGTCAGCGCCGTGATCCGCAGCTGCTGGATCGACGTTTTTTACATCCCCTCGGAATCGATGGAGCCGCTGCTGGACACCGGCGACCGCGTCCTCGTTTCCAGGGTGGATTACGCCTCGTCGCCGATCCGGCGCGGCGACGTCGTGGTCTTCGACGGTCGAGGCTCGTTTGCACCCCTGCACAGCGGCAGTGGACCTTTCATTGACGCCGTCAAGGCCGCGGGCGAGTGGCTGGGCTTCACCGGAAGCGACACCATCTACGTCAAACGGGTGCTCGGAGTTGCCGGCGACCATGTACGGTGCTGTACAGCGGCGGGGGAACTGGAGATCAACGGCACAGCCGTTCGTGAGGACTACCTGTTTCCCGGCGATGCCCCCAGTGAGTCTGCCTTCGATGTGGTCGTGCCGGAGGGTAGGTTGTGGTTGATGGGTGATCACCGGTCAGTCTCGGCCGATTCCCGGGCCCTGCTGGGTGCACCGGGAGGCGGAATGGTCTCCGTGGACAAAGTGATAGGACGCCCGATCCAAACGTTGTGGCCGCTGACGGACCTCCGCCAGCTGCCCCGCGTCGCGGTTCCGGCTATGCAGAAGGACGCACAGTGATGCCGCATTCCAGTACCGGTCCGGCCGAAGCCGCCGAACCGGATCACCCCTCCCACCGCTCCGGACGCCGCAACGCGGGGCTGGTCTGGTTGAAGGAAATCGGCACAATCATCGCGATTGCCCTCGTCTTGTCGTTCCTCATCAAGACATTCCTTTTCCGGGCCTATTGGATTCCTTCCGGGTCGATGGAGCAGACCCTGGAACTGGATGACCGGATCTTCGTCAACCTGCTGGTTCCCCGTCCCTTCGACCTGCAACGCGGAGACATCGTGGTGTTCCGTGACACGCAGGCGTGGCTACCGCCGACGGTTCCCAAGGACGAAGGACCCTTCGGCTGGGTGCAGGATGCAGCAACGTTCGTCGGATTGCTGCCGGACGATTCGCAGCAGCACCTGGTCAAGCGGGTCATCGGCCTGCCCGGAGACCATGTGGTCTGCTGCAACGCCGAGGGTAAAATCACAGTCAACGGTGCGCCCCTGACGGAGCCGTACCTGTATCCCGGGTCCGAGGCCGCTGACCTCTCCCAGCCGTTCGACGTCGTCGTTCCTGAGGGCAAGGTCTGGGTCATGGGAGACCACCGGGACGATTCCGCCGACTCGCGGGCGCATCAGGACACGCCGGGAAAGGGCTTCATCTCCATGGCAGACATCGAAGGCAAGGCCACCGTCATTGCCTGGCCCGCCACTCGTTGGACCATACTGGGTAACTACCCGGAGGTTTTCCGGGACGTGCCGGCCCCGTCCAGCACGCCTGCGGCCAGCCCGCCAGCCGTTCCGTCGGGTCAGTGATGGCAGGCAAGTCAGCGGCGCCCAACCTGCGCTACGAAAAGTCGTTCCTGGACGGCGGACACCGCCTCATTGCCGGCTGCGACGAAGTGGGCCGAGGTGCGCTGGCCGGACCGGTCAGCGTGGGCATCGTCGTCGTTGACGCATCCGAGCAGCGCGGGCTGACGAAGGTTCGGGACAGCAAACTGCTGACCGCCGCCGAGCGTGAGGCGTTGGTCCCGAGGATCCAGCGGTGGGCTGTGGCGAGCGCGGTCGGGCATGCCAGTTCCGTTGAAATCGATACGTATGGCTTGATGGCCGCCCTGCGGTTGGCGGGAACACGGGCCTGGCGGACTCTCCTCCTGGCCGGAACCGTTCCGCACGCCGTCATCCTGGACGGGAACCACAACTGGCTTTCTCCCAAGGCACAACCCTCCTTGTTCGATGTGGAGCCGGAATTTGACTCGGAAGCCCTGGTCGACCAGGAACCCCCGATCGGGGTCCTGTTGCCGGCCTTCGAGGCCCTGCAGCCTACCTTGGCCGTCCGGCCGCAAGCAGGCGGGCCGTCCGTGGCGGTGGATGCGGGCAGGACACCTGCCGTCTTGGCTGCGGGTAAGACAGCGGCTGGCGTGGATACGGGCAGGGCACCGGCCGTCATGCTGGAAAAGACCGGACCTGCTGCCGATCTGGTGCCGGCGCTTCGACCGGTTCCGCCCAGCGAGGGGCCCGACTGCGAGGCGCCGGTCTTCACCAAAATTAAGGCCGACATGCAGTGCCTCAGCGTGGCAGCGGCCAGCGTGTTGGCCAAGGTCGAGCGGGATGCCATGCTTCGCGAGTTGGACACAGCCCATCCCGAGTACGGTTGGGCCGTCAATAAGGGGTACGCCACCTCATCACACCGGGCAGCCATCGTCGAGCATGGGCCATCGCCCTACCATCGGATGAGTTGGCGGCTCACCGGGTAGGGGATGATGGTTTCATGAGTGCTGAGGATCTCGAGAACTACGAAACAGACATGGAACTGCAGCTCTACCGCGAGTACCGCGACGTGGTGGGGTTGTTCAATTACGTGGTCGAGACCGAACGGCGTTTTTACCTCGCCAACCACGTCGACCTGCAGGCCCGTTCGGCCGACGGTGAGGTTTACTTCGATCTGACCCTGCAGGACGCCTGGGTGTGGGACGTGTACCGGTCCGCACGTTTCGTCAAAAACGTCCGGGTCATCACCTTCAAGGACGTCAACGTCGAGGAACTGACCAAGAGCGACGACCTGTCCCTGCCCAAGGACGCTGGCTTGGGATAGAAGTGCGGGGACGGACGTGGGTCTCGGGCTTTGGCGGCTGCTGACTTATCTCATTCGGCACTTCCCGGCCGTTCGTGATCTTTTGGGCCTGAACGTGCCTCATCTATTTGCGTGCGAATGGCTGCGAGGCGGACTTTCACGATCCGCAGGAGGTTGGATTTCCTACCAATAGTTCGTCCGCGGGAGACATTTTGCGGATGCCAGGGACTGGTAACTCGAAAGAATTTGCCACTTTGTAGGAGATTAAAACGGTGTGGATTCGTGACTAATGCCGATATTGAGGCGTTTCGTTCCCGCACCGACAATATGTCAGTTTTATCAATAGGGCGCCCTGCCACAGCAAAGACCCGCCCTGCACACGGCGGGTGGGTCTTTGCCTTACTGATGCACTTGTCGGCCTCGCCTACGCTTCTTGCCAAGGACCGCCGCAAAAGCAATCCCACCGAACATGAGGAAGAGAACAACAGCGGTGTTCAGTCCATTGTCCGCGTCGGTGTAGAAGAGCACCCCAAGGATGACAAAGGCGGCAAGGGCTACACCTCGTAGTATCCAGATCCACGGAGTGAGGCTCATGGCCACACGCTACCCCTCACAGTGGTTGGTCGCGAGCTGCCAGAAGAAGTATCTCGGTGCGTACAGTGGGGTGGCGAGATAGACCGGGCACCTGCCGTGTTCAATGACGTACCAGGCCGCCGAGGCGAGAACAGCCGCCATGATGATGCAGGCTGCTTGCCCGACTTCGGGGGTAGCGCAGATGGCAGCAGCCACACCCCCGCCGTACCCAGCAATGATTAACCCTTGCTCGTCGTTGTTCAGGTAGAGCCAGTACGTGGCCTGATCATCCCATCGCGTGTACCAGTTGATGCTGTCACCAGCTCCTGCGGGAGCCGGCACCAGGTGATGTTCGACGACGATTTGCCCTTGCGGGATTGTGTAGGTCGTTTTGTTGCCTGCGTCGATGCGGGGAAGCGAAGAGGCTTTCAGAGCTTGGGCGAGAGCGGCACCGTCGGACGGCGCTGATGCCTGTGGCGACGCTGATTCCGCTACGGGTGTTACAGGGGCTGAAGGGAGGGAAGCTGCTGATGCAGTCATTGCCCCTCCCGTCATAAGCCCCAAGCACACAAAGATGCATAATGCGATCTTACGTAAAGCGTGCATTTTCCTGACTTTCTTTTTAGCTAGCGCATTTATTCCAGCGGATCTAGTCTTACGCCGGTCAGGATATGGCGGCAAGAGACCATTTGATGACTGTGGATAACTCTCACTGTGACGTCTGTTGACGGTGCAAAAAGCATTGCCCTGTTAATGTTGGTCATTCCGCAAATGTTGAATGCTGCGATGCTGTGACTGTCGCCCTAAAAAAGTTTCACTCCCGGAAAATGAAACCGATAAGACTATGCTTTTCTGCCAGTTTCCGTCGGCGGATGCGACTTGGTCCGCGCACGTGGCAGGAGGTCGACGCTGCAACCGCTCTTATCCTGCACATCGGGGTTGTTCTGGTTGTTGTCCACGCAGGAGCCGAATGGGTACTCATGGCCACCTCCGTCCAGGAGGCTGGGGTGTGGAGGTGGAGCATGAACGCAAAGGACGAACTGGGTCGGCGGGGAGAGTTGCTGGCTGCGGATTACTTGGAGGACCACGGAATACGGGTTATCGACGCGAACTGGCGGTGCCCACAGGGCGAAATCGACTTGGTGGCAGTCGATGGGGATTCCCTAGTGGTCGTGGAGGTAAAGACCCGGCGCTCGGATCGGTACGGTCACCCCTTTGAGGCGGTTACTCCGCAGAAAGTCACCCGCCTGCGGACTTTGGCGGTGCTATGGGCGAGGAATCATGCGGTCTTCCTGCCCAATCGGCGGATCGACGCAATTGCCGTGTTGGATTCGGGGCGTGCTGAGCCTGTGCTGGAGCACCTTAAGGGCGTGGGCTGAGTGGCCATGGGCAGGACTTTCGCCATCGCGTTGATGGGCTTGGACGGGTATGTGGTGGAGGTGGAAGCAGACATTGGGCAGACGCTTCCTGCCTTTGTCCTCCTCGGACTACCGGATGCAGCACTCAATGAGGCTAAGGAGCGCATCCGCGCCGCAGCACATAACTCGGGAATTCCGCTCAGCCGCAGAAAGATTACGGTCAACCTGGTGCCCGCGACGCTGCCCAAACGAGGCTCGGCGTTCGACCTAGCCATTGTTATGGCTGCCCTCCGTGCTGCCGGTGATATCGCTGAGGTGGACAGGACCATTTTTCTGGCCGAGCTCGGGTTGGATGGACGTCTGCGTCCGGTCCGGGGCGTGCTACCTGCCGTGATTGCTGCGGTGCGGGCTGGGCATCCCTCGGTTGTAGTGGCGCTTGGCAACGTGAGTGAAGCGAGGCTTGTGCCCGGGGCCGAAGTGCAGGGCTTTGGCTCGCTCGCACAGGTGGCCCTGCATTTCGGCGCCAAGTATGACGGGCTTCTCGTACCCGAAAACCTACCGGTGATTCCGTCGTACACCGAGCGTCGGGAACCCGAAGGACCGGCCCCAGACCTGGCCGACGTTGCAGGGCAACCCGAGGCGCGGCTTGCCCTGGAAATAGCAGCCGCAGGCGGGCACCACTTGCTCTTGGTCGGCCCGCCGGGTGCCGGTAAAACCATGCTTGCCGAGCGATTGCCAGGATTGTTGCCGGACCTAAACGACTTCGAGGCGATGGAGGTGACGGCGATCC
>JAODMR010000084.1 GCA_025465475.1 Micrococcaceae bacterium
GTGAAGACGGCCAGCTGGTTCAGGAACTCCCCGGCGTCGGTGGTATGCAGCACCATGTCCTGCAACGCCTCGGCCACGTCCGCCGTCGGCTCGCTCAGATGCTCGTTCATAAGTGTCCCGTCATTCCGCGCCGCCCATATCCGCCCCTGTCCATCCTAGGCGTTGCGCCGGGATACGCCCGATGCCCCCACCGATGGACACGCCCGGACCGGTCGCCGGCAACATGGCTGGCGCCTGCAACATACCAACGATGGCAGAGCAGCACCATCAACAGGATCTCCAGGGCCCCTCCGCCGTAATACATCAGCAACGCCCCTGCGGCACCCTGTCCGGAAGGGACCCCGACCGGCGGGTGCGCATAAAGGTACTTGGCAAGGATGTCGTGCCCGGCCACCGACAGGACCAGCACGGCGGCGCGGACCCGGAAAGCCGGCCGGTGCGGTTGCGGATCGGGTCCGATCAGAGCCGCGACCAGGAGGTACCCGGCGACCAGGAAGTGGACCTGCACCAGCACATGCAGCACGGATGATGCGGAGCTCAGCGGATACAGCACTGATGTGTAGAACAGCCACAGACCGCCCACGTTCAGCACGGCGGCGCCGGCCGGGGAACTTCCGGCGCGGACCGGCCATGAGCGCAGCAGGGCGGACACCCGGCGTGCGTGCGCCACGGGCAGGACCCGCAGCAGCAGGGTCACCGGGGCAGCGGGAACCAGCAGCAAGGGCGCCAGCATGCCCAGCAGCAGGTGCGCCGTCATGTGCGCGACGAAATCGGTGGCGGCCGGAGCAACCAGCGGACCGGCCACCGCCACCGCCGCCACCACGCTGCCGGCCATCCATCCGGCGGTGCGGGCCAGCGGCCAACGGATATTCCTGCGGCGCAGCCGGCGGACTGCGCCCAGGTAAGCCAACACGCCGCCGGCCAGCAGCAGCACGGCGAGCGCCCCAAGGAACCATCCGTCCGCGCCCATTCCGGAATGCTGGTGCCCCGTCACGACCGGATTCCCGGCGGCCTAAGAGCTGGGCGGCGGGCGGAGGCCCGCCGCCTGAGAGCGCAGGACCAGCCATGCGCCGGCCACCAGCAGCACGACGGCGACCAAATTCCACGTGAGATCGTAGGGCAGCAGGTCGACGTCGTAGCGGATCTGGTGCAGCCCGAACAGCTTGTGCTGGATGGTGCCGTCGTACAGCTGGAACGCCCCTGCACCAAGCAGCACGCCGCCCCACCATCGCCGAACGCTCAGGGGTCCGCGCCGCCGCAGATCCGCCAGCAGGAACAGCCCGGCTACGACGGCGAACCAGCCGAACGCATGAAACAATCCGTCCGAGACCAGGCCGGCGGCACTGGTGGACCCGTCGTAGAAGTGGTGCCAGTGCAGCAGCTGGTGGAACACGGTCTCGTCGACAAAGGCAGCCGTGCCAATTCCGGACAGCGCCCCGGAGAGCAGCGTCCGGCGTCGGATTGCGGCTTCATTGCTGCCCGGCGGAGCCTTGCCCGCGGCCGGCACCATCTCCTAAAGCTCCAAAGGAACCGGCCGGGACAGCCCGGCTACGTCGACGACCGGCCAGCGCGGGTCCACCGACAAGGGGCGGATTCCCTGATCCGTGAGCTGTACCGTGTCTTCGATTTTGACTCCCGGAGCCGAGGGGTTCCACGTGAACGCCTGGGACAGGACGACCTCGTCGTCGGTCTGCGGCGTGGCACGCGGATCCCTGCCAGCGTATCCTGCAGGGCCGCCCTGATGGTGGAGTTGCCATTGATCGGACCCAAAACCGTGGGCAGCGTAGGAGGCCTGGAACGTCGTTAGGATGCTGTTCAGCCGGGCACCCGGCCGTGTGGCAGCGAAGACATCCGCCTCAACAGCGGCGATCCTGGCTTCGGCATCGCGTTCGGCCGCGGTGGAGGAGTCGAAGCGGACCCAGCGGGTGACATTGGCGATCATTCCGTTGCGCCGGGCGCACACCACCACCATGGCGCGGCGGCCCAGGGGCGCGTCGGTGGGTAGCGGGTGGCGGAAACCGGCGCGCGAGGATCCGCTGCACAGCAGCACCAGGGGATCCGCGCCGGCCGCAACGATGCGTGCTGCCAACCCCGCGGCCACGGCCCGTTCCGTACTGGCCGGGGTGGCGATCGAGAGCTCGTCGGTAAGGGCTTCCGCTGCGGTACGGCACAGGGCTGCGTAGCGGGTGCTCTCACCGGGGAGCAGGGCCCGCCGGGCATCGCGAAGTTCGCGGCCCAGCTCGGCTTCGGGAACGGGTTGGACGGACTGGCCGAGCCAGGACGGGACGTCGGAAAGGGAACCGTACCAGGGCACGGTGTGCAGCTGGAGGCCGGAAGGCAGTTCCTCCGTGCGGAGGCGGTCGGCTTCGTTGGTGAACGTTACGGCGTGGTCACCCTCGCGGGTGACGAGGACGTTCACGATCGGGTCGGCGGCAAGGCCCACATGGGTGCGGCCGCCATCAAGGTACCAGCCCACGGTGGCGGAACTGGTCAACAGCACCCCGTCCAGTTCCCGCGCCGCAAGGATGTCCAGCACGCGCCGGCGCTTGATGTCGCGGTCGGAGTTCCCGGCCGGGCCGGGAACTCCTGCCCGAGCGACCTCGGCGGTCGGAGCCATGGCGTCGCTGAGGCCGGTCATCGGGCCTGCACCAATGCTGCCAGCTCGTTCCCGGAGCGGTGCCCGTCGGCAACAACCACGGTGATGCTCCGGGTGAGGGATTCGCCCGGCTGCAGCACCACCGGCTGCTCCCAGGCCAGGGATGATCCGACGCCTGGATAGTCGCTGGCGCGGACGAACCAGGGGTCCGGTGCTTCCGGTGGTGCCAGGAAGAGCAGCGTGGCTGGTCCGTCGGCGAAGTCCGCCTGCCAGGCGAGCCAGGGCGCGGCGTTGCCGTGCACGGCAGCCTCGCCGGTGGCTTGGGGGGTTTGCACGGTTACGGAGCTGCAGGCGGGCAGCCGCCAGAAGAACCCGCCGTAGCCGCCCTGCGGTCGGCCGTTGGATCCCGGGCTTCCGAGGGTCACGGGAGCATCACCCGCAGCGGTCAGGGTGTAGGACAGCTGCAGCGACCAGGCGCCGGCACCGGCTGGGGCGCAGGTCCAGGTCCGGTGTTCGGTTAGCAGTTCGGCCCCCGAAGTGTCCTGCCAGCTGAGTTCCTCGACCCGACCGTTGTCGGTGGTGTCCGCACCCGTGGCAACGATCCGTCCGTGGTCAGCCCGCCACACGTAACCGCCTGCCTGGCGGGTGTAGGTGCGTCCGCCCCACAGGTTGTAGCCGTTGACGTCCTGCAGGGCGACCCCCGCACCGAGGTGCCACACGTGGTCGGCGGGCATCTGATCCGTTACGGTAACCCCCGCGAGGGTACGGATCGGGTGCAGGTAGGGCCGGGGGGAGGAGGTGGGCACGACGGCTGAACCGTCGCGGGCAACTGCCACGACGACGTCGTCCACCCGAAGCGTCCCGGCCGACGGCAGTGGACGCGCCCAGGGCGCGCCCAGTTCCGTGAAGGTAGCCTGCGCCCTGGTCGCACGCAGGATCCAGTCTTCGATCCGTTCCACGACAGGATGCGCTGCATCCCCGTCACCGGTCCAGTCGACATAGCGGGAGGGAATCTCGGCTGGTGCTTCAGCGGTGCGGATCGTCTCGACGGCGCACATGAACGCCCCTGTCTCCTCCAGCGGGCTCAGCAGAGCAGCGCCCGACGCGCGGTGTTCCAGCAGGTTTTCCAGCAAATCCCTGCGGCCCAACTGCACCCGTCGCGGTGCTTCGGACCCGATGGTCACGTCCAGAATGTCCTCGGTGTAGGCGAACACCGCCTGTCCCAGGGTTCCATGGACGGTGACCACGGGCTCGGTCTGTTCGGCGGCACACAGCGTGAGCGCACACGTGATGGTGGGACCGGTTACCGGGCGGATCCGGATCACTGACGTGTCGTCCGATTCGACGTCGTGCGCCCGGTAAAGATCGGCATCCACCTGCAGGACGTCGGCAACCCGCGTTGTGTTGGCGATCCGGAGGGCTGTTGCCACGGCGTGGGCCAGCGCGTTGGTGGCGACACCGTCAACGACGTCAGTACCATTTAGGCTTCGCTTGCCGGCCCAGCGTGAGCGTTTGAAATAGGCCCGGTCCCGTACCCACGTACCGGAGGCAGAAATGCCGCGAACCTGGCCGAGCGTACCGTTGGCGATCAGGTCGGCGACGTAGGCCAAAACGTCGGAACCAAGGCTCTGGAAACCGACCTGGACGGCACGGCCATGCGTCCTGGCCGCCGCGGTGATGCTGTCGAACTCCGCCATAGAGGCCGCCGTCGGCTTTTCCAGGTACACGTCCGCTCCGGCAGCCAAAGCGGCCAGGGCCAGTGGCGCGTGCGTCTGGATGGGCGTTGCGATGATCACGACGTCGGGGTTCACGTTCGCGGCCAGCAACTCGTCCAGGCTTCCGTAAACATCCACGTCGTCCTGGAGTTTTCCGGGGCCTGGCGGGACGGGATCCGCGGCGGCCACCAGTTTCAGCCGGCCGGCTTCCTCCAACCTCCGAAGGTTGACCAAATGCCTCGCTCCAAAGCCGTGAACGCCCACCAGGGCGATGCGGGGCAGGGTCTGGGGGCGGAGGGCGGGATCTGTGCCCGGGTCCGTGGCGACACTGCCGACGGTATGAGGAGAAGAGGACATGCTTCGGTTCCCATCTGAGTCATCAACGCTGATGCCGTCAGCGTACGCGAGAAAACGCTTTCTCGCAGCCCTTCGTCGAAGAGCAAGATGCTTTTCCGGAGATTCGGTCCTGCCGTGACGGGGTAGCAGCGGTTCCTTGACAGTGCTGGAGAGCAACCCTAGGTTGGGCTGGTTGGCTGAAACGGTTTCCGGAGGAATGCTGCATGAAGGTCTGTTTTCGGTCCAGTGTGGATCCACGCTTCCTCGATGAATACCGGCGCCGCCACGCAGCGGTCTGGCCGGACATGCTCCGTGCACTTCAGGACGCCGGGTGGCGCAATTACTCCCTCTATCTGGACGATGATGGGTTGCTCATCGGCTTCGTCGAGTGCGATGACTTCGATGCGATCCGCGCCCGCATGGCCCTCACGGAGGTCAACGGCCGCTGGCAAGCCGAGATGGCACGCCTCTTCGAGGGTAGCGACGTGCCACCGGACCAGGGGTTCGTCGCCCTTGAACAGGTCTTCAACCTTGAGGACCAGCTGGCGGCCGTGCCGCCCGGACCGGGAGCTACTTCCGGCCGGTAAGCAGCCCGTCGGTCTCCGGCGCGCGGTCAAGGTCCGTTGCCGAACTTCCCCGCACCACCAGCTCGGGCGGAAAGATCACCTGTCGGCGGGAGCCTGGGGAGGCCAGCTCCTCGTTGAGCAGTTCAATGGCTGTTCGTCCCATCAGCTCCGTCGGCTGCCGGATGGAGCTCAGCGGCACCACAGCGGAGGCGGCGAAACCGATGTCGTCGTAGCCTACGAGGGCAAGATCGTCCGGGACGCGCAGCGAACGCAGCATGGCCAAGGCCTGGAGTACCCCGAGGGCCAGCAGGTCATTGGCGCAGAATATGCCATCGGGCATCAGCCTGCGGGACCTGCCACTGAGCTGGTCGCCGGCCGCCCTGCCCTGCAGCACTGTCAGTGCGTCCTGCTCCACCACCTCCAGCGACGCGCCGCTGCACTCGGCCACGGCCGCTTCCGCCCCCCGGCGCCGGTCAGCCACCTGACGAATGGACGCCGGGCCGCCGATAAACGCGATCCGGCGACGGCCCTGTTCCAGCAGGTGACGCACCGCGAGGTAGCCGCCCGCCACGTCGTCGACGGCGACGGAGCTGTACCTGTCCGCGTCCTCCAGCCGGTCCACCAGGACGGTGGTCACGCCCCTGGCCCGCAGCACCTCGAGCCGTTCGTTCGGGTCCCCCACGGGGGACAGCAGCAGGCCCAGGACCCGCTGCTCCTCAAACGCGTCAATGTAGCGCGCCTCGCGCGCCGCATCATGACCGCTGTTGCCCAGCATGACCAGATTTCCCTGCCGTGCAGCTTCGTCCTCAGCAGCGCGGGCCAGGTCGGTGAAGAACGGGTTCCCGGCGTCCAGGACAATCAGGCCGATGGTCCGGCTGGAACCGGCCCGCAGTTGCCGGGCCGCGTCATTGCGGACGAATCCCAGTTCTTCGATCACCCGCAGGACCGCGTCCCGCTTGGCCGGTGCCACCCGTTCCGGGTGGTTGAGGACGTTCGACACGGTGCCCACGGCGACATTTGCCCGCAGGGCGACTTCCTTGATGCTCACGGGACGGCGCGGGGGGAGGGAGGGGAATTGGGCCATGGGCTTCGGCCTCCTCTGGGCAGCGTTTGGCGGCGGTCTGGTTGTCCGAGGCCACTCTACGTTGAAACGTGCAAAATGACCGGCCAGCGACGGCTGCTCCTCCGAGCGTTCGCACTATTGACAGGGCTTTTCCAGGGGCAGTAGTCTGCTGCTGAAACGATTCAACCGCGGTGGGGGATTTTGTGGCCTGCACCTGCGGTTCCAAGCACAATCTGGAAGTGAACACGATGACTGATATGTCACTGGCGTTGGACCGGCTGGGCGAGCTGGCAATCGAGGTCCCCTCGTGGGCCTACGGAAATTCGGGCACCCGGTTCAAGGTGTTCTCCACGCCGGGCACACCTCGAACGGTGCAGGAAAAGATTGCCGACGCCGCCAAGGTGCACGAGCTGACCGGCCTTGCTCCCGCCGTGGCTCTGCACATCCCCTGGGACCGGGTGGAAAACTACGCCGAGCTGAAGGCGTACGCGGCGGACCTGGGCGTCGGCCTGGGCACCATCAACTCCAACACCTTCCAGGACGACGTCTACAAGTTCGGTTCCCTGACGTCTTCCGATCCCGCCGTGCGGCAGAAGGCCATCGACCACCATTTTGAATGCCTTGACGTCATGGACCAGACCGGTTCCCGGGATCTGAAGATCTGGCTGGCGGACGGCACCAACTACCCCGGACAGGGCGACATGCGCTCCCGGCAGGACTGGCTTGCCGAATCACTGCAGAGCATTTATGCCCGTCTGGGTGAAGACCAGCGCCTGGTGCTGGAGTACAAGTTCTTTGAGCCGGCGTTCTACCACACCGACGTTCCGGACTGGGGCACCTCGTTCGCCCACACCCTGGCCCTCGGGGAGAAGGCCTTTGTTTGCCTGGACACCGGCCATCACGCTCCCGGAACCAACATCGAGTTCATCGTCGCCCAACTGCTGCGGCTGGGAAAGCTCGGCTCATTCGACTTCAACTCCCGCTTCTACGCCGATGACGACCTGATCGTCGGCGCCGCGGACCCGTACCAGCTGTTCCGCATCATGTACGAGGTCATCCGCGGAGGCGGTTTCGGCAAGGACTCCGGGGTGGCCCTCATGCTGGACCAGTGCCACAACCTGGAGGAAAAAATCCCCGGCCAGATCCGGTCGGTCCTGAACGTCCAGGAAATGACCGCCCGGGCGCTGCTGGTGGACCGCGAGGCGCTCGGCGAGGCACAGCGAGCCGGGGACGTCCTGGCCGCCAACGGCATCTTCTCGGATGCGTTCTACACCGACGTCCGGCCGGTGCTGGCGCAATGGCGGGAATCCCGCGGCCTGCCGGCGGATCCGATGGCCGCCTACGCTGCCAGCGGCTATCAGAAAAAAATCAATGAGGACCGCGTCGGCGGTACCCAGGCCGGATGGGGAGCATGATCCGATGAGCACCGAAACGGGAACACCGGCAACAACGACGACGAATACCGGCACCGCTGCCGGCGCACCGGCCAACCCGGCCGTGGCGGACCTGATCGCGCGTTCCAACCGGTTGGGCGCTGACAAACGGAACACGAACTACGCTGGCGGCAACACCTCCGCCAAGGGCGTCGGGAAGGACCCCGTCACCGGGGAGGACGTGGAACTGTTGTGGGTCAAGGGCTCCGGCGGTGACCTGGGGACCCTGCAGGAAGCCGGCCTGGCGGTCCTCCGGCTGGACCGGTTCCGTGCCCTGCGGGGCGTGTATCCCGGAGTGGAGCGCGAGGATGAGATGGTCGCGGCGTTCGATTACACGCTGCACGGCAAGGGCGGTGCCGCCCCGTCCATCGATACCGCCATGCACGCCCTGGTGGACGATGCCCACGTGGACCACCTGCACCCCGACTCCGGCATCGCCATCGCGACAGCCATGGACGGGGAGGCGCTGACCCGGGACATCTTTGCCGGAAAGGTGGTCTGGGTGCCCTGGCGCCGGCCGGGCTTCCAGCTGGGCCTGGACATCGCCGACATCAAGCAGGCCAACCCGGACGCGGTGGGCACCATCCTGGGCGGGCATGGCATCACGGCCTGGGGCTCCACCAGCGCCGAGGCCGAGGAGAACTCGCGGTGGATCATTGACACGGCGGAACGCTACCTCGCCGAGCACGGAAAGGCCGACCCCTTCGGCCCCGCGCTCCCGGGCTACGCGGCGCTGCCGGAGGCTGAACGCAGGGCCAAAGCCGCGGCCCTCGGCCCGCTCATCCGTGGCCTGGCCTCCACCGATGCGGCGCAGGTCGGCGCCTTCACCGACGACGCCGTCGTGCTGGATTTCCTGGCAGCGGCTGAACATCCGCGCCTGGCCGGGCTGGGTACCTCCTGCCCGGACCACTTCCTGCGCACCAAGGTCAAACCCCTGGTCCTGGATTTGCCCGCGGAGGCCTCCATCGAGGACTCCGTGGCCCGGCTGCGGGAACTGCACGCCGATTACCGCCGGGACTACGCGGCCTACTACCAACGGCACGCGGACCCGTCCAGCCCGGCGATGCGCGGAGCGGATCCCGCGATCGTACTGGTCCCCGGCGTCGGCATGTTCTCCTACGGGGCGAACAAGCAAACCGCCCGCGTGGCGGGGGAGTTCTACCTGAACGCCATCAACGTGATGCGCGGGGCTGAAGCCGTCTCCAGCTACGCGCCCATCGAGGAATCGGAGAAGTTCCGCATCGAGTATTGGGCGCTGGAGGAAGCAAAGCTGGCTCGGCTGCCCAAACCCAAATCGCACGCCACCCGCATCGCCTTGGTCACCGGTGCCGCATCGGGCATCGGCAAGGCCATCGCCACCCGGCTCGCCGCCGAGGGTGCCTGCGTGGTCATCGCCGACCTGAACCTGGAAGCCGCCGAGCAGGTCGCCGCCGAACTCGGCGGACCAGACACCGCCGTCGGCATCCGCGCGGACGTGACCGACGAGGACCAGGTGCAGGCCACCGTCAACGCCGCCATCCTGGCCTTCGGCGGACTGGACCTGGTGGTTAACAACGCCGGCCTGTCGATCTCCAAGCCGCTGCTGGAAACCAGCGGCAAGGACTGGGACCTGCAGCACAACGTCATGGCCAAAGGCTCCTTCCTGGTCTCCAAGGCCACCGCGAAGGTGCTCATCGAGCAGGACATGGGCGGGGACATTCTCTACATCTCCTCCAAGAACTCCGTCTTCGCCGGACCCAACAACATCGCCTACTCAGCAACCAAAGCCGACCAGGCCCACCAGGTCCGGCTCCTGGCCGCCGAACTGGGCGAACACGGCATCCGGGTCAACGGCATCAACCCGGACGGAGTCGTCCGCGGCTCGGGGATCTTCGCCGGCGGCTGGGGCGCCAAGCGCGCCGCGGTGTACGGCGTCGAGGAACAGGACCTGGGCAAGTACTACGCCCAACGCACCCTGCTCAAGCGCGAAGTCCTGCCCGAAAACGTCGCCAACGCCGCAGCGGTCCTGACCAGCGCCGAACTGTCCCACACCACCGGCCTGCACATCCCCGTCGACGCAGGCGTCGCCGCTGCCTTCCTGCGATGACCGGACGGGCCTACATCGCCGTCGACATCGGAGCCTCCTCCGGGCGGGTCATTCTCGGCAGGCTAACGACCGGCGGAGGCCCGGAGATGCAGGTGGTGCATCGGTTCCCCAACGGGGTCGTGGAACTCGACGGCGCCCTCCGCTGGGACATCACCGCCCTGCTTGAGCAGGTCCTGACCGGCCTCACTGCCGCCGCCGCTGCTGCGGCGGCGGCAGGGGACGCGGTGGTAAGCATCGGCGTCGACACGTGGGCAGTTGATTATGGCCTGCTGGACAGGAACGGCAAGCTTGCCGGAGTGCCGTTCAGCTACCGCGACGAGAGGTCCCGCACAACGGTCTGCGACGTGCACCGAAGCGTCAGTCCCGCAGACCTGTACGCCGCGACCGGAATCCAGTACCTGCAGTTCAACACGATCTACCAGCTCGCGGCCGAAAAGAGCCTGGACGACCTGCAGGCCCTGCTCATTCCGGACCTGCTGGCCTACTTCCTGACCGGGCAGCGCCAGACGGAAGTGACCAACGCCTCCACCACCGGGCTGCTCAACGCGACCACCGGGCAGTGGGATCAACGCCTGTTTGAGGCACTGCAGCTGCCGCGGGAGCTGTTCCCGCCGCTGCGCCAGCCCGGCCAAACAACAGGTGTCCTCCTGCCGGCGGTGGCGCAGCGGACCGGCCTGGACCCCGCAACGACTGTCGTCTCGGTGGGGTCCCACGACACGGCATCAGCTGTGGCCGCCGTACCGGCTGGCCAGGGGCCGTTTGCCTACATCTCCTCAGGAACGTGGTCGCTGGTCGGTGTTGAACTGCCAACTCCCGTCCTGACCGAGGAAAGCCGGGCCCTGAACTTCACCAACGAGCGGGGCCTCGACGGGACCGTCCGTTATCTGCGCAATGTGGGGGGCCTGTGGCTGCTGTCCGAGTGCCAGCGAACCTGGGCTGACGAGGGCATTCCCCTGAACCTGCCCGACCTGTTGGCGGCAGCTGCCCGGGAGCCCGTTGGGGGGCCCCGAATCAATGTCGACGACCCTTCCTTCATTGCACCGTGCCACATGCCCGATCGGATCCGTGCGGCGGTGCGGGCGGCCGGTGATCCGGCTCCGGCAACTCCTGCGGCCCTGGTGCGCTGCATCCTGGACAGCCTCGCTGCCAGTTATGCCCGGACGCTGGCGCAGGCGATGGAACTGTCGGGCCTTCCGGTGGAAGCGGTGCACATCGTTGGCGGCGGCTCGCAGAACCGGTTGCTCTGCCAGTTGACGGCAAATGCCACAGGGCTTCCCGTGACGGCTGGACCGGTTGAAGCCACGGCCCTGGGCAACATCCTGGCCCAGGCGCAGGCGGACGGCACCGTACCGGCAGGACTGCCGCAGCTGCGTCAGCTGGTCCGGATGGGGGCAGACCTGCAGCACTATGACCCGCAGCCTGCCTGACGGCTTGCCTAGCCCACCCCTGACAGGTGCTCGCGGCACCGACGTCAGCCTCCCCGACTGACCGGCCACAACAGAACATGGTGCAACGAAAATAGCCTGCAGGTCCGCACATCCGGACCTGCAGGCAATTGGTGATTCCCGGCGCCGGCACCGGAGTCGGCGCCGGGAGGCTCTTACTTCTTGGCGGAGTTGATCAGTCCATCAACTTCCGTCTTGAACGCCTCGGCAGCGGCCTTGGGCTGCGTCCGGTCGAACAGGACATCTTCCGTGTACCGCTTGATAACGCTCTGCACGGTACCCGTGCCCACCGGGGGAACCGGGGGAGTGGTCTTGATGTCCGACGCGATGGCGTCGAGGAACTCCCCGGCCGCCTTGTCCGCCGGGCTCAACTGGGAGGCGATGGCGGCACGGATGTCCGGGTTGCCGGGGAAGCCACGCTCGGTGAGGATGATCTTTCCGGCTGCCTCATCGTTGAGCATGAAGTTGATGAACTCGACGGCCTGCTTCGGGCTCTTGCTGCGGGCCGAGACGGACCAGAACATGGAGGCCTTGTAGTACATGCCGTTGTCGGCGGCCTTTCCGGTCTGGCTCGGAGCACGCAGGATCTTGATGTCGGACTTGGTGGCGCTGGTCAGGGCGGCAACCTGGTTGGTCCACCACCAGCCCATGCCCAGCTTGCCTGTTGCGAACAGAGTCTGCTCCACGGCGGCGTTCACGTCCTCGGATGCCAGGGACGCCGGCGCTCCGGCCTTCATGTCGCGCTGCTTCTTCAGCCGCTCCCAGTAGCTGGTGAGGGAACCGACGCTGGCGCCGAGGTTTCCGTCCTCCGAGTACAGGTTCTCGCCGTTCTGGCGGAGCCAGACGTTCAGGTCGGCGTCAGTTCCACCGTAGGCGGAGCCGTAGTTGCCGGGGATCTTGGCGGCGATTTCCGCGGCGATGGCCAGGTACTCGTCCCAGGTCCACTTGGTGTCATCGGGCAGGGCAATTCCGGCGGCTTCGAAGATCTTGGTGTTGGCCATGACGCCGTGGGCATTCTGGCCGGTGCTGATTCCCATCTGCTTGCCGTTGACCTGGCCGGACTTCAGCGAGGATTCCTCCAGCTTGGACGTGTCCAGCCCGTCCTGCTTTGACAGGTCCAGCAGCGCCCCACGTCCACCGTATTCGGAGATGTAGGCCTGATCCATCTGGATGATGTCAGGAGAGTCGTTGGCCGCCGTCGTCGTGGCCAACTTGTCCCAGTAACTGGCCCAGATGCCGGGCTCAGCGTTGATGGTGATGTTGGGGTGCCCCGTCTTGAAGGCATCGATCGCGGCCTGGGTCTGCTTGTTGCGCAGATCGTTGCCCCACCAGGTGAAGCGGAGGGTGGCGGTTCCGTCACTCGAGGTGCTGGCGTTGTTGGTGCCGCACGCGGTGGCCAGTGCTGCCAAGCCGGCCGCGCCGATGAAGGCCTGGGCGAACTGGCGTCGGTTCATAATGATCGTCATTGATCCTGCTCTCAAAGAAGATACATCGGCTGTTTGGGAGAGAAAGCGTTTTCTCGGCCGGTTGGAAAAAGTATTGCAATGGCTTCCCGGTGTGTCAATAGGTTTGGAGAGCGCATTCCAAGTCGTTTCTCATACGGCCAGCGAGCGGTGCAGGAAGGCGGTCACCTCAGCCTGCATGGCTGTCGTCATCACGTGCCCGCCGGGATGCCAGCTGCCGGTGTATCCGGCGGCATGCCGTCGCGACAGCTCCAGCAGCCTGTCGTCGGCACCTTGCATTCCCTCCAGGGGAAATAGCTCGTCCTCCCGGGCGTACTGCACCAGTAGTTCGGCGCCGGCGAAGGCCCACAGGTCCGGCAGGTCGACGGCGGCGGCCAGGCCCGGAGTCGCCAGCAGCCAGGAATGCGCGTCCAGATACGCCGGGAAAAGCGCGGAGACGGTGGTCATCATGCCCGTTACGGCACAGGCGCGGAGGTCCGTGTCCAGGGCCGCCAGGGTCAGCGCCCTGCCCCCGCCACCGGAGAATCCGGCGGTGCCGACCGACAGGGGATCGACCCCCGGAAGGGAGCGCAGGACGGCTAACGCCGCCAAGTCGTCGTAGGCCACCATGCCGCCGAAGCTTGTTCCGAGCAGGCCGGCAGCCTTCGCCACCGTGTTTTCGTGCTCGGCGGCGGCAGCGTTGTAGAGTTCCGCGGCCGAAGGGACGTGGCCTGAAGCGGCCCACTGGCTGCGCTGGGCCTCCACGGCCTCTGCCGTGCGCCGGGGAGCAGGCTCCAGCAGGAACCGGCGGGAACCCCAGCCAAAAGGGTCGTGGACCAGCACGGCCATTCCCGTGCGCGCCAGGTCGCTGGCCACAGCGCGGCCCTCATACAGCCGGCGACGATACGCGACGGCCTCCGGCGTGTTCCGTGCTCCGAGGTCGATCAACCGCTCCGCGCCGAGCCACTTGTTTCCACCATGACAGTGCATCCACAGCACTCCGGGCAGCACTTCGGCAGGCTCATCCGGTGTCAGCAGGAAGGCCGATGTCGAAGGTCCGAAGGGAAGCTCCCATTGCAGCGGTGTTACGCGCACCCCCTCGACGAGGAAAGCCTGTCCCCGCTCAACCCGGGGAGGATCAGGAGGAAGGTCCGGAACGCCCAAGGCAGCGAGGGCGTAGCGCGCAACTTCACCGGTTTCGGGCAGTCCGCCGGTTCCGGCTGCTTGCCGGATCCCCGGTATGAACGCCCGTCCCGCCGCCCCGAGGTGAAATGTCCTGCTGTTCCGCACAAAGTCGGGCCAATCCTCGTAGCCGCCAATGGCGCTGGGCCGGGGGTCCATGGTTTCCTTTCGGGAACGGAGAGCTGGAAGGTTCCGCCAGCGTAACAACCCCATGAAGTGTAACGATTCAACATTTCGGGAAAGCGCTTTCTTGACGGCGGGAGCGGGGACCGCTATCGTCGAGAAATCGCTTCCGGATTGTGAGGCGGAACACTTTCAGGGCTATCTGCCCAGCCATACTGACCAAAGGAGGTCCGGTAATGGGCCGTCACTGCACCCTTACCGAGAGCAGCTCCCGTCCGGTCGCCGCCCATTCCAGCGCGGTGGTCCCATGAGTGCTCTTGGCGAACTCGGCAAGCTGAAGAAAGGCGCAGCCGGAGAACGCAAACAGAACAAGGCAGCTTTTATTTTCCTCTCGCCTTGGCTGCTCGGACTTGTGGCCATCACCATCGGACCGATGCTCGTTTCGCTTTACCTGTCATTCACTGACTACAACCTCATCCAGGACCCGTCCTGGATCGGCTTGGACAACTTCACCCGGATGCTCCATGACACCCGGCTGCTGAACTCCCTGCGGGTCACCTTCACCTATGTTCTGGTGGGCGTGCCGCTGCAGCTGGGCCTGGCGCTGTTCATCGCCGTCCTGCTCGACCGCGGCATGCGCGGGCTTGCCATTTACCGCTCGATCTTTTACCTGCCCTCCCTGCTGGGCACCTCCGTTGCCGTGGCCATCCTGTGGAAGCAGATGTTTGGCACCACCGGTCTGGTGAACCAGTTCCTGGCCGTCTTCGGGATCCAGGGCCCGGGATGGATCTCCAATCCGGACACCGCGCTGGGCAGCATCATCCTGCTGCACGTGTGGACCTTCGGGTCCCCCATGATCATCTTCCTGGCCGGTCTGCGCCAGATCCCGGTCATGTACTACGAAGCCGCGGAAGTCGACGGCGCCAACCGCTGGAAGAAGTTCAGCCGCATCACTCTCCCGCTGCTGAGCCCCATCATCTTCTTCAACCTGGTGCTGCAGATCATCGGTGCTTTCCAGTCCTTCACCCAGGCGTTCATCGTCTCCGGTGGCACCGGTGGCCCGTCCGACTCCACCATGTTCTTCACGCTCTACCTCTACCAACGCGGCTTCGGCCAGTTCGATATGGGGTACGCCTCAGCCATGGCTTGGGTGCTGCTCATCATGGTGGGCATTCTGACCGCTATCAACTTCTTCGCCTCAAAGTTCTGGGTGTTCTATGACGACTAATATCGAGTCCTCGCCAGCCGCCGGCCCGCTCGCTGCGGAAGCCAGCGGATCCAACCAGTCCCCACGGCAGCGTCGCCGTGAATCACGCGGCAACCTCACCTTCAGCAAAGGCGCACGCGCCAAGGCGGTCATCAAGCATGTGATCCTGAGCGTGGCGGCCCTGGTCATGATCTACCCGCTGCTGTGGTTGGTGGTCAGCTCCCTGCGGCCCAACGACCTCATCTTCAAGGACCCCACCCTGCTGTTGACCACCTTCAAGCTGGACAACTTCACCAACGGCTGGACGGCCCTGAGCCACCCCTTTGGCCAGTACCTGTTCAACTCGGCCGTGGTTGTGCTGGGTTCCATCATCGGAAACCTGGTCAGCTGCTCCATGACTGCCTACGCCTTTGCCCGGTTGCACTTCACCGGCAAGAAGTTCCTCTTCGGCAGCATGCTGGTGACCATCATGCTGCCGATCCACGTCATCCTGGTGCCGCAGTACATCCTGTTCTCGCAGATCGGCTGGATCAACACCTTCTGGCCGCTCATCGTGCCCAAACTGCTGGCCACCGACGCGTTCTTCACGTTCCTCATGGTGCAGTTCATCCGCGGCATTCCGAAGGAACTCGATGAAGCGGCCCGCATTGACGGTGCAGGCCACCCGCGGATCTTCCTCCGGGTGATCCTCCCGCTGATGGTTCCGGCCCTGGCAACGACAACCATCTTCACGTTCATCTGGACCTGGAACGACTTCTTCAGCCAGCTGATCTACCTGACGAAGCCGGAAACCTTCACGGTACCCGTGGCCCTGCGCCAGTTCGTCGATTCCACCAGCGCCACCGACTGGGGATCCATGTTCGCCATGTCAGTGGTCACCCTGCTGCCCGTCTTCGTGGTGTTCCTCTTCGGTCAGCGTTTCCTGATCAAGGGCATCGCCACCACCGGCATCAAGTAACCGCCCGCGCAGCGAGCCCCTGGACCTTCCGTCCGGGGGCTTCCTGCGTCCCCGTCTCCGCTTCGCACGTACCGGAGACCGGACCAATGTTCCACGCCCCGGTCCCCGGTGTTCCACTTTTCTCGTTTTGTCCCCCAACCGCCCGCTGTTCCCTCAACAGCCCTGCCGGAAGCAACTGATGCCCCTTTCCGACCTGCCCCTGCCCCTGCTGTCCGCCTACACCTCTGCTGTGCAGGAGCCGGAGGACTTCCGGAACTTCTGGGACAGCACCCTGCGCGAGGAGCGCGCACGGCCCCTCGACGTGACGTTCGAGCCGGTGGAGAACCACCTGCAGGTGATTGACACGTTCGACGTCACCTTCGCCGGATTTGGTGGAGCACCCATCAAGGCCTGGCTGCACCTTCCCGCGAACCTGCCCGCAGAGGCAGCGCTGCCGGCCGTCGTACAGTACGCCGGCTACTCCGGTGGACGGGGGCTGGTGAACCAGGACACCAGGTGGGCGCAGGCAGGCTACGCCCACCTGCTCATGGACACGCGGGGACAGGGTTACGGGGTTCATGCCGGTGATACCGCGGACCCGCACCCCTCGGCAGGTGAAGTCGCCTACGCCGGACAGATGACGCGGGGGATCAGCAGCAAGGAGACCTATTACTACCGCCGGGTTTTCGTGGATGCGTTCCGGGCCGTGGAGGCCGTGCAGGCCCATCCGGCCGTCGACGCGTCCCGCATCATCCTGAGCGGCGGCAGCCAGGGTGGCGGCATGACCCTGGCGGTGGCCGGACTGGCTCCCGGAAGGCTGCCCGGCGTTATTGCCGCCATGCCTGATGTGCCGTTCCTGCAGGACTTCCCCCGGTCTGTGGACCTGGCCGGCCGCGGACCATATCCCGAAGTGGCCGCGTTCCTTGCCCGTCATCGCGACAGGGAGGAACAGGTTCTGGCCGTGCTGAACTATTTCGACGGCGTACACCTCGCTAAGTACGCCGAGGTTCCGGCACTGTTCTCCGTTGCCTTGATGGATGACATCTGTCCTCCCTCGACGGTGTTCGCCGCCTACAACGCCTACGGCACGGCGTCGGTCCAACCCGGCGCAGCGCCTGAAGGAACTTCCGCCGGGGCGGCAACGGAGACAGCCAAGGACATTGAGGTCTACCGGTACAACAACCACGAGGGCGGCCAGGAGCACCAGTGGATCAAGCAGCTTTGTTACGTGCGGAACTTGCTGGCCTCGTAACGGCCGCTTATGGTGAGGGCTATGACAAACCGTTGGTATGCGTATTTTTCGTTGGCTCTGGAGGAGCCCGCGTCTAACTGACACGCACCCAACCATCCTTCAGAGCCAACAGGGCAGAGATCACTCTCTGCCCTTCGCCATTTCCAGGCGGACTCTGAACCGGTCCGTCGCCCGCACGGACAGGAACACTTGTGACCAGCACCGCCTTCCCCCAGACCCTGCAGACAGCCCCGCCGGCCCCGTCGTCGGCAGCTCCAACCTCCAACCTCCGGGTCAACCGGTTCACGGAACTTCCCCCGCCAGCCGCGCTGCGGGCTGAATTGCCGCTGAGCGCTACCGGTGCCGCCGTCGTCGAACGGGGCCGGAACCAGGTGCGGGCCGTACTCAACGGAGTGGATGACCGGCTGCTCGTCGTGGTTGGTCCCTGTTCCATCCACGACCCCCGGGCAGGGCTGGAGTACGCCGGCAGGTTGGCCTCGTTGGCCGAACACCATGCCGAGGACCTGCTCATTGTCATGCGTGCCTACTTTGAGAAACCGCGCACGACCGTCGGTTGGAAGGGCCTGATCAACGATCCCCACCTGGACGGGAGCCACGATGTGGCTGCGGGCCTGCGGATGGCGCGACAGTTCCTCCTGCGGGTCGGACAACTGGGGCTTCCCGTCGCCACCGAATTTCTCGAACCCGTCAGCCCCCAGTACACGGCCGACCTGATCTCCTGGGGCGCCATCGGGGCCCGTACCACCGAGAGCCAGGTCCACCGGCAGCTTGCTTCGGGCCTGTCCATGCCGATCGGTTTCAAGAACGGGACCGACGGCGGCCTCCCGGTTGCACTCGATGCCTGCACCGCGGCGGCGCAGCCGCAGTCCTTCCTGGGGATCGACGACGACGGTCGGGCCGCGCTGGTTGCCACCACGGGTAACCCGGATGCCCACCTGATTCTGCGGGGCGGCTCCGCCGGCCCCAACTACTCCGACGAAGAGGTCCGTCGCGCGAGTGACCTGCTGCGGGGCCGCGGACTCAACCCCCGGCTGGTGGTCGATGCCAGCCATGCGAACAGCGGCAAGGACCATCTTCGCCAGGCCGAGGTGGCCGGGGAACTGGCGGCCCGGTTGGCTGCGGAAGCAGGCGGAGCGGTCGGTGAGGGCCGGCGCGGACCGGGCCCGCTGGCGGGCGTGATGCTGGAAAGCTTCCTGGTTCCCGGGGCGCAGCCCTTGACCGTTCCCGAGGATGGGGACCCCCGGAGGCGTCCGGAACTCACCTACGGTCAGAGCGTGACCGACGCCTGCATGGGCTGGGACGTGACACAGGACGTGCTCGGACAACTGGCTGCCGGTTCCCGAGCACGACGCTTAGGTGCGCAGAAGTAGCCGAGGCCTGGGAAACATCTTTCACAAAGGCCACATCCCGCACTAGAGTATCTGTCAACGGTCGGGCTATGGCTCAGCATTCCTGTGCCGCCCGCGCTGACCGATAACGAAGGACGCAAAAACACATGGCTGAGCAGCAGAACTTCGCTGACGTGCATTTTCTGACCGTCTCCGAGGTTGCGGAGGTCATGCGGGTCTCCAAAATGACCGTGTACCGGCTGGTGCATTCGGGGGAGCTTCCCGCTGTCCGATTTGGCCGCTCCTACCGTGTGCCGGAAACGGCTGTTCAGCGCTTTCTTCGGGCCGCATTCCTGGACGAGGCCGAGGGCGAGGGTCCGTCTTCACCCGGCCGGCCGGGTTCGGCGGAGACGGCCTAGAGGCGGTACCCTGTTAGAGATCCATTTTCGGCTTTGACCGATTCCTGAGATCGGTCAGCTAATTCCAGTGTCAATCGCCCGCATGGGTTGGTTGCTGTTATGCAGTTTGTGAGGACTTCCATGGGTTCAGTTATTAAGAAGCGCCGCAAGCGGATGGCGAAGAAGAAGCACCGCAAGCTGCTTCGCAAGACGCGCCACCAGCGCCGCAACAAGAAGTAGGCTGCCCGCAGCCACAAAAGCCCGCCGCCCTTCGGGGTCGGCGGGCTTTTTTATGGGTCACGTGCCGGGAGCAGCTCTCACCGGCGTCGAAAGGCGCTGAAGCCCTTCCACCCGCCGTACAGGATGCCGGCTCCGGTGGCCGCGCGGAGGCCCAGCGTTGCTGCCCGCCGTCCGGAGCGGAAATCATAAATTGGCCAGTTGCGGTCCCGTGCGTGCCGCCGCAGCTTTGCGTCGGGGTTGATGGCCACCGCGTGACCCACCAGGGACAGCAGCGGCACGTCATTGTAGGAGTCGCTGTAGGCCCAGCAGCGCGCCAGGTCCAGGTTCTCCCGTGCGGCCAGTTCCGCGACGGCCACCGCCTTGGCTTCCCCGTGCAGGATGTCACCGACCAGGCGGCCCGTGTACATCTCCTCGACGACTTCCCCGACGGTGCCCAGGGCTCCCGTCAGGCCCAGTCGCGAGGCAATGATGCTGGCAACCTCCACCGGTGTCGCGGTGACCAGCCATACCTGCCGCGGTGTACGCAGGTGCTGTTGGGCCAGCGCCCGCGTGCCGGGCCAGATCTTGGAGGCGATCATCTCGTCGTAGACTTCTTCGCCCAAGGTCCTGATGAACTCGGTGCTGATGCCCGAGGCAAACGCGAGCGCTGAATCACGCACGGAGTGGACGTCGGCAAGGTTCTCCCCGCGCAGGTTGAACTTGATCTGCTTCCAGGCGAATCCGGCGGCATCCCGCAGCGTGAAGGCCTTACGCTGGAACATTTTGCGCGCGACGTGGAAGATGCTGGCACCCTTCATGAGGGTGTTGTCGACGTCAAAAAATGCTGCTTCGCCCTGGATTGTGGGGGTGTCCGAGGGGTCCTCGGCCTTCACCATCGTTACTTCGGGCATGGTCCGAGTCTAGCCAATGGCCAGCGTCGGTGCGGTTGTGCACGTGGATTCCCGCCGCCGTACCGTGGAGCCATGGACAAGACAGCTCCGAGGGCCCATCAACCGGAACTCGCCCTGGTCACCAAGGCGGACTGCCACCTTTGCGACGACGCCAGGAAAGTAGTCGCCAACGTGGCAGCTGAGCTGGGACTTCCGTGGCGGGAAGAACGGTTGGAGGACAACCCGGTGTTGGCGGAGCGTTTCGCGGAGGAGGTGCCGGTTGTCCTGGTGGACGGAATCCAGCGGGACTTCTGGAAGATCGATCCGGTGCGCCTGCGGCGGATTCTGCAGTCCAGGCTGAACTCCGGCGCATAAGTTGGTCCCCCGCAGTGGGAGTCCTACAGTGTAATTAGCCCGGACGGCACCGGTTTCCTGACCGCCGACCGGGCCCCGCCACAGGAAGCTGGAGCGCCACCGTTGACATCTTCTGACCTGCCCCCGGACCGTTCGCCTGTTCAAGGTGTTCACGGCGGCCGCGCTGATCCGCCGACCGACGCCGTCGCCCGTCAACTGCCCCCTGCCACAGTGGCGCGGCTGACCCTGTACCTGCGTGCGCTGAACACCCTGCTGACCGAGGGGACCGAGCGCATCTCCTCCGAAACCCTGGCCGAGGCCACGGGAGCCAGCTCCTCGAACGTTCGCAAGGATCTGTCCTATCTCGGTTCGTACGGAACCAGGGGCGTTGGCTATGACGTCCAATATCTGAGCCGGCACATTTCCGCGGCCCTTGGCCTAACCCACGAATGGCGCGTAGCGATTGTCGGTGCCGGCAACCTCGGCCGGGCGCTCGCACGCTACGCGGGCTTTGAATCCCGCGGGTTCGACGTCGTCGCGCTTTTGGACGCCGATCAGATGCTCATTGGCAGCGAGATTGGCTGGCTCCGGGTCAGCGACGTGCAACAGCTGGAGGCGGTCCTGACCCGCACGAAAACGAACATGGTGGTGCTCGCCCTGCCAGCGGCCGCCGCCCAGGAGGTCTGCGACCGGGTGGTGGCGGCCGGCGTCCACAGCATTCTCAGCTTTGCTCCCGTGGCGCTCCAGGTCCCGGCGAACGTCAACCTCCGCAAGGTGGACATGGCCACCGAACTGCAGATCCTGGCGTACCACGCCCAGCGGATGGCGGAGCCTGGCCTGGATCGCGAGGACGGACTGGCTCCCGTGTCGGAGCTGGCCGAGCGCCGCCCCGGCGCCTGAGAGCCCCCGGCTGGAGGCATCCGAAGGGCGCTGGGTGCTTGGGTTCCCTGCCGGTGCCTGGGTTTTCTGCCCGCGGGAAGCGGCCCCCCGGATTAACGGCGTTTGAAGTATCCAGTCGCGGTTGGAGCAAACGTCAAAACGATGGCGACCACACCCAGCGACACCTGAATCAGCGTCGGCAGTGTGGGTTGCAGGAGGTTCAGCAGCGACAAGGCCGCAAGCACCGCGCCGGTGATCCGCGCCCAGTTCCGGCCCTTGCGGATCTGGAACGCGAGCAGAACGTACACGCCAACCGCCAAGGTGACGAAAACCACAGCGATGATCAACACCGGCTGCAACAAACCCTGGTCAGCGACGCCCATCTCGCTCAATGCCAGCCGCAGCTCGTTCTGACCGGAAGGGGACACCAAGGCGTAGATCGCCCCCGCAAGGGCGAAGACCTCAAGCGCCGCCGCCAACAGGATCAGTTGAAAAGCAACCAGCACCAACCGAGGCGGTTTCGGGTTTCCGGAGCCTTTCGCCGGGCTCCCGTCGGGACCCGATCCGGGCTGCCCGGCCGGGTGTCCAGGTGCGGGCGCATACCCTGGTGCCAATGGCTGGCCCGCCGGCCCCCGGAGATGCGCGTTCGGATCGAGGCCTTCCGGGGGCCGGTATCCTTCCGGTGCGTACTGGCCGTAGCGGGGGACCCCTGGAGCAATTTCGCCGTATGAGCCGGGGCGTGGCTGCGGCTTGTTCTCATCCTGCGGGCTGGTCATGACGTGCCTTCCATCTGTGCCGGGGCGGGCGGGTGGTCAAAGACCGAGGGCGGACTTCTTGCGGGCCCGGAAGTACGCGCTTGAGGGCCGAAGGTACAGGGCGAGGACCGCGGCGATTCCCAGGGCAATCTGGAGGTACGTGATCGACGTCGAACCGGCGTTGAAACCGGCAAGCGAGAGCAACGACAGGGCCGCGAACACCGCTGCCGTGAGCCGGGCCCAGTTTCTGCCCCGGCGGCTATAGAACGCCACGAGCAGGTAGACGCCAATGGCCACCGCGGCGATGGCGATGAGGACACCGATCGTGATGTTGCGCGCCGATTGGACCACTCCTGCCGGCACGTCCTGTCCCTCCAGCTGCTTGGCGATCTCCGCGGAATAGGCTGGGGAAGCGATGAAGGCAAGGCCCAGTCCCAGTGCCACCAGCTGCAGGGCAGCTGCGGCAAGGAACAGCCAGAAAGCCACGCGGACCGGGGTGGGCGGGACCAGGCTGGGTTGACCGTCCCGTGGCCCGGGCGTGTACCCCGGGATATTTCCGGAACTCATGGGCACTCCTCAACGGCCAGGGCCGCGGACACGTAGGGGCCGCGGCGGTTTCCTCAACCCTACCGTGACCCCTTTCGGAGCAAACGCCTGGCTGTGCCGTCCTCAGCCCTGCGGAACACCCTTCCGCGAGTTCAGCCAGGCGGTGGACTCCGGGAGCCACATAAGCACCGCGGCAGCAACTCCGATAATGCTCACCCATGCCCCGAAGAAGACAAGGATGAGCGAGATGATCGCCAGAGCGGTAAGGGCCAGGCGGGGCCATTGCAGGCCCTCCTTGAGCTTCATGGCACACACCACGATGGCCGTGATCACCACCAACGCGATGATGGAGACCACGATGCCCGAGGCGCCGCTCGCGCGCAGCGCGGCGCCGCTGCCCGGAACCTCATAACCCAGGAAGGTGTCATCCCTGGCGCCCAGGAAGACGATGGAGAGGATGAGCCCGATGATGGTCGTCAGCAGCCACAAGGCCGCCGTCACGAGCCAAAGAATGTACGAAACTTTGATGAGCGTCGGCAGGCCAGCCAACTTGAAGACGCCTTTGAGGCCGCCGGCGGGAACCACGTCGCTGAAGGTGCGGGGCGCGTCCTTTGGCATCGAGAACTGCCCGCCCCGTTGCGGGTAGCCGGGCTGTTGGGGATAGCCGCCCTGTTGCTGGGGGTAGCCGGGCTGTTGCTGGTAGCCGCCAGGTTGCTGGGGGTAGCCGGGCTGCTGCGGATACCCGCCCTGTTGGGGGTAGCCGGGTCGCTGCGGGTAGCCGCCGGACTGCGGATAGCCGCCGGACTGCGGGTAGCCGCCCTGTTGTTGCGGGTAGCCCGGTGGCTGAGAATAACCGGGCTGCTGAAAGCCTGGGCCGGGATAGCTTGGTGGCTGTTGGGAGGGCGGCTCGTTGCCGGCTGGGTACTGCTGTCCCTGTCCCGGTAAGCTGCCGCCGTCACCCGAGGAAGACTGCTGGCCTGGCTGTTCAGGGCGCGGATTCTCAAGAGGCGAACTCATGGTCAAACTGTAGACCCGGCCCCCACCCTTGCATAGGAAAAATCCCCGCCATTGCTGGCCTGCGGCAGTCGGTGGCCCCGTGTCCCCGAACCGCACCTACCCACCAAGACTTGTCGCCCGCCGGCTTTCCACTTCGGAAAGCCGGCGGGCGACAGGAGTAAAAGGTGAACCCGAAGGATCAGGCCTTGACGAAGGCGACCTCAAGGCTGATGGTGACCTTGTCGCCCACCAGCACGCCGCCGGCTTCAAGGGCTGCGTTCCAGGTCAGTCCAAAGTCCTTGCGGCTGATGATGGTCTGGCCGGAGAAGCCGGCCCGGGTGGCGCCGAACGGGTCAACGGCGACACCGTTGAATTCGGTCTCGAAGGTGACGGGCTTGGTGATTCCACGGATCGTCAGGTCGCCGGTCAGCTCGTAGGTCTCGCCGGAGCCGGAGATGGACGTGGAAACGAAGGTCAGCTCGGGGAACGTCTCAACGTCGAAGAAGTCGGCGCCCTTGACATGTCCGTCGCGGTTGGCATCGCCGGAGTTGAAGCTTGAGGCCTGGATGGTGGCGGTCACGGAGGTCCCGCTGAGGTCCGAACCAACGGTTGCTACGGCAGTGGCTTCCAGGAACTTTCCGCGCACCTTGGAGATGCCGGCGTGACGGACGGAAAAACCGATCTCGCTGTGCGAGGCGTCCAGGTTCCAGGTGCCCTGGCTCAGGGCGGTGGGGACGGTTTCAGTTGCAACAGACATGGAAACTCCTTAGTTGGCAAAACACGATGTCAGGAAGGCTGCATGCCGACCATCAGGAGGTACAAGCATGCAAACGTATCTATTATTCCGGGCAGCCGAAAGTTTTGAGGAAATTTTCCTAACTGCTCAGCTGCGCTTGCTGGGAGAACCCTGATTTAGGAATCCCTTCCGGGTTTGAGAAACTTGGTCCATGTCCCGAGCCCTAGTTCACCTGCTCCGCCACGGCGAGGTCCACAATCCCGACGGTGTGCTGTACGGACGGTTGCCGGAATTCCACCTGTCCGGGCGCGGCCGCGCCATGGCAGCCCTGGTTGCTGAACATCTGAAGGAGCAGTCCGACGACGGCGCCAAGCTGGTCCACCTGGTCGCGTCACCGCTGACCCGGGCCCAGGAAACGGCGGAGCCCGTCGCCGAAGCGCTTGGCCTGGCCATCGTGACCGAACCGCGCATCATCGAAGCGGCGAACCACTTCGAGGGGGCCAAGGTGTCGCGCCACGAGCTGCTCCGACCGCGTCACTGGCCATACTTCTGGAACCCCCTCCGACCGTCTTGGGGTGAGCCCTACAAACAGCAGGCCAGCCGGGTCTTGGCGGCGGTACAGCAGGCGCGGGCCACCGCCGTCGACCTCGCCGGGGACGGAGCCGAGGCGGTTCTGGTCAGCCACCAGCTGCCAATTTGGGTGACCCGACTGCGGGCCGAGAACCGCCCGCTTTGGCACGACCCGCGACGCCGGGAATGCACCCTGGCGTCCCTTACCACCCTGGTCTTCGACGGCGAGGACATCGTGGAGGTCCGCTACAGCGAACCTGCCTCAGCCCTTCTCCCTGGGGCTGCCACGACTCCGGGAGCTTGAGAAAGTGCTCCCCGGTAGGAGACAATTAGATTTTCGACGTCGTGTAGAAGAGCCGGGCGGCGGCGGAACAGCCTCACTGAACAGATGTGGATGAATACGTGACGACCCCTTTCAGCCGCCGTGCGCTGCTGGCAGCTTCCGGTGCTGCCATCGTTGCGGCCCTTGCCGCCTGCACGTCAAAGGACCCGCTGGCGCAACAGGCCTCCGCTGGGGATAACAAGAACTACATTGCCGGCGACGGTTCCGTGACCGAGTACGCTGCAACTGACCGGAAACAGCCGGTGCAGTTTTCCGGCACGCTATTCGACGGCACAGTGGTCAACTCGGCTGCCGTGGCCGGTCGTGTCACGGTACTGAACTTCTGGTACGCGGCATGCGCACCCTGCCGGCTGGAAGCCCCCGATCTGGAAGCGTTGCACCAGGAACTGGCGCCGCAGGGCGCCACCTTTTACGGGGTGAACATCCGGGATGAGGCAGCCACGGCTGATGCCTTCAACCGCAACTTTGGTCTGAGCTACCCCAGCTTCCAGGACAAGGACGGCGGCGTCCTGCTGTCCCTCACGGACTACGTGCCACCAGCCGCTGTCCCCACCACCCTGGTGCTCGACAAGCAGGGCCGGGTTTCCTCACGCATTCTCGGTGTGGCAGAAAAGGGCACCCTCAAGAGCCTCATCACCGCGGCGCTGGCCGAAAACCCGTGAACAACCCCTTCGCGGAAACCATTCTCAGCGGGTCCATGCTGTTGGCCCTGCCGGTTGCCCTCCTGGCGGGCCTGGTCTCCTTCCTTTCACCGTGTGTGCTGCCGCTGGTCCCCGGTTACCTCGGATACGTCAGCGGCCTGACCGGCGTCGACCTGGAAAAACGACGGCGCGGCCGAATGGTCGCAGGGATCGGGCTGTTCGTCCTCGGGTTTTCCGTCGTCTTCATGCTCATCGGCGCCGTTTTCGGACAGCTGGGCGCGTGGCTCAAGGGGCCCGACGCTGCCTGGGTCACCCAACTGCTCGGCGTCGTTGTCATTCTGCTCGGCGTGATCTTCCTGGGTGGGCTGGGCTGGTTTCAGAGCGAGGCCAAGATCCACGCCAAGGCGCCTGCGGGCCTGTGGGGGGCGCCCCTGCTGGGCGTCACCTTCGGCCTCGGCTGGGCTCCCTGCACCGGGCCCACCCTGGCCGCCGTCCAGGCTCTCGCCTTCACCAACGGCCCCAGCGCGGCAAAAGGTGCCCTGCTCACTTTTGTTTATTGCCTGGGTCTGGGACTTCCGTTCCTGCTCATCGCACTCGGTGTGCGCCGGGGGCTCGGCGCCCTGGCGTACTTCCGCAGGCACCGCCGCGCGCTGCAATGGTTCGGCGGCGGGCTTCTGATCGCTCTGGGACTGCTCATGGTCACCGGTCTCTGGGGCATATGGATCAACCAGCTGCAATTCTGGTTCGCCAACGAAGTCCGGCTGCCCATCTGATGCCGTCCCTTCCGCCACCCTCCGCCGTTCCGCCATCCTCCGCCGTTCCGCCACCCGCTCCGCAGCAACCCGTAGAAAAGAAGTTTGTGCCTTCCACTTCCCACACCTCCCCGGACGACGTCGCCCTGCCGCGGCTGGGCCTGACCGGCACCCTGCGCTGGGCCTGGCGCCAGCTCACCAGCATGCGTACAGCTTTGTTCCTGCTGCTGCTGCTGGCGGTCGCTGCCGTGCCTGGCTCGCTGTTTCCGCAACGGCCCGCGAACCCGTCAGTGGTAACCAAGTACCTGCAGGACCATCCCGGCATCGGGCCCGTGCTTGACTGGTTCAAGCTCTTCAACGTCTACTCCTCGCCCTGGTTTTCGGCGATATACCTGCTGCTGTTCATCTCGCTGATCGGTTGCGTCATTCCGCGGGCCATCGCCCACTACAAGGCGGTACGGTCCACGCCGCCGCGCACTCCCCGCCGGCTGTCACGCCTGCCCGAGTACGGGACGCTTGAGATACCGGCCGCTTCGGAGGTGACACCGCGGCAGGCGATGCAGGACGCCGCCGCCGCCCTCAAGTCGCGCGGTTACCGGGTGGATCTGAGGGATGCCGATGGCGAGCGTCCTTCCGTCGGTGCCGAGCGTGGCTTCCTCAAGGAAGTGGGCAACCTGTTGTTCCACACCTCCCTGATCGGCGTGTTGGTCTCCGTCGCGCTGGGCGGCCTGTTCGGATACAGCGGACAGCGGGTGCTGGTCGAGGGGGAAACATTCGTCAACACCCTGGTCGGTTATGACACCTTCACGCCCGGCACCAGCTTCGATTCGAACCAGCTGGAACCGTACTCGGTGCGGCTGGACAGGTTCCAGGTCACCTTCGACCGCGAATCAAAGGCCCATTACGGACAGCCGCTGGACTTCAACGCCACGCTGACCACCAAGTCCTCACCCACGGCGGCCGAGGAACAGCAGACACTGAAGGTCAACGACCCGGTGGCCCTGGGCGGAACCAGCATCTATCTGGTCGGCAACGGCTACGCCCCCGTCGTCACCGTGCGCGATGGGGCGGGGAACGTCGCATTCCAGGGACCGGTCGTGGCCGTACCCACCGATGGCGCCTACACCTCCCTCATCGTGATCAAGGCTCCGGACGCGCAGCCCGATCAACTTGGTTTTGTCGGGTTCTTCCTGCCCACGGCCCTGCAGGACGAGAAGGGCGTCGCCTTTGGCTCCGATCCTGATCCCTTCAACCCGCAGCTGAACCTGAACTCCTTCTACGGCGATCTGGGCCTGGACGACGGAACACCGAAGAATGTGTTCACGCTGGACACCTCCGGCCTCACCCAACTCAACGGCAGGGACCTGGACGCGGGGGGCATCGTGCTGGCTCCGGGCGCCAGCTACACCCTTCCGGAGGGCAAGGGCAGCATCAGTTTCGACGGCATCAAGCGCTACGTGGCGCTGGACATTCATCACAACCCAGGGCAGCTGGCCGCCCTGGTGTTCGCCGTACTGGCCCTGGCGGGCCTGGTCGGCTCCCTCTTCCTGACCCGCCGCCGGGTCTGGGTGCGCACGGGGTCCCACCCGGATGGGCGGACCATGGTGGAGTACGGGCTGCTGGCCCGCGGCGAAGATCACCGGCTTGCCGGCGAAGCGACGGCGATCCGCAAGGCGCTGGCCCAACGCTGGTTGGCGGAGCCGTCGGAAGTGGCGGAAGATAGCAAGGAGGCGCAGCGCTCGGCCGGACGCGTGGACGCCACCCAGGACGGTAAGTAAGGACCAGTCATGCCTGCAATCAACGAATCTTTGGCCCTCTACAGTGAACGCTTCATCCTGCTGGCGGGCATCGCGTATGCCATCGCCTTCATAGCCTTCACCTGGGATCTCGTCCAGAACAGCAAGACCACCCGCAATGTGCTGCAGCAGAGCCAGGCCGCGGCGGGAGGCCAGGTCCGGACCCGCGAAACGGTCGCCGCGGCCTCGCGGACCTCAGCCGCGTCGGGCGCCGGGTTCACCGAGGTGGCCACCGGTCCGGAAGGCAGGGCCGAGCGCCCGGCCAGCCGCCCCACCGGGGCAGGCGCGGGGGCAGGCACGGCCGACGACTCCATGCGCTACGGCTCGGTCCGCCGCAACCCGGCGCGCATCGCCGTCGCCCTGACAGCCCTCGCGGCCCTGATCCACGCCGCGGGCGTGGTCTGCCGCGGCCTGGCTGCCGGCCGGGTGCCGTGGGGCAACATGTACGAGTTCTGCACCACGGGCGGCATGGTTGTCGCCGTTGTCTTCCTGCTGGTGCTGACCCGCCGCGACCTGCGCTTCCTCGGCACCTTCGTCGTCGGGCTGGTTCTGGTCATGATCACGGCTGCCTCGGTCGCCTTCTGGACGCCGGTCGGCCACCTGGTTCCTGCGCTGCAGAGCTACTGGCTCGTCATCCACGTCTCCATCGCCGTGATGTCCTCGGCCCTGTTCACCCTGACCTTCGCCATGTCGGTGCTGCAGCTCCTGCAGTCCCGACGGGAAGCGGCAGGAGCCGATGGGCGAACGGACCGGCTGCCGTTCCTGCGGCTGGTGCCGTCCGCGTTGAGCCTGGAAAACATGGCCTACCGGATCAACGCCATCGCGTTCGTCGGCTGGACCCTGACCCTGATGTTCGGCTCCATCTGGGCGGAAAAGGCCTGGGGCCGGTTCTGGGGCTGGGACACCAAGGAAGTCTGGACCTTCGTGATCTGGGTGGTCTACGCCGGTTACCTCCACGCCCGCGCCACACGGGGGTGGACCGGAGCCCGCGCCGCCTGGCTGTCGATCGTCGGCTACCTGTGTGTGGTCTTCAACTTCACCATCGTGAACATCTACTTCTCCGGACTCCACTCCTACGCCGGTGTAGGTTCCTAGGGCTTTCCGTGGACTGAGGCGCCTGCCATTGGGGTGCGAGTGGAACCGGGGTCGCTAGAGGCCGAGGTAGCGGCCCGGGCGGTGGTTAACGGCAAGCACCAGGTTCAGCACCGCCGCGCCTGCTGCTGAAAGCAGCACGTTCCCGGCAGGAACCACCGCGAAAGACGACAGCACGACGGCGATATCCAACACCATCTGGACGTAACCGGCCCGCCATCCCAGCCTTTCCTGCAGGATCAGCGCCAGGATGTTGAACCCGCCCAGGCTCGAGCCGTGCCGGAACAGGATAAGCAGGCCGATGCCGGCCAGCAGGTTTCCGAACACGGCCGCATACACGGACTCCAGGTGCAGCGGACCGGTGCCGAGTGGGTGGAGAAACGAGAACGCCGAAAAGAGCGCCACGCAGAGCGCCGTCCGGAGCGTGAACTTCCACCCCTTCTTTTTGGCCGCCAGCACAAAAAATGGTGCGTTCACGGCCAGGAAGAGGACCGGAAACGGAACGGGGCTGGCGTAGCTGATCAACAGGGCCAGGCCGGCCGTTCCACCGGTGACCAGGTAGGCCGCCTTGAGCAGGTACAGTCCCAGCGACGCGACGAGAACGCCGGTGAGGAGGCCGAACACATCGTCTACGGCGGTATGCCGGAGCGGGACCGGCGCCCCAGGAGATAATGACGTCGATGCGTGTGCCGATGCGGCGGGGCTGGAACCCGTTGCCGGCCGTGCCGGGGGAGAAGGTGCTGCCATAACTGATTCCTCGTTGTTCCGCAGCTTCGGAACCTATTCCTCGAAGTGTGTTTGGGCCGGGGTGCTGCTGGTGGATTCCACGACCGTAACAGCCACGTCCCGCAGCTTCAGGTTACGGGCACTCGAGGCGGCTTTGAGGATATGGACCGCCTGTTCCTGGGAGCAGCGGTTCTGGCCCATGATGATGCCTGCGGCGAGATCGATCATGGTGCGGGAGTCCAATGCGGACCGCAGGTTGTGGGCCGTCTCCTGGAGGTAGGCGATGCGGACAGCGGTCCGCATCGCCTGGGACGCCTCCGCGGCAAACTTCTCAGCCGCCGTCACGGCCATCTCGTCAAACGCTCCCGCCTCGGGAGAATAGAAATCGAGACCTGCGGCCGCGTTGCCACCCAGGAGCACCGGAATTCCGAGGGCGGAGCGGATGCCGTGCTCGGCAATGGCCTCGGCATACTTGGGAAAGCGGGGCTCGCTGAGGAAATCGTCCACCCAAATGACGTTGCCCTCCCGGGCGGCGCGCAGGCAGGGGCCGTCATCAAAGCGGTACTGGATCTCGTCCATCTTTTGCGCCTGCGGGCTGCTGCTGGCCACCGTAATGCTGGTTCTGGGCCGCAACAGCGTCACACCGGCAAGCACTTCACCTGCACTGGATCCAGACAACTGGGCCGCGGCGATCCTTACCAGAGCGTCCAGGAACTGCTGCATGTCCTCGCTCTCCAGCACGAGGTCCTGCAGAGACGCCGAATCGTGGGGGCGGGCCTTTGCTTCCGTCATTGAGCTGCTTTCTGCCGTCAGGGGCGGAGGGCCGAACGCCCGCGCCGCATAAGTCTAGCTGGGGACCGGGTCACTCCGCCGGGGCGCCGGGGACCCCGGAGCGGCGCCAGGATTCCTGGGGGCACCCACTGCCACGGAGACTTCCCGGCGCCCGCCAGTGCCGGGCCGCAGGTCGCGCGTTGCCTCAGGCAGCGGCCAGCACCTCGAGGACGGCGGGGAACAGCTGGCCGGTCCGCCCCCACATGGGGTCAAGGATCTCCACGTACCAGCAGTCCGCCAGGACCAGCGCCAAAGACTCGTTCGTCTCATCCGCCCAATCCTGGACCTGGTCCGTGTCGGAGGGGCTTTCGCTTGATCCCAGCACCGTCACGATCTCGTTGTTCCTGACGCTCACCGGAATCGACGATGAGCCGGCCTCTCCGGGCGCGTGGGCCACAGTGACCAGGTCACTGTGCGTCGACAGGGTAAGCAGGGTGGACGCTTCCGCTCCGGCACAGTACGCGGTGACGTATTCACGCTGCGCGTTTCCTGGGTCGGTCACCTGGCCCGGTTGGGACTCCCTGGTAAACAGTCCGCTCCGGTTCAGTCGGGCCAGGGGTTCCGCTATGGACTCGGTCTCGGCGTCATAGCGGGCGGCGTACGTCGCAGGCTGATACTGACTCCTGCCCTCCAGCCAGCGCGCGGTTAGCTCGCCGGCGGCGGCCAAAGTGACGGCCTGACGCCATGCGCCCCGGTCAATGAGCAGCCGGCCGAAGCGGTCACGCTCCCTGCCTTCCAGTTCCATCCCCAGATGCTATCGCCGCGGGCACGCGGGGGAGGAACGCGTTGCGACGGGTGACGGGTCATGAAGTGGCGGCCGGCGAAAGTGACGCCATGAGACGGCAGATGTACTCCCGTTAAGCGGCGTGTCGGTTGGTTGCAGTCCGTCTTGAGGCCGGTTCCGGGGACGTGGTTGATTGAACGTCACCAGCATCGAGAGGACCCTCCATGACAGTTCCCACAGACTTGACGCCGCGCCGGTTGCGCAACGTCCTAGGCCAGTTCGCCACCGGACTGACGGTCATCACTGCCAGCACACCGGCCGGACCGGCGGGCTTTACCTGCCAGTCGTTCGTGTCCCTGTCACTGGAACCACCCCTGGTCTCGTTCAATCCGACACGCACGTCAAACACGTGGCCCGTACTGCGCCACCTGGGAAGCTTCACCGTGAATGTCCTTTCGGCTGAACTTGAACACCTGTCCGGTCAGTTTGGCCGTTCCGGAACTGACAAGTTCGCCGGCGTCGGCTACCACCTTTCCCCATTGGGGCATCCGGTGCTGGACAACGGGTTGGCGTGGATCGACTGTGAACTGGTCCAGGAGTACGACGGCGGTGACCACACGATTGTGGTTGCCGCGGTCCGCTCCCTGCAGTCCACGCACGACGGCGAGCCGCTGGTGTTCCACCGGGGTCGGTACGTCCGTCTGCAGCCCGGCGCCGAGGGAGCCGTTACCGCACCGCCAGCGGTTCCCGAAGCGCAGGCAGCGGGTGCTCCCTCCGGTGCAGTTGCCTGAGACACGTTCTTCCCACCTCGCAGTGGCATCACAGCGCAGGCGCAAATATCCCCGGGGGGCTCTTGGCCCTACCGGGGATATTTGCGTCGTCACCTATTACTGATCAGGTATCAGGCAACCCGGGCGGGTTGGTTTGCGGGGCATCAATGGCTTCGGCGGTCAGGTTCCACCTCTTCAGCACCTCGGCGTAGGTGCCGTTGTCGAACGCTTCCTGGAGAGCCAGTTGCAGGGCGGTTACCAGCCCGTTGTCCTTGGCAGTGGTGGCAGCAATTTCGGCCTTCAGGGGAAAGCCGCCGGACACCGTTCCCACGAGTTTGGTCCGGCCCGTGCTTGCGGCCTGATACGCACCCGTAGCGTTGGGCCCAAAGGTGAGGTCCGCCCGGCCCGACTGGATGGCCAGCGACGCTGCAGCTTCGTCATCGTAGTACTGGAAGGCCACGGCGGGAAGGCCGGCGGCGGTGTTGCCGGCGTCCCAGGCCAGGAGGATCTTCTCCTGGTTCGTGCCGGAGCCGACGATGATCCGCTTGCCGGCGACGTCGGGCGCAGCGGTGATGGACGCAATGTCGTTGCCTGCCTTGGCGTAGAAGCCCAGCACGTCATTGCGGTAGGTGGCGAAATCAAAAAGCTGCTTGCGTTTTTCGGTCACCGTGACGTTGCTGAAAACCACGTCGTATTTGCCTGACTGCACGCCCAGTGGCCAGTCCGCCCAGGCTGTTTGCTGAAGCTCCAACGTCAGCCCTAGCCCGTCGGCAACAAGCTGGGCAATGTCCGGCTCACTGCCGATGATCGTGGTGTTGTCAGTGGCGGTGAAGCTGAGCGGAGGGTTTCCGGTGCCCGTTGTTGCGACCAGCAGACGGCCACTGGAGCGGATCTTTTCGGGCAATGCGGCCACCGCCGCCGAATTGCGCTGCGACCGCACCCGGTGTTGGTCAGGATCTAGGTTGAAGGAGGTACCCGTGCCGGCAGCCGTGCCGGTACCCGTCGCGGTACCGGGCACGGCATTGTCTGCGTTGGCTTTGGTGGCGGCAGGGTCTGCGCAGCCGCTCAGGGCAAGGGCAGCCAGCAAGGGCAGGCCCAGCAGGGCCCGGCGGGGAAGTTCGCGGGCGGGGCGGGAGGACGGATGATGTAAAGGCATGGCTGTCTTTCCGGAGAAGGTCTCCTGGTTGGGACGCGGGGGAATGTCTCGGTGGTGTTGGTTCAGCTGTTGCTCGGTTGGCCGGCGCTCGCGGGCAGGACCTTGTCGAAGGCCAACTGGCCCAGGTCCTCCGGGTCAGCGGCGAGATCAAATTGGGGCTGGTAACCGCAGGCCAAATAGAGGGCGCGTGCCTCCGGTTGGCGGGGGCCGGTAGTGAGGTGCACGGCGGCATATCCCCGGCGCTTGGCCTCGGCTTCGAGCCGGTCCAGCACCAGGCGGGCCAGCCCTTGGCGCCGGTGCGTTGACGCGGTCCAGATCCTTTTGAATTCAGCAGTCCGTGCATCCCAACGCCGGAATGCTCCACCGGCGACGCTGACGCCGTCAACCAGTACCAAAAGGACAGCACCGTTTGGCGGTTCAAATTCCGTCGCAGGATAGCGGTTCAGTTCCGCTTCCACCGATCCTGACTGGTTGCCATAGCGGTTGGTGTATTCCGCTGCCAGTTCGTCCAATAAGGGGCGAACGCGGGGGTCATGCAGCGGAACCTGCACCACCTGCCATTTGGCGGTTGTGGTTGCAGTGGAGGTCATGCTGCCGGCTGCCCGGGAAAGGAACGCTGCGCGCCCACCGCACCGGCGCCCGCCGCACCGGCGCCCGCCAGACCGGCGCCCGCCAGACCGACCGTAGCCTGCCGGTGGGCAAGCTCCTGTCGAACCAACGGAATCACGTGGCGCCCAAAGTCGACCGCGTCGGGAAGGGTGTCGTATCCCCGCGCCGAAATGACGTCCACGCCCAGTTCAATGTGGTCCACGAGGGCTCGGGCAACTGTCTCCGGTGAGCCGACCAGCGCGGTTGAGTTGCCGCCACCGCCGGTCAACCCGGCCGTACGGGTCCAGATGGCCCCATGTCGGCTGCCTTCCCTGGCGATCCGAAGCAACCGCTGAGAACCGGCGTTTTCGGGTTGCGTCAGTGACCTGCGGTGCCGGGCGACGGCTGCACCGGAGCGAAGCCGCTCCTGAAGCACCGCCTCAATGCGGTGCGCCCTTTCCCAGGCCAAGTCATCGGTGCGGCCGAGGATGGGACGGAACGCCACCTGGATTTTGGGTGCGTCCGCGCGTCCAGCGACACGAGCGGCCTCCCTAACGGTGCCGATCTGCTCAGCGGTGTCCTCCAACGGTTCTCCCCAGAGCGCGTAGACGTCCGCCTCTGCCGCTCCGACACTGTAGGCGGCGGTGGAAGAACCTCCGAAGGAAATCACGGGCCGGGGGGATTGTGCGGGAAAGATTTCAGCCGCGAAGTCCTCGAACTGGTAGTGCTTGCCGGCGAAGCTGAACGCTTCCCGGGAGGTCCAGGCCTGCTTCACGATCTGCAGGTATTCCCGCGTCCGTGCATACCGTTCGTCTTTGGGCAGGTGGTCGCCTTCCGCTGCCTGGTCTGCATCCGTTCCCCCGGTAATAAAGTGGACGCTCACCCGCCCGCTGCTGGCCTGGTCCAATGTTGCGTAGGTGGTCGCAGCGAAGGTGGGGTAGGAGACGTTTGGTCGGTGTGCCACAACGAGTCCCAGGCGCTCCGTCCGGGCGGCGACGAAGGCCGCCGCCTGCGCCGGGTCGGGTGTGGCCGAGGAGTAGGCAAAAAGGACCTTGTCCCAGCCGTTGTCCTCGTGGGCTTTGGCCAGGCGCAGCGTGTAGTCGGGGTCAAAAGCCGGTCCGGACGGTGGGGTGGTTTCCGTACCGTCGTTCAGTCCTGCCATGCCCAGGAACTGGATAGTCATGTTGCACCTTCCTCGTTGCGAACCAGCGATGGTGACCCTGTCCGGGAGGATCCCGCTGCTCGGTCCATTGAACGTAGAAGCGCCGGGTGATGGGGGTCAATTGAGTGCGACTCGGGGGTTAACGGGCGGTCACGGGCGGTCACCGGACGTCACGGAACGCAGTACTCAGGCCTGGGTTCCGGACGTGCGTTCGCAGACAAGCCGCAACGCCTCCAGCTCCTGCCGGCTGTTTTCTACGATGGTGTCCAGGACGGACGCCAGCACCGAAGGAGCCATGGCCGTGACCGTCAGCTGGTGCTGAAGTTCAACGGTGGCGACTCCGTCATTCCTGCTGATCTGCCAGTGGCCGGTGAGGGCGAGCAGGGGAGGTTGCAGGTCGGTGCGCTGGAACAACAGCCTGCGGCCGGACGGGTCGAACACGCGCCGGCACGTGCTGGCATGAAGGGTTCCGTCCACGACAGCAGATAGGCGCAGCACGTGGTCGCGGTCCGTCCCGCTGATCCGCTCAGCGTAGGCCGTTACCCCCTTCAGTTCCGGCCAATGCGAGAGGTCCCGGAGTGCGCCGAAAATAGCGGCGTCGAAGGCCTTGATCGTTACCGAGTGGCTGACCTCGTAGCGGCCGGCTAAAGCAGGCGGAGGGGCTGCCCGGGCTGGCGACGGGGCGGTCGACCCGCCAGAAGGGTGGTTCATGCCCTATTCCTCCTCTGGTGCGGACATCGCCGGCTGCCGCGTCCGGTTGGCGAGGACCAGGAGCCGGCGGGCGAGCGCATCGTTTTCCCGAAAGGGTGCGGCATTGGTGCCGGGTCGGGCGAAAGCCCCGGACGCCCATCCCGAGGTGCCCGGCCCCACGGCGAACAGTCCCGGCACCTGATCTCCCATCGCGTCCAGCAGGGCGTTGTCGCCGTCGACCAGCAACCGCCCGGTGGATTGCAGGCCGTCCACGGTGAGCAGCAGCTGCTCCTGGCCCAACCCCGAGGAATGGAGTCGGTGCAACAGCGGGTTCGCTGTCCCCGCCAGGGCCGGAGCCGGCAACCGCGCTTCGATCAGGACCGGCGACGTGACGGACGGGCCACCCTGGCCGGAGCAAGCGGTAAAGCACCCGGCCTGTTCATCCACGTCCACGATTAACCCCGGTCCCAGGAAGGAGAGCAACCCGGCGCGGTGCAGGGCAAGCATTTGCCTGAGCCGCTGCGGCGGAGGACCGGAATCAACAAAGCTGAAGAACCCGTGCCACCAACCTTGCACGATCCGCTGTGACCGGGCATTCAGTTGTTCCGGAAGGACCAGCCGGCCCAACTCCATATAGGTGCCCAGCAAGCCCAGGAAGAGCGCGAGGGATTCCGAGTGATCAGGACCCGTCCGCAGCAGCAGGTCCTGCTCAATGTGGCTGATTACCGCCTGTTGGACGGCGGTTGAGTCGGAGAAGCTCCTGCCGTTTAAAGGCTGGTCGAGGGTCTCCAGGTTCAGGTGCAGGAAGGAGTCCGGTACAGCGTCGGCCACCAGCCGTTCGCGTTCCCCGCTGTACCAGTCCAGGTCCGCGAACCGGGCGGAGAAGTCCTGCCAGCTGGCGTTCATGACATGGGGGCGGGCGGCAAACAGCTCCTGGTAGTAGGCGTATGCCAGGTCCTTTGCGATCAACGGCCACAGGTGGGCCATGAAGTCCAACTCCCCATTGGCTTGCAGGAGTGCGGCGACGGCCGGTGGAGTGAGGAACCGGGGTGTGGTGTGGGACAGGCCGCGCAGCGTGGCCGAGACTTTGGAGTGGTAGGGGACGCCCCGCCGGGAGCCGGCCCAGAGGTGGGGCTCCCGGCCGGAGGGCAGGTAGCGCAGGCCACCGGCCGACTCCACGAACCGGCCACCCCTGCCCTCCATCAGGATCACCAACAAGTCAACGAAGGCCAGTCCCATCCCGCTGACGATGACGTCCTGTCCGGCAGGAACGGCCGCATAGTCGACGTCGGCGGTGTAGCTGGGCGGAATGTGGACAGCGCCGTGGCGGGCAGCGAAATCGGACCAGGCCACTGAAGTGCCCTCGGGCCGGGCGTCGGTGTGACCGATGGCCACCACCAGTAAATCGGCGTCCAGGGCTTCCCCACCCGCTAGCCGTAGTCGGAAGCCGGCTCCCGTCCGCTCGACGTCGATGGCGGTGTCCCGGTGAACCGTCACGGTCGCTTTCGGCTGCAGACGGCGAACGGCGCGGCAAAAGAACCACTCCAGGTAGCGGCTGTGCAGTTGCCGGGTCGGAAATGTCCCCGGTTGCAGGGAACGCAACTGCTCGTGCAGGTGGCGGGGCATGTCCGGCGCATCAGCCACGGATCCATCCAGGACGGCCTTGGCCCATTCGAACAGGCTGGGTCCGGGGTCGGATGGACCATCACATTGAACAGACGCATCAGTAAACATGGTGACGTCGGCGGCTGTCGAGTTCAGCAGAAGCCCCGGGTCCTGATCGAGCCGCCAAATGCGGCCGGACCCCGGCCGGTGAGGTTCCACCACATGAATGTCCAGCGGGCCGGCATGGATTGCCTCCCGGTTCGCTGCCAGCCGCTCCAACAGTCCGGCCGTGCGTGGACCACCGCCAACGAAGACCATTGACGGGGGTTGTTCTGGCACGGCTGCTCCTGATCGTGGCTGGCTGGAAGCCCTCATGCTAGGTGGCGGGCGACGGGCCGGTCGACCAGGCGGTAACCCCCGGTCACGACGCGTCACATGGGGTCAAAAAAAGAAAGAAACCGTCTTGTGACGGCAGAAGTAGCCCGGTGACGGAATGCAACAGGCAACTTTTGATCGTCAGAATCGCGCCCTTAGATTTGCAGCCACCAGGCAGGTTTCCACGGCGAGGAGCAGGACGTCATGAGTTCAACAGCAACCAGAGCATTGCTTCCACCCGGCGCGCAGGGCCCTCCACCGGCTGCCGCGGACGCGGTCCCTCGTTATTCGCAGTACCACCTTGTCGGGTCCCGGCATCCGTGGCGTTGGGCCGGCACTGCCCTGGTTGCGTTGCTGGTCATCGGCGTCGCGTGGTCGCTTATCACCAATCCCCGGTGGGAGTGGGCAGTGGTGGGCCAATGGTTCACCGCCCAGTCGGTCCTCCACGGATTGGGAGAGACGCTCCGGCTGACGGCAATTTCCGGAATTCTGGGGTTCGTCCTCGGCTTCCTTCTGGCCTTGATGCGGCTGTCCGGCTCGCCCCTCCTGGTGGCCGTGTCCTGGACCTTCTCCTGGATTTTCCGTTCCACGCCGCTGCTGGTGCAGATGCTCCTTTGGTACAACCTGGGGTACCTCTACGAAAAAGTCAGCGTGGGGATCCCCTTCACGGACGTTCGGTTCTTCGAGGTCCCCACGACCACCCTGATCAGCCAGTTCGCTGCTGCGGTACTTGGGCTGACGCTCAATCAGGCGGCCTATTCGGCCGAAATCATCCGAGGCGGCATCCTGTCCGTGGACCAGGGCCAACTGGAGGCGGCAGCGGCGCTGGGCATTCCGGCATGGCGTCGGTCCACCGGCATCGTCCTTCCTCAGGCCATGCGCGCTATCCTGCCCACCGCCTTCAACGAAATTATCGGGTTGGTTAAGGGCACGTCAATCGTGTACGTCCTGGCGTACTCCGAGCTGTTCTACACCGTGCAGGTCATCTACAACCGGACCCAGCAGGTGCTTCCCCTGCTCCTGGTTGCCACGCTCTGGTACGTCGTCATTACCTCGGTGCTCAGCGTCTTCCAGTACTACATCGAACGGTATTACGCGAAGGGGGCAGTGCGCACCCTGCCGCTGACACCCCTGCAGAAGGCCAGGAAATATCTGTCAACCCATGCTGCAGGAAAGGTGACCCGATGAGCCGGCCCGCCCAGACGAGGGGTCTCGTTGAGATCACCGACGTCCGCAAGTCCTTCGGCACCGTTGAGGTACTGCACGGCATCACCCTCACCGTTCAGCCGGGGGAGGTCACGGTCATCGTCGGACCATCAGGGTCAGGCAAGTCGACCCTGCTGCGCACCATCAACCATCTGGAGAAGGTCGACGGCGGATTCATCGCCATCGACGGTTCCTTGATTGGCTACCGCGGAAAGGGCACCAAACTGCACGAGCTGCCGGAACGGGAAATTCTCAAGCAGCGCACCGAGATCGGCATGGTCTTCCAGAACTTTAATTTGTTCCCTCACTTCACCGCTCTGGAAAACGTCACCGAAGCTCCCGTGGTGGCGCAGGGCCGGTCACGGACCGAGGCACGGAAACTCGGGCTGGAATTGCTAGACCGGGTGGGACTGAAGGACCGCGCCAACGCCTACCCCCGTCAGCTCTCGGGTGGGCAGCAGCAACGGGTGGCCATTGCGCGGGCCCTGGCGCTCGAACCCAAAGTGCTGCTCTTTGACGAGCCCACCTCGGCCCTTGACCCCGAGCTGGTCAATGAGGTCCTTGACGTCATGCGGGAGCTGACCGAGTCCGGGACCACCCTGCTCATCGTCACCCACGAAATGGCGTTCGCCCGCGACGTCGCCGACCGGGTGATCTTCATGGACCAGGGACGCATCGTCGAACAGGGCACCCCGCAGGAACTGTTCAGCAACCCCCAGGAGGAACGGACCCGTGCCTTCCTGTCCAAAATCCTCGAACCCGCATTCAACATTTAAGGACCACCCCCATGGCACCGCTAGCGCCTCGACGCTTCCGCAGCACCGTTCCTGCCCTTCTTGCCCTTAGCGCCGTCGTCGGTTCCGCCACCCTGACGGGCTGCTCGGACCCTTCAGCAGCTGCCTCTGTCGGCGGGGCGGAAACCTCCGCAGCCGGCAACGGCATCATCTACAACACCTCCCCCGACCAGCAGCGCATCCGGGCGGACAAAGACCCGGCGTTGGCCGCGGAGGTGCCCGACCTGATCAGCAAGGACGGGAAGCTGACCGTCGCCACTACGGCGGGGTCCGTTCCGCTGTCCTTCCACGCAACAGACGACAAAACGCCCATTGGCTCGGAACTGGACCTCGCCCAACTCGTCGCTGACAAACTCGGCCTGGCACTGGACGTGCAGGTCACGTCCTGGGAAAACTGGCCGCTGAAAACCCAGTCCGGCGACTTCGAGGCCGTGTTCTCCAATGTGGGCATCAACGCCGACCGGGTGAAACTCTTCGATTTCGCCAGCTACCGTGCCGCCTACATGGGCTTCGAAGCCAAGAAGAGCTCCAGCTATGACATCAAGGCCGCTGACGACATTTCCGGGCTGAAGGTTTCCGTGGGCTCGGGCACCAACCAGGAAAAAATTCTGCTGGCCTGGAACAAGGAACTCGAAGGCAAGGGGAAGGCGCCGGCCGAACTGCAGTACTACTCGTCCGAGGCAGACACCATCCTGGCGCTATCCTCCGGCCGGACAGACCTCAACATCGGCCCCTACCCGTCGGCCGTCTACCGGCAGAACACCCGCAACGACCTGAAAGTGGTGGGCAAGGTTAACGCAGGCTGGCCGAACGAGACGCTCGTGGCCGCCACCACCTTGAAGGGCAACGGCCTGGCACCGGTCCTCACCGATGCGTTGAACTCCGCGATCGAGGACGGATCCTACGGAAAGGTACTGGAACGCTGGGGCCTGTCAGAAGAAGCCATCCCCTCCTCGACAACAGTCACCGAGGCCACCTTCCCGGGCGGCACGAAGTGAAACGCGAGGTCCTGGACCCAACGACGGAGGCTTCCGGCCAGAAGCTTTTCGCCGCAGCCTGGCGGGACTGGCATGACAGTCATGAAGCCAGACGCGCCGACCGGCACGGGTTCCTCGCCGTGACGCACCTGCATTGGCTGGACGAAGCGGCCCAACGGCTGGCCGGGGTCCCCGGTCTGTGGCAGGTCCGCGACGACGTTGTGCACCTGGTCCTGGGCCCCGACGAGAACCTGCTCCGCGACGGGGACAGCCTCAACCCGGAAGGGCGCGGCGCTGACGTGGTTTTCGAGCCCATCCCGGAACGGGGCGGATTGAACCTGGTGGCCGGTGAGACGGTATTCGAGCTTGCCCGCCGTGGCGGTGCGCATCTCATCCGTCCACGATCGCCGCACAACCCGCTGCTGCTTGGCTACCGGGGCACCCCGGCGTATGCCCCGGAACCCCGCTACGTCGTTCCGGGAAGGTTCACGCCGTTTGATGTTCCCCGGCCGACGACGGTGGGTGCCGCCGTGGAAGGGATCCAGCACGTCTACGAAGCGCCCGGCGCGGTCAGCTTCGAACTGGAGGGACGGCAGCTCAGCCTGACCGCCTTCAACGGTGCGGGGGAGGGGTCCCTGCTGTTCCTGTTCACCGACGCCACCTCCGGGGTCACCACCTACGCGGCCAACCGCTCACTCACCGTTGCAGCCCCAGACCCGGACGGAACCGTCACGCTGGACTTCAACCGGGCGGTCAACCTTCCCTGCGCCTACACCGACCTCGCCACCTGCCCCCTGCCTCCCGCTGAAAACCGGCTCCCCGTACCGATCGCCGCCGGAGAAAAGATCCCCTACGAACGTCAGGACCTGCAATGACGGACACCCAAACGCCCTTCCCGCCGGAACGCGGAGGCCTGCTCCTGCTGGACCTCGACGGATCCGGCGCCCACCCCGCCGCCTGGCGGCTCGATCCGGCCGGTCCGGCCCGGTCACTGCTCCCGCAGCGCCTGCGGGAAACCGTGCTGGCAGCTGAATCGGCTGGCTTCCACGCGGCAACCTTCTCCGACGGGCCCACTCCGCGCAACCCCTCCGCCGCAGCCCACCTGGACGCCCTGCAGCGGGCAGCCTTCGCGGCGCCCGTCACCCGATCGCTGGCACTGATCCCCGAAGTCGACACTGTCTATACCGAGCCCTTCCATGTCGGCACCCAACTGGCCAGCCTTGACTACGTATCGTTGGGAAGGGCCGGCTGGCTGGTTGCGGCGTCGGCCGATGCTGCCGCTGCCGCCGCCGTGGGGCGGGAGCACGTGGCGGCACCAGCGCTGGCGGACGAGGCCGCTGACGCGATCGAGGTCAGCCGGCGGTTGTGGGACAGCTGGGAAGACGACGCCGTCATCCGGGACGTCCCGTCGGGGCGCTACCTCGACGTGGACAAACTGCACTACGCCGATTTCGCCGGCAGGAACTACTCCGTCAAGGGTCCGGCCATCATCCCCCGGCCCCCACAGGGGCAACTGCCCGTGCTGGCACCGGCAGGGTTGCTGGCCCCCGAACAGGTGGCAGCCGGAGCCGTCGACGGGCTCCTGCTTTCCGCCCCGGCGCCCGGGCTCCTGGCCGCCGAGGTGACGGCCGCGAGGGCGCAAAACCAGCCACGCGTGGCCGGCGGTCCGGCCCTGATCGTCGAACTCGACATCGTCCTGGACGCCCGCGGCCAGTCGGCGTCGGACCGCCTGGCGGCCCTTGATGCGTACACTCCCTGGCAGGAAACCCGCGCCCGGTTCACCGGAACAGCCGCGGAGCTCGCCGACCTGCTGGCAGAACTGCTGCTGGTCACCGACGGTGTCCGGCTGCACCCAGCGGTCCTGGACGTCGAACTCGAAGAACTGGCGCGGCTGGTGCTGCCGGCCCTCCGCCTCCGCGGGCTGCTGGCCCCCATCCACCCCGACGCGACCTTCCGGGAACAGCTTGGCCTGTCCCGGCCCCCCAGCCGGTACGCCGATGCGGTCACTCGGGCCACCACTGCCGTCCCGTCAACCCGAGGAGCGAACGCATGAGCGAGCAGACCGAACCAGCGACCACCTTTGTCCCATCGGGCCGTCTGCAGCTGGGAGTCTTCTTCCAGGGAGTCAACTCGGGAACCGTCTGGAAGGCGGCCGAGTCCGGTTCCCAAACGGACTTCGAGTCTTTCCGGCGGATAGCGCAGACCGCCGAGCGGGGCCTGTTCGCCGCATTCTTCCTGGGCGAGGGCCTCCGCTTGCGGGAGCACCTCGGCAGGCCACACGCCCTGGACGTGGCAGGACGGCCGGACGCGCAGACCATGCTCGCCGCGCTCGCGGCGATCACCTCAAGGATCGGGCTCGTTGCCACACAAAACACCACTTACAACGACCCGGCCGACCTGGCGCACCGGTTGTCCACCCTGGACCTGCTGTCCGGAGGACGTGCAGCCTGGAATGTGGTGACCACTGACAACGCCTGGACCGGGGCAAACTTCCGGCGCGGGGGATATCTTGACCACGCGGATCGCTACCGCCACGCCGAGGCGTTCGTTCAGACGGCCAAGGAAATCTGGGACTCATGGGACGAGGGTGCCCTGGCCGCCAGCGGAACGGACGAGACCTGGGTGGACCGGGCTGCACTTCGTCCGATCCACCATAACGGTCGCCATTACACCGTTGACTACCTGCCCAGGCTGCCGCGTAGCCCCCAGCACCACCCGGTGCTCTTCCAGGCCGGGGACTCCCCGGAAGGCAGAAACTTCGCCGCGCGGCAGGCCGACGTTATTTTTTCGGCGCACCCCCAGTACGACGACGCCCTTCAGTTCCGCAGCGACATTGTGGCCCGCACCGTTGCGGCTGGCCGCGGAGCAAATGACGTCAAAATCATGCCTGCCAGCGAATTCATTTTGGGCGCCACCTCGAAGGAGGCCCAGGACAAAAAGGCATGGGTGCGCAGCCTGCAGATCGGACCCCAACAGGCCATCGCTTACCTCGAGCAGTTCTGGGGGCGTGAACTGTCGGCCTACGATCCGGACGGCCCGTTGCCGGACATTGACCCGGTGGTGGAGGAGACCTCGGAGACCAGGGGAAGCGGTTTCCACGGAGCCAAGGCCCGTGAACTCGCAAGTACCTGGCGCAGCGAAGCGGCCGAAAAGGGACTCACCATCCGGCAGTTCGTCAGTGCCAGGACCAGCAGGGGCGACGCGACGTTCACCGGCTCCTACACCGAGGTTGCCGACCGGTTGCAGCAGTATGCCGTCACGGGGGCGGTGGACGGCTTCAACATCTCACCCTGGCTCATCCCCACAGGCCTGGATGACATTGTGAACCATCTGGTTCCGGCGTTACAGGAACGCGGGGTGTATCCCACCGAGTACGAAGGCAGCACGCTGCGGGATAACCTGGGCCTCGCCAACCCCGCTCGGTTGCCGACGCTTTCCCCGGCGTCGGCATGACGAACCCTCCGGAAAAGCTTACCGGCGGGGCGGGCGGAACCTCTGCCCGCCCCGCCGCTGCCCTTACAGCCGCCGTCGCTGGGGCTGTCACCGCCCTCAAGGGCGCTCTGAGGGCCCGACGGTCCGCCACTCGAGCCACAACGTGGGAACCCGCCCCAGCGAGGGAGGGCAGTGCGGCCACCGTCCTGCTGCAGTTGGCGGTCTGGCAGCAACAGCTCTAGTCCCGCGAGCATCCAACAGGCGCCCGCCTACGCTGGCCAACGCCACGGGCAGCCTACGCCGTCGTGTCCGGCCGATCCTGCCGATCCTTACCTTTGGGCGGCTCCGAGTTTCCCCCGTCACCCATTCCCTCCAGTTTGTTGAACGGTGTTCCGCCGCCCGTCCTGCCGCCGTCGCGTTGCTGGGCGTCCCGCGCGTCGAGCTGGTCCTTCAGCTGGCGGAGGCGCTCAGCCTCGGCCCGATTGCGGCGCTGCCGTTCCAGGTTACGCAGGAACTCCGGGTCGTCGTCCGGTGCCACAGCCCGACGAGGCGGTGCCAGCGTGGGCCGGCCACTGGTTTGGGGGACAAAACGAGGCCGGCCGAGGGCAAACCAGAGCACCACTCCGATGACGGGCAGCAACACGATCACGATCAGCCAGGCGGTCTTGGAGATGCCGCGCACATCCGATGCTGAGCTGCGGGCACAGTCGATGATCCCGTAAATGAAGAGGGCCAACACGAGGATGACCGGAAAGTAGCGGACCATGATTTATTCTATCGTCCGTAGCAGCACGGAAGGCTCCCAGCTTTGGCGGCTAAACTGTACCAATGGCTTTTTTCAAGTACTTCCTGATCCGTGCAGCGGTGTTCCTGCCCCTGCTGGTCGTTTTCCTGCTGCTGGGTCTGGGCGCCATCTTTTCGACGCTGGCGGCCGCGGCCATGGCATTCTGCATCAGCTACCTTTTCTTCCGGAAGCAGCGGGATGAGGCCGCAGCCCAGTTGCAGCACCGTTTCTCTGGCAAGGCCAAGCCGCTGCGTTCCGCCATGGAACTGCGCGACGCCGACGCTGAGGATTCCCTGGTCGATGCCCACCCGGACATCGTGGTGAACTCCGATGCGCGGCCCCCACGGATTATCCCCGGGAAATCACCAGACCAAGGGTGAACAAAACGCTGTAACCCAGGTTGATCAGCCCCGTCTGCTTGAGCACGGGGATCAGTTCCTGGCGCTGCGTTCCTGAGAGCATCCGCCGGGAGGGCATCACGCAGATCGGAAGCAGCAGCAGCACCAGCAGGATGGCTGGTTTTGCCGGTGCCAGAACCAGCACCAGCAGCAGCGCCACGGCAAGCATGGCCACGTAGCTCCTGCGGGCATTCCGATCACCCAGCCGAACGGCCAACGTCCGTTTGCCCACCAGGCTGTCAGTGGGTATGTCACGGACGTTGTTGGCCATCAGCAGCGCGTCAGCGATCAGGCCCGTGCCGATGGCACCGATCACGGACGGAAGGCTGACGGTTCCGGCCTGCGTATACGTGGTGCCCAGGGTCGCCACCAGACCGAAGAACACGAAGACGAACACGTCGCCCAGGCCCAGGTAGCCGTAGGGGTTTTTGCCGCCGGTGTAACCCCACGCCGCGAGCACGCAGCCGGCACCGATCAGCAGGAGCCACCAGGCCTGGGAGAGCAGGACCAGTCCGAGCCCGGCCAGCATGGCGACGCCGAACGCGGCGAACGCGGCCAGCTTCACCTGTCGGGGGCTCGCCGCTCCCGAACCGACCAGGCGCAGCGGCCCCACCCGTACATCATCCGTTCCGCGGATGCCGTCCGAGTAGTCGTTGGCGTAGTTGACCCCCACCTGCAGCAGGAGTGCGACGACGGCGGCCAGGATGGCGTTGACCGGCTTGAAAGCGTGCAGGTCATAGGCGGCGGCTGATCCGATCAGCACCGGTGCCACAGCCATCGGCAGGGTGCGCAGCCGTGCCCCTTCGATCCATTGACCAGCAGTGGCCACAGTTCAACTCCTCTAGTGGTGTGGCCCGTCCGGTAGGTGCCGGTGGGCGCAGTTTGACGGCGGCCGTTAGGCGTCGGTGGCGGCCAGCAGCCTCTGCAGCAGTTGCCGGTCGGGCTTTCCGGTGGCCAGCAGCGGGATTTCCGGCACAAACAGCACGGACTTGGGAATAGCGTGGGCTTCCAACAGGCCAGCCAACCCGGCCAGCAGCTCTTCCCGCGAACAGGCGCCGGCGACCGCGGCGCAAACACGCTGCCCCCACTCGGGGTCGTCAACACCAGCCACGAAGGCGTCCCGGACGCCGGGAACGAGCCGGATCCGGTCGGCCACCCGTTGCGCGGAGACCTTGAGCCCACCGGTGATGATTACATCATCCAGCCGGCCCAGCACCCGCAGCGTCCCGTCCTCGGCCCATTCGCCTTCGTCATCAGTGCGGTACCAGGCCAGCGGGCCATCCTCCGTCTCTTCGAGCGCGAACGCCTGCTCCGTCAGCTCTGGGGCTTTGAGGTATCCGGAGGCGATGGTGTCACCGCCGAGCCAGATTCGTCCCTCGCGGAGGGAAACCTGAACTCCTTCCAGCGGTACCCCGTCGTAAACGCAGCCGCCCGCCGTTTCGCTCGAACCATAGGTGGTCACGACACGAACCCCTGCCTGCCGTGCCCGGTCCAGCAGCCCCTCGCTGATCGGGGATCCACCCAACAGCACCGCCTGGAACCGGCGCAGCACGCCGAGGGTTTCCGGCGTGGGGTCGGCCAGCAGCCGCTCCAGCTGGGTGGGCACCAGGGAGGTGTACCGGATGCGGTCTGTCATCTCCAGCGCTGAAGCAGTGAACGCTTCGGCGGTGAAACCGTTGGTGGTGTCCACGGACTCCGGACGCGTGCCGGCGAACAGCGAACGCACCAGGACCTGGACGCCTGCCACGTAGTGCACCGGCAAGGCCAGCAGCCACTGCCCCTCGCCACCCAGGGCAATGGCAGTACCCATGGAGGACGCCGCCAGGGCGTCAACGCTCAGCTGTGTCTGCTTGGGTTGGCCGGTGGACCCGGACGTCGAGACCACGACGGCGATCGGAGAGTCGGTGCGGACCAGGGGCCCGGCGTCGGGCAGCAGCTCAACCAGCGGCTCGCTGCTGCCGTCGGTCGGCGGGCCGAGCCGGACAGCGGGGCCGTCACCGGCCAGGGCGGCGGCCAGGACTTTCAGGAGGGGATCCACGTTCATGCCAGGTCCTAGAAGTAGTAGGGGAAGCGGGACCAGTCCGGATCGCGTTTTTCCAGGAACGCTTCCTTACCCTCCACCGCTTCGTCCGTCATGTAGGCCAGGCGGGTCGCTTCACCGGCGAACACCTGTTGGCCCGCCAGCCCGTCGTCGGCCAGGTTGAAGGCAAACTTCAGCATCCGCAGTGCCTGAGGCGATTGACGGGCGATGTCCGCGGCATACTCCAGGGCAACCTGTTCCAGTCGCTCATGGTCGACCACCTCATTCACCGCCCCCATCCGATACATGTCGTCAGCGGAATATGGGCGCGCGAGGAAAAAGATTTCACGGGCTGCTTTCTGGCCGATCTGCCGGGCCAGCAGGGCCGAGCCGTAGCCGGCGTCGAAGGATCCCACCGTCGCGTCCGTTTGCTTGAACTTGCCGTGCTCACGGGAGGCGATGGTCAGGTCGGCCACGACGTGCAGGGAGTGACCTCCTCCGGCCGCCCAGCCGTTCACGACGGCGATGACCACCTTGGGCATGGTGCGGATGAGCCGTTGCACCTCCAGGATGTGGAGCCGACCGGCGCGGGCAGGGTCAATGGTTTCGCGGGTCTCACCTTCGGCATACCGATAGCCGTCCCGGCCGCGGATGCGCTGGTCGCCGCCGGAGCAGAAGGAATGTCCGCCGTCTTTCGGTGACGGCCCGTTACCCGTGAGGAGCACGGTCGCCACGTCCGGAGTCATCCGCGCATGATCCAGCGCCCGGTACAGCTCGTCGACGGTTCCCGGCCGGAAGGCGTTACGCACCTCGGGGCGGTTGAAAGCAATCCGCACGGTGGGCAGGTCCCGGACCACGTCACCGTCGGCGTTCCGCTCCACCTGGCGGTGATAGGTGATGTCGGCCAGGTTCTCGAAGCCGGATACAAGCCGCCACTGCTGCGGATCGAAGATGTCCGACACGCGGTCGGGGAGCCCTGAGCCGGCGGGCGCGGCGGTATCTGCACTGGTCACGCTTACGAGTTTAGCCGCCGGACTGCAGGCCTCCCGCCGGGCAAAAAGCCCCGGACGTCAGGAGATGCAGAACTCGTTGCCCTCCGGATCGGCCATCGTGAACCAGGCGTGCGGTCCCTGGCTGGATTCCCAGAGAAAGGTGGCGCCGCGGGCAAGGAGCCGGTCCCGGACAGCTTCTTTGCTGCTGTCGGTGGTGCCGCCAGTTCCGGAGTCGGCACCATCGTTGGAGGGTGAGCGAAGGTCGACGTCCCAGTGCACCCGGTTTTTTACTGTCTTTGGCTCAGGCACCACTTGGAACAGGATTCGTTGGCGGGGCCGCTTACCCACCTGGTCAGTTGGACAGATGGCCGCCCCCGGTCTCCAGACCAACTGGCCCTTGTGCACCATGGTTTCCTCCTCCGTGGCGAAGCCCTGGTCGACCATCGAGCGGATGAAGTCCGCGTCACTGGGTTCCACGGACCAGCCAAGGGTTTCGGCCCACCAGTCAGCCTGGGCGTGAGGGTCGGCGGCGTCAACGACGATCTGCAGTGAGTAACTCATGCAGCCGACCCTAGGGGTGGCCGACGCTGGCGGAAAGGGCTCTGCGGACAATTTTTGTCCGGATAGGAACTGTTTCCTCTGCCGGTCCCTGGATTGCCCTGACAGGGTGCCCGGCAGCTCAGGGGGAGAGCAGCTCCACGGGGAGCGTATAAATCAGGACCACCGCCAGGAGGTTCTTCCCGGCGTGCACCAGATAAGAGAACATCAGGTTCCGACCCGAGAGCAGATACGCGCCCACCAGCGTGACGCCCATGGCAAGATACGGCAGCAGCGCCGGCAGCGTCAGGCCTTCCTTGCCCAGCACATGCACGGCCGCAAATAGCAGCACGGACAGGGCGCAGCACAGCCACACGTTAACGTGCCGGCTGAGCTTGCCAATGAGCAGATGCCGGAAAATGTACTCCTCCACGAAGGGGCCGAGCAGCACGACGACGGGGATCATCAGCCAGGCCGGCACCGACTTCATCAGCGCCTCCAATCCCTGCTGGTTGACGGTGGGCTGCAGGGGCCCGGTCATTGCAGCGAGCAGTGCCGTGAGCAGCAGCATCGCCACGATGGCGAGCACGGCCATCGCGGTCGTGAAGAACGGACGGCGGGCCAAAACGCGCACGCACGGCACCACAAAGCTCCACGCAGCGTATCCGGCGCCGGCTGCCAGCAACGCGTACGTTCCCAGGTTCAGCAGGTAGGTGCGGCTAACCGGATCGGGCACCAGCCGGTCCAACCCCGGCACCTGTGTTGCGGGCAGGAGTACAAACAGCCCGGCGAGCAGCAGGTAGAGCGTGCCCGGTACGGCGTCGGCAGCCGAAAATCGCCAGGAAATCCGCGCAGGGGAGCCTACTCCGGTTTCAGGGCGTCGACCTTTCATGGGTTTCAGCGTAGCCCGGGCACCCCCGCAGGCATGCGGTGGCAGTGAGCCGAAACACAACAGCCGATCCACTGGGCTAAACTGGGATGGTTTTTGCGCCGGTCAGGACCGCCATCGAAGCCGGTTCCGCAGTGCGTCCGGGCAGGAACTTACCGCACCAAACCAAAGGAATACGTGTGTCCAACGAGCTGACCGAACAACAGCAGCTGCTGGCCGAAGGCCAGGATGCCTCCAGCACCATCTCCGCCGAGGGCTACCACAAGACACTGTCCCGCCGGCACGTCACCATGATCGCCATGGGTGGCGCCATCGGCGTCGGACTGTTCATGGGCGCCGGCGGCCGACTGGCCAGCACCGGCCCGGCCCTGATCTTCTCCTACGCCGTTGCAGGGGTCATCGCCTACCTGCTGATGCGGGCACTGGGCGAGCTCATCATGTACCGGCAGACCTCCGGCTCCTTCGTCTCCTACGCCGGGGAACTGTTCGGTTCCAAGGGCGCTTACCTCTCCGGCTGGATGTACTTCATCAACTGGGCCATGACCGGCATCGCCGAGCTCATCGCCATCGGCCTGTACTTTCAATTCTTCTTTCCCAACGTCCCGGTGGAACTGAGCGCCATCTGCGCCCTGGTGCTGCTGGTCGCCGTCAACCTCTTCAGCGTCAAGGCCTTCGGCGAGTTCGAGTTCTGGGCTTCGTGCCTCAAGGTCGGTGCCATCGTGCTGTTCCTGATCGTCGGCACCGTCATGGTGGTCGGCAACGCCCAGATCGGGAACGGGAACGCGTCGGTGTCCAACCTGTTCGCCGGTGACGGCGGAATGTTCCCCAAGGGCGCCCTGGTGATGATCCTGGTCCTGAACGCCGTCATCTTTGCCTACAACGCCATCGAACTGGTCGGCATCACAGCCGGTGAAATGCAGCACCCGGAACGCGAAGTGCCCAAGGCGATCCGCGCCGTCGTGCTGCGCATCGTGGTCTTCTACGTCGGATCCGTGACCCTGCTGGCCATGCTGATGCCCTCTGACCACTACAAGTCAGGCGAAAGCCCCTTCGTCACGGTCTTCGGGCAGATGGGACTGGGCTGGGTGGGTTCCATCATGAACATGGTGGTCATCACGGCTGCACTATCATCCTGCAACTCCGGCCTGTACTCGATTGGGCGCATCTTCCGCACCATGGCCAACAACGGGCACGCCCCGCAATGGCTGACCAAAATGTCTTCCCGTCACGTCCCGTACGCGGCGATCCTGAGCATTGGGGCCGTCTACCTGGTCGGCATCCTGCTCAACATTTGGCTGGGTGGCTCGCATGCCTTCGACCTGGCCCTGAACACGGCATCCATCGGGGTGATCTTCACCTGGGGATCAATCTTTGCCTGCCAAATCATGCTGCGCAAGAAGAAGGGCAAGGTCTCCAGCCTGCCGATGCCCGGGTCCCCGTGGACCAGCTGGGCCGGCCTGATCGCGCTGCTGCTCATCGCCGTGCTTATCGGCTTTGACACGATGACCAGCAGCACGGGCGAGGTGTTCCTGCTCGGCCTCTGGACCCTGGCCACGGTGCCGTTCTTCGCCGTCGTGCTGTGGCTGGGCTGGACCAAGGTCAAGCACAACAAGCCCCGGAACCAGCTCTACAGCTAACCGCCATGCCTGCCGTGGATTGGGAAGGAGCGGTGAACGCCCGGCATCTGCTGGGCGACATCTACCGCATGGGCCGCAGTGAATGGGTCACCGCGGCAGGCTGGCAGCAGGCGTACGACGACGGTATCCGGACCGTCGTCGACCTGCGTAATCCCACCGAACGCGGCCCCCGGCCGACGGACCCCGCACAGGACCGGCTCGTGCTGGAACGCTTCACGGTGCTGAACTGCCCCACGGAGGAGCCGGACCGGAACGGATTCTCCGATCAGCCGTTGCCGTACCTGAACCACCCACGCTCCTACGCGGACTATCTCCGGCGCTTTCCCGGCCCCATCGTCGGCGTGCTGAAAACGCTGGCAACCGCACCCGGCGCCGTGGTCATCCACTGTTCGGCCGGCAGGGACCGGACCGGACTGATCTCCACCCTGTTGCTCCTGCTGGCCGGCGTACCGGAGCAGGTGGGCAGCCAATATGAGCTCGGTATGCGTGGCATCAATGAATGGCACCGGATCAGTCCTGTCCGGCACCCGTATGAGCGGCATCTGTCTGCTGACGAGCTGGAGGAGGAGCTGGCCGGGCGTCTGCTCGCCTTGGCGCAGTTCCAGTCGACCCTGAATGCCGAGGCCTTCCTGCGGGCCCATGGCCTCACCGACCAGGAGCTGGCATCCCTGCGCCGACGCCTGGGGATATCCCACTAGGCTTGGCGGAATGGACAGCATGCTTGACCCCGTCACACTGACCGGGCGCCTGGTCACCCTGGAACCACTGCACCGCGATCACGAAAGCGGGCTCGCGGAAGCGGTACGCGACGGTGAGCTGTGGAACCTTTGGTACACCAGCGTGCCGCGGCCAGAGGACATGGCGGCCGAAATTGACCGTCGGCTGGCCCGTGCTGCGGCCGGTCAGATGCTTCCTTTCGCCACCCGTCGGAACAGCGACGGCCGCCTGATCGGCATGACTTCCTACTGCAGCATTGATCCGGATGTGCCACGTGTGGAGATCGGTTACACCTGGAACGCCCGTAGCGCCCAGGGGACCGGCACCAACCCGGAATCCAAGCGGCTGCTCCTGGCCCACGCCTTCGACACGCTCGGATGCGAAGCTGTGTGCTTCGTCACCCATTGGATGAATCAGCAGTCCCGTGCAGCGATCGCCCGCCTGGGTGCGAAACAGGACGGCGTGCTCCGCGCCCACCGCCGCAGCGCCAACGGATCACTGCGCGATTCGGTGATTTTTTCGATCCTCCGCTCCGAGTGGCCGATGGTTCGCGCCGGTTTGGATCTGCGGTTGTCGGCACGCCCCTAGGTGTTCCCCACGCGCTCTTAAGGGCCAGGAAAGGGGGGTCCTTTTTCCTGGGTCCGGCGTAAAATCGTGCCCGTAGGAGGTGGCTTAGATGAGTCTAGTTTTGGACAAAGCCATCACGATCCTGCCGGTCGATGACGCCGCCCGGGCCCGTTCGTTTTATACGGAAAAGCTTGGGCTGCCGCACCGCGGTACGGCGAGCGATGGAAGCGATTTACTCGGCAACGACGGCGGTCCCATGCTGCAGTTGATGCCGGTCAGTGACGGGGTGCATTCCGCCCACACCGCACTGAGCTTTGAAGTTCCGGACGTTGAAGCAACGGTCCGTGACCTGGGTACGGCGGGTGTTCGGTTCGAGGACTATGACCTGCCGGACCTTAAAACGGAGAACCACATCTGCACCACGGACTCCGAAAAGTGCGCCTGGTTCAAGGACAGCGAGGGTAATTTCCTTTGCCTGCACCAGGACCTGACGTCGTCACCGGAATACTCGGTCTAAGCGGACGCAAATATCCGGCCCGGCTCCGCCGGCGGCAGTGACGCCGCCGGAGAGGTCGGGCCGGATCCTTTCTGCTGACCCTGCCGGGGTGGGCGGAAACTGGCAGAAAAGCATAGTTTTATCGGTTTCATTTTCCGGGAGTGAAACTTTGGGGATGGCCCGGTGCAGTTTCGGTGCATCCGGTCCTACTGTTTGCGGGCCCGGTCCTCCGGCTTGCCGGCCGGTCTAGGACCAGGGCGTGATGGGGCGTGGCTGAAGGACACCGTCGACGGTGGCGTCCAGGCGCTCCTCAAAGAAGCACAGCAGCCCGGCAATCAGGGAGGACTCCGGCAGCGGCTCCTCGTAGCTCCAGGCAATGTCGGTTCCACCCGGCGTGTCGGGCAGCGACCAGTACGTGGCGATGCCCTTGTACGGGCAGATGGTGCGGGTTCGGCTGGGGACCAGAACGTCCAGGCGGACGTCCTCCCGCGGCACATAGGCCCGGACCGGCAACATCGTCTCGTACAGCAGCCGGGCTTGCCGGGTGTTGGCCAGTTCCACCCCCGCCAGGTCATTACGCCGATGCTGCGACGAGAGCCGCACGTCCACCCGATGGAACGGGTCCCGCGGATGGCCCAGGATGGGCTCCTCGTCCTCGATCCAGTCAAAGGCGGCAAAACTGAGCACCACATAATCGGCAAGGGAAGGGTCCGCCAGCCGAAACGCCGCACCCTCCAGCGCCGCATCCCGCCGTCGTTCGTCCGCTCCTGACGGCGCGGAACCGGACTGGCCGGAACCTGGCTGGCCGGAACCGGACTGGCCGGAACCTGGCAAATCGGACCTTGGCACGTGGACTGTCAGTTCCGTCCCCGCGGTGGTGTGATGCCGGAAACCAGTGCGTGGGTCCAGGCGCATCGGCCCTCCCTTACCCAACGCGAAAGGGAACGCCTCAGCCTCGATCGATTCCGCCGGCACGAGGGGAACCAGAAGATCTTCTTCAGGGACGGCATAGACGGGCGTCACCCGTTGCGGTTCCCACAGCAGCACTGCGCGCCAGGTGTCCACTACCGGCGTCCCGTGGTAGATGGCGCGGACCCGCTTGGCGGTTGGTTCAAAGCGAAGCTGGGGCATCAGGCCGAACAAGGCCTCGGACATCCGGACGGACATCCCCTTACTGTGGACCTGCGGCGGCAGCCCGTCAATCCTGCGAACGCGTGTTGAGCGGGCCTGTTTACCCCCGGCGGTTGAGCAACTCGGTGGCACCGAGGGCGTCGGCCACGAAGGCATAGTCCCAAGCGCGGGTCTTCCACCCTTCGTAACGACCGGAGGCGCCGCCGTGTCCGCCGTCCATCTCAATCTTCAGCACCACTGGCTCCGAGCCGGTGGTTTTCTCCCGGAGCGCCTGCACCCACTTGGCCGGTTCGACGTACAGCACTCGGGTGTCGTTGAAGCTCGTGACTGCGGCGATCCGTGGATAGGCCACCGGCCGGATGTTTTCGTACGGCGTGTAATCCTTCATGTAGCGGTACACGTCAGCGTCGGTGATGGGGTTGCCCCATTCTTCCCACTCCAACGCGGACAGCGGCAGGTCGGGATCCAGGATCGTGGTTAGAGCATCGACGAACGGCACTTGTGCCACGATCGCCGCGTACTTTTCCGGCGCCAGGTTAGCGACCGCGCCCATCAGCAGTCCACCGGCAGATCCGCCCATCGCGGCAATCCGGGCTGGATCCACCCAACCGGATTTGGCCAACCAGTCAGTGGCATCAACAAAGTCAGTGAACGTGTTCCGCTTCTGCAGCTTTTTACCGGCGTCGTACCAGTTCCTGCCCATCTCCCCGCCTCCGCGCACGTGGGCGATGACAAAGACAACGCCGCGGTCCAGCAGCGAGAGCCGGGCCACCGCGAAGCCTGGGTCCATGCTGACCTCGTACGACCCGTACCCGTAGATCAGGCCGGGATTGGAACCGTCCCGTGCGAGATCAGCCCGCCGGATCACCGAGAGGGGAATACGGGTGCCGTCCGCCGCCTTCGCCCATTCGCGCTCCGCCACATAATCGGCCGCAGCGTAGTTTCCCAGGACAGGGGTCTCCTTGCGCAGCAGCAGTTCGCCATCCGGCTGGTCCGCGCCGGGCAGGACGTAGTCATACACACGCGGCGGGGTCAGGTAGGAGGTATAGCCGAGCCGGATGACAGGCGCCTCATAGTCGGATCCGCCGACGTGGCTGGTGTACAGCTCCTCGTCGAAGGAAGGCTCGACGGCGCCGGCTTGGGCGTCAGTGCCCAGTCCGGCCAGTGGAACCACCTGCACCCGCTCGATGGTGCCCTTGCGGATGGACAGGACCAGGTGCGTCGAGGTGACCGTCGCACCGTTGACCCGGACGCCGTCGTCGTGCGGCAGGACCGTCCGCCAGTGCTGGTCCGCTACCGGCTTGTCCAACTCCGCGGGGTCCACCAGCGACACCATGGAGTTGACGGCGTTCCTGTTGTGGGTCAGCAGGATGGTTTCCACCCCGTCCAGCAGGAACGGTTCGGCCTCATAGAGCACCCGTTCGCTGCGTGGAAGAACCAGCGTCAGCCCCGCTTCCGGATTGTCGAAGCTGAGGTAGCGGGTTTCGCTGTACTCGGAGCAGCCGATGCTCAGGACCAGGCTGCGCCGGTCGGCGGACAGCTCGAAGCCGGTCCACATTGCGACGTCGTCCTCCTGGTAGAGCACGGTGTCCTGCTCAACGGGGGCGCCCAGGACGTGCACCTTGACCTGGTGGGGGCGCCAGGAATCGTCGACGACGGTGTAGAAGAGTCGGCTGCCGTCAGGGGAAAACGTGAGCCCGTAAAAGACGTTCTCGATGACATCCGGAAGCAGCTCCCCGCTGCGCAGGTCCTTGATCCGTACAGTGAAGCGCTCGTCGCCCGCATTGTCCACGGCATAGGCGTACAGGTTGCCGTCCTGGGTCACGGCTGCACCGCCTATGGAAAAGAACGGCTTGCCCTCGGCCTCCGCGTTGCCGTCCAGGATGACCTGTTCGCCGGGGACGGGGGTTCCGGCCACGACGTCGGGCGGTGTCCAGTCGGCGATCGGATTGCCGGTGTTTCCCGCGGCCTCCCGGCAGTAGATACCGTATGCCTTGCCCTCCTCTATCCGGGAGTAGTACCACCAGTCGTCCTTGCGGCTGGGAACCGAAAGGTCAGTCTCCTGGGTGCGGTTCTTGATCTCGTTGAAGATGTCCTGCCGCAACTGCTCCTGGGAGGCGGTGACGGCATCCGTATAGGCCTGCTCGGCCTCGAGGTGCGCCTTGACCTCCGGATTCTCCTTGTCCCGCAGCCATTCGTAGGGGTCGACGAAGGTATCCCCGTGGTGCGTCCGGGCCGATGGCACTTTCTTGGCGACCGGAGCGCTCGTCAAGGGACCCGCAGGAGCAGCAGAAGCTGGAGTTGAACTCATAGTGCCACTCTATAAAGCGCCACCGGCCGCCGTCGTTCCCTTACCCCCACAGCGAAACCCGCCGAGTGTCGAGCTCTGCACCGCTTCTGACCTGCCGAGTGTCGAGCTCTGCACCTTTCCATAAGGTCGAGTGTCGAGCTCTGCACGCTTTTGGTTGTTGGAGAGGTGCTTATCTCGACACTCGACGGGAAGATGGGACTGTGGGAAGAGTGTCCGTGCAGAGCGGTGTTGCGGAAATCGAGCTTGGTCCTGGCCCGACCGTCATGGCGGCGGCGGGGAGCGACGGGGCCCTGGTGGTTGCGCTCGAGCGCGTGGGCCAGGCGGTAGACGCAGGAATTGCCAAGGTGCTGCTGGTGCACGGCCCGCCCGGCGCGTTTGATGCTCCTCAGGATCAGGATCAGGATCAGGATCAGGATCAGGATCAGGATCAGGATCAGGATCAGGACCGGGGCCGGGGCCGGAACGACGACGGCGGCGGGGCAACGGAAACGTCCAGGGGAGAAGCGGCGCTGCAGCGAAAAGCTAGGGCGTCGACCCGGAACCAACTGCTGGAGGCCGTGATGTCGATGTCCATTCCGGTCGTCGTCGCTGTGCAGGGCGCGTGTGCCGGGCCGGGCTTGGCCCTGGTGCTGGCAGCCGACGTCGTTTATTTGGACGTGTCCGCGGTGCTGCGGGCACCGTCAAGGGAAGAACTTGTCCGTTCTCCGGCTTGGCAGCTCCTGGCGCAACGGCAACAGACCGTTCCGATTTGGCAGGCGCTGCGACGGGCTGGAGCTTTGGATTCGGCGCTCGCGCTCGCCGCTGGTTTACCGGGACACATCAGGCCGGCAGCGTTCTTGTTGGCGGAGGCCCGCTCCGCCGCCCGGGGATTGACAGGACCGCCGGTGGTTGAACCGCTCGCGGAAAGGTTCGGCGGAAGCCGTTCGGACAGGGTCAGCTCGCTGCCGCCCGACGTGCGAATCCACAGGCCACCGGAGCGGGGCTATTGGCACGGACCGGCACCTGAAAAGTAGGAGCCGCACCCGTCCGATCTACCCACTCACCGGCCCAAGCGTCACCTGCCAGCCAAAGGCGCAGCCCCAACGATTGTCAGCGGGTGTCCATGTCCTCGAAGACCAGGAATGTTTGGGTGTCCAGCACACCGGGCATGGACTGCAGTTGGTCGAAGATCACGCGGCGCAGGTCCACGTTGTCCACCGCGCGCACCAGCAGGATCACATCAAAGTCGCCACCGACCAGAGCAATGTGATGCACCTCGGGGATTGCGCGCAGTTGTTCGCGAAGTTCCCGCCAGGAATGCTGGCTGACTTTCAGGGTGACGTAGGCGGAGGACCGCAATCCCGCCTTGATCGGGTCCACCAGGGCGGTGAACCGGGTGAGAACCCCATCGCTGGTCAACCGGGCGATGCGGGAGTAGGCGTGAGCCCGGGAAATGTGCACGTTTTCCGCTACCGCGGTCACGGACAACCGGCCGTCGCGGGTCAGTTCCTGCAAGATACGCCGATCCACATCGTCCAGTGGCGCGGGAAGGGCATCAGGCATTCGAATCCTTTGAAGCGTGCTGCATCACTTTTGTGCAGTTCGTCTCCGAGAATAGCCGTTACGGCAGCAACCTTCCACACCTTCGCCGAGTACTGGCGACAAAACGACCACCAGTTCCATACTGAGCCCACAAGGCATCTTCCACCGCACGCACCGTCAAATGTCGGGATGACGCGATGACGGCGGAAGTGGCGGCACCAAGGAAGGTGGCGGGATGGACGTCCCCACGAGGTTTTCGGGTCCTGCAGTGCAGTCGTTGCTGCCTTCGTCCGAGCCCGTCCAACTGATTGATCACGACGGCAACCGGGCCGCACCGCAGGTGACAAAAGAGGCCTATCCCATCCCCGACGTCGACCTCCTGTTGCGCGGTTACCGACAGCTCGTGACGGGCCGCAGGGTCAACCAGCAGGCGTCGGCCCTGGTCCGGCAAGGCAGGCTCGCGGTTTACCCGTCCTCCTTCGGGCAGGAAGCGTGCCAGGTCGCAGCCGCCCTCTGCCTTGCGCCCGGCGACTGGTTGTTTCCCACCTATCGGGACACGGTCGCCGCAATCGCCCGCGGCCTTGACCCCGTTCAGGCGCTCGGCGCGTTGCACGGAAACTGGCATTGCGGCTACAACCCCTTGGAGCACCGGGTAAGCATCGCTGCCACGCCGCTGGCCACCCAGCTGCTGCACGCCGTCGGTGTTGCGCATGCCGCAAAGATGCGCGGTGAGGACACCGTGGTATTGGCCATGTGTGGTGACGGGGCCAGCAGCGAGGGCGACTTCTCCGAAGCCCTGAACTTTGCCGCAGTCTTCCAGCTGCCGGTGGTCTTTCTGATCCAAAACAACCAGTACGCCATCTCCGTTCCACTGTCCCGGCAAACCGCGGCCCCGTCCCTGGCGCACAAGGGAGTCGGTTTCGGCATGCCAGGGGAAGGCGTGGACGGTAACGACCTTGCTGCCCTGCTGGCCGTTCTGGGCGCCGCTGTCCGGCACGCCCGCGACGGCGGCGGCCCCACGCTTGTGGAGGCACACACCTATCGCATGGAAGCGCACACCAACGCCGACGACGCCGACCGGTACCGCAGCCGGGAAGAAGTCGCGCAGTGGCTGCCAAAAGATCCGCTCCGCAGAATGGAGGCATACCTGCGCACCCGTGGAACGCTGACCGACGACGACGCGGAACTGGCGGCCGCCGCGGCCGAGGAGGTTGCCGCTCAACTCCGCAACGGGTGGCAGCAGGACGACGTGGACCCACTGGACCTGTTCCGTTTTGTCTACAGCAACCCCACACCACAATTGCGTGAACAGGCCGCACAGCTCCAGGAGGAGCTGGCACGGGCCGATAAGCCGGACGCGGTCGGAAGCACGCCGTCAGCCCCCCAGAAACTGCAGCCGGAAGGCGGTAGCGCGCGATGACCGCCGTATCAGATCAAAGGCCCGCCCTGGCAGATGCCGCGGAAGGCGACGCAACAGTCCTGACCTTTGCCGGCGCCTTGAATCTGGCCTTGGCCGATGCCCTTGAGGCGGATCCGACGGTGCTGATGTTTGGCGAGGACGTGGGTACGCTCGGCGGGGTTTTCCGGGTAACAGACGGACTGGCCAAGCGATTTGGGCCCGACAGGTGCTTCGATACACCGCTCGCCGAGTCCGGAATTGTCGGGGTGGCGATCGGTATGGCCATGAACGGCATGCGGCCCGTCGTCGAAATGCAGTTCGATGCCTTCGCCTACCCGGCCCTGCAGCAGATCCTCAGCCACGCCGCCAAGTTCTCCAACCGCACGCGCGGTCGCGTGCATCTGCCCCTGGTCATCCGAATTCCGTATGCGGGCGGCGTCGGCGGGGTGGAGCATCACAGCGATTCCTCCGAGGCCTACTACGCGCACACCCCCGGACTGACGGTGCTGACTCCCGCCACCGTGCAGGACGCCTACCGGATGCTCCGGGACGCCATCCGCTGGCCCGACCCGGTTGTCTTCCTGGAACCAAAGAAGCTGTACTTCGCCAAGGAAACGGTGGACCTTGGGGCCCTGCGGGAGGATTATGCCCGGGATACGGCCGACCGTACAGGCAGTCCCCGTTATGCAGCCATCGGCAAGGCGGTGGTGGCCCGGCCAGGTACTGACGCCACCCTGATCGCTTACGGCGCGTCGGTGCCCGTTGCGCTGGCAGCTGCGGAAGCGGCCGCAGTGGAGGGAAGGTCTCTTCAGGTGTTGGACGTGCGCTCGCTGGTGCCATTCGATGATGAAACGGTGATGGCAGCGGTGCGACGTACGGGCCGGGCCGTCGTGATCGCCGAGGCGCCCGGTTTTGCCTCCGTCGCTTCCGAAATTGTTGCCCGCATCCAGGAGCGCTGCTTCCACTGGCTGGCAGCGCCGGTGCTGCGGGTGACAGGGTTCGACATCCCCTACCCGGCGCCCAAGCTGGAGCACTATCACCTGCCCGACGTGGACCGGGTTCTCGACGCCGTTGATGAGTTGCAGTGGGAGGAGGACGAATGAACGAGCAGGTGTTCCTGCTGCCGGATCTGGGCGAGGGCCTGAGCGAAGCGGAGTTGGTGCAATGGCTGGTAGCCGTCGGCGACGAGGTGCGTGTTGACCAACCTGTCGCCGAAGTGGAGACGGCCAAGTCCGTGGTGGAGGTGCCGACGCCCTTCGCCGGCAGGGTCGCCATGCTGCATGGCAGCCCGGGGCAGATGCTCGACGTCGGTAAACCTTTAGTGTCGATCCTCGCCGCTGATTCGGTGGCCGGAGGGACTGCATCCGTGCCGGAAACTGAAGGGGAGCGGGAGCCAGAACCGGAAGGAGAGCGGGAGCCAAAAGCGGAACCGGAAGTGGAGCGGGTGCCTCCGGCTCGGGCCGTAGGGGTGGCTTCGGGAGGCCGAGTCGAGAGGACGGAAGAACTCTCCGGCAACGTGCTGATTGGCTACGGGACGCGAGCCGGGGCCGGCGGGAGGACGCGGCCCCGCAAAACCAGGGTCCCGGCGTCGTCGCGCGGTTCCGGCCCTCGACAGCCTGCAGGGGCGGTAGCCGTGGTGTCGCCGCTGATCCGTAAGCTGGCCCGCACCAACGGTGTCCGTTTGTCCGACGTTGACGGCAGCGGACCCGACGGATTGATCCTGCGGCGGGACGTGGAGGCGGCCGCTCCGGGACCTGCGGCCAGCGACGTGCCCACAGGCATTCCTGCGCCGAAACTTAACGCGGCGTCCACGGCAAACACGGCGTCCACAGCAAACACGGCGTCCACAGTCACAACGGAAACGGCCGACGTCGGCATGGCCCTGGATGCGATGACGGGCCTGCCCGTGGCGTCCCGGGAATCATTGCGGGGTGCACGTCGTACCGCTGCCGCCATGTACAGCCGTAGCCGTCGCGAAATCCCCGAGGCGACGGTCTGGGTCGACGCGGATGTGACGGCGCTGATGCAACTGAGGGAGCAACTCAAGACCCGCGACGCCGTCGTGCCCGGGATGTTGGCTTTTGTGGCCCGCTTCGTCACCGCTGGCCTTGGCCGTTACCCGCAACTGAACTCACGGTTCGACGACGAGCCGGTGGGTGGTGAGGTTGTCACCTTTGCCGGTGTGAACCTCGGATTCGCTGCCCAGACGGACCGTGGACTCGTGGTGCCCGCCGTCGAGCACGCGGACCTGCTGACGGCCCGGCAGTTGGACGCGGAAATCCGACGGCTTACCGCCGCAGCCCGTTCCGGTACCGCCAGCGCGGCCGAACTGGGTCGTGGAACCTTCACAGTGAACAACTATGGCGTGTTCGGAGTGGATGGGTCGGCCGCCATCCTGAACTACCCGCAGGCCGCGATGCTGGGAGTGGGACGGGTGCTCGAACGTCCCTGGGTTGTGGCGGGGCAGTTGGCGGTCCGGCAGGTCGTGGAACTGACCTTGGTCTTTGACCACCGGGTCTGCGATGGCGAAGTCGCCGCCGGGTTCCTGCGCTTTGTCGCGGACGCGCTGGAAAACCCGGCGATGGCACTGGCGGACCTCTAGGACGGCTACGGCAGAATGGAAGAACAGTAACGGCAGGCAACAGACGGGGAGGACACCATGGCGCAACGGCGGGACGTTGGAACCGGGAACTACGTGCTCAGCACAGAGGGGGCCCTGCTCAATACCGGACTCGTGGTGGGTGCGGAACGCGCCCTGGTGATCGACACCGGCAGCGGGCCCCGTCAGGGCGCAGAAATCCTGGCCGCCGTCCGTGGCATCACCGATCTGCCCCTGGTCGTGGTGAACACCCATGCCCACTACGACCACTTCTTTGGAAATGCCGTCTTCGCCGCAGCAGGCGTCACGGAATTTTGGGCGCACAGCAACGCGGCGCGCAGCATGGCCGAAACGGCTGACCTGCAGCGACGCTGGGTGGGGGAGGCGGAACCGGAAATGGCAGCCGCCGACGGTGCCAATACCGACGTCGTGCTGCCTACGGCTTTGGTGCAGGATCAACCCGTGCTGGTCGATCTGGGCGGACGCGCCGCTACCCTGTTCCATTTGGGGCGCGGACACACTGATGGTGACCTGCTGGTTGGTGCCGGGACCGCGTTGTACGCCGGAGATCTGGTCGAAGAGGGCGCCCACCCTTCCTTTGAAGACTCCTTCCCGGCGGACTGGGCGGCCGTGTTGCGCCAGCTTTCCGCCCTGCGCAACCGCTATGAGTTCCTGGTTCCCGGACATGGGACGCCGGTGTCCGATGAGTTTGTCCGCACCATGGCCAACACCATGACCACCGCCGTCCGGCAGGGCCACCAGGCGACCCGCGAAATGCCGGCAGACGCGACCAAGGCGATCCCGATCCTGCCCTACGGACCTGAGCAGTCGCGCTGGTTCATCACCCGATTGAAGGAAACGAGCGCCTAACCTACGTGTTCCGTCGCAGGCAAAGGGCGACGGCGGACGGCATACAGTGGGTGAGTGAGTGGATCCGCAGACCGTCAATACTTCAGCCTCCGGTCGATCGCGGTGCCTGCGTTCGGGCCGTCCCTCCTCTTTGGCCTCGGTGAAGGTGCCATCCTTCCGGTAATCGCCCTCACGGCCCGGGACCTGGGGGCAACGGTGGCAGGTGCGGCGCTGATCGTCACCCTCATCGGGATCGGGTCCCTGCTGAGCAACATTCCGGCGTCCGTGCTGACGGCGCGCTACGGCGAACGCAGGGCCATCGTTGTCGCAGCAGGGCTAAGCACTGGCGCCATGCTGCTGTGCGTCTTCGCCGGCAACCTTTGGCTGTTCGCCGTCGGCATTTTCCTCATTGGCGCGGCCTCAGCGGTATTCAACCTGGCACGCCAGAGCTACCTGACCGAAGCGGTGCCAGCGTACTTCCGGGCTCGTGCGCTCTCCACGCTTGGAGGGGTGATGCGGATCGGCGTCTTCATTGGTCCCTTCGCGGGGGCTCTCGCCATCCATTTCCTGGGCCTTACCGGCGCGTACTGGGTGGGCGTCGGCGCCGTGGTGCTGGCGGGCGTGGTCGCGTGGACCATGCCGGACCTTCCCACCGTCCCTGTGGCGCCGGGCAGCCCGGCCGGCGGTCCATCCGTCCGGTCCATTCTCGTCAGCCACGGCCGCGTGTTCATCACCGTCGGAATCGGTGTGCTGCTGGTCTCAGCCGTCCGGTCCTCCCGACAGGTCGTCCTGCCCCTGTGGGCGCAAAACATCGGGTTGGACCCGACCGCCACGTCGGTGATTTACGGCCTGTCAGGTGCCATCGACATGCTGGTCTTTTATCCGGCCGGCAAGGTGATGGACCGGAAGGGACGCCGCTGGGTGGCCATACCCTCCATGCTGCTGATGGGGCTGGCCCTGCTGCTGATACCACTGACCGGAGGCTACGTGTCGCTGCTGCTGGTCGCACTGCTCATCGGCTTCGGCAACGGCATCGGTTCGGGCATGATCATGACACTCGGAGCGGATTACTCGCCCTCGCCCGGCCGGCCCCAGTTCCTGGGCATCTGGCGGTTCCTGGCCGACATTGGAAGTTCCGGTGGGCCAGCCCTGCTCTCCGGGATCACCGCAATCGCTGCTTTGGCGCAGGGCATTGCCGTTACCGGCGTGCTGGGCCTGGCGGCCGCTGGAGTGCTTTGGTACTGGATCCCCCGCACGCCGACCACAGCCGCGCGCTCGGTCCGGTCCCGCACAGTCGTGAGGGCGGATGGCCCTGCTGGCCCACCAGCCCCCTGCGCTCCTCCCGCCGAACCCGTCAAGTAACCCCCCACCGCCGCTGATCGAGCCTGTCGAGATCCGGCCCGCCGCCGTTGATCGAGCCTGTCGAGATCTGGCGATCCGCGGGGTGGTCTCGACAGGCTCGACCAGCGGGGGTCTCGACAGGCTCGACCAGCGGGGTCTCGACAGGCTCGACCAGCGGTCTCGACAAGCTCGACCAGCGGGGTCTCGACTAGCGGGGTCTTGACGGGGTTGACGGACGGGAGTGCACCCGCTGGGGGCGGTCCTTCTGCTTGCGGGCTTCTCCTCCGAAGAGCAGGGTCCCCGCCAGGCAGAGGAGATAGCCCGACAGCACGATCGTCGAGACCCCCACCCAGAAGTAATTGGTCGTGCTGACGTGGCCCCCGCCTTCGGGGGTGAGCTCACGCAGCAGGACAGCAACCATGGCAGCCGACAGCAGGACCGCGACGAGGGACGCAAGGGGCCAGAGCCGCGACGACGCCCAATGCCTGCCGTATCCACGCCACACGTTCCAGGAATCCCCGGTCCGCATCACGCCGAGTCCAGCAAGCGAAGCCCAACAGGCCACCACGGCGAAGCCTGCCACGACATCGGCGGGACGATGCCATTGGTTGATCAGCGTTGATAGGCCCGAAAAGACAGCGAACGTTCCGCCCGCAAAAGCCGCGAACGGTCGCCACCGTGGTGACACCACCAGGAAGACGGCCACGGCAGCGGAAGCGGCCACGGTGCTGTGGCCGGACGGAAGCGAGTTCAAGTCCAGGGTCACCACGCCACGGTCGGGCCGGTCCGGCAGGGCGGCCTTGATCACTTGCGTGCTCAGGTTTGCCGCCACCATGGATCCGATGGAGATGGCTGCCGCCAGCCAGCGCCGTCGCACCAGCGTCACGAACAGCACGACGACGGCGGCGATCACCACTGACGTCACCGGCAAGGCGTCCAGGAACTTGGCCGTCTGCGCGCCGATCGCCCGCTGAGCCCCGGCAGCTTCCTCAAGTGCCGATTCATCGATGTACTGGCCGCTGGACGTGCGCACATAGAACGCATAGACGGCGATGAGGCACGCCAGGGCGATGACCGCGGACAGCACAAAGAAGACACCATGGGGTGCCGCGCGGTTTGCCGGCGAGGGCAACCGCTGCGAAGGAGGTACACGGGAGTTCATCGCTTCTAGGCTCCCATATTTTCCTGGCAGCTCATGGTAAGCGCCGGGTGGTCCGCCCGTCATGGTTACAGTGAAACCATGACGCAGCTGCCATCCCTGGAGGACCTACTGAGCGCGGCCCATGTCGTCGTGCTGCCGATGCGGGTCAAGTTTCGCGGCGTGCTGGAACGGGAGGCCCTGCTGCTTGAAGGCCCCGCGGGGTGGGCAGAGTTCTCGCCCTTCCTGGAGTACGGGGATGCCGAAGCGTCCCGGTGGTTGCTCGCTGGGATCGAGGCGGGATGGGAGGGTTACCCGGCCCCGGTCCGGAATCGGGTGCCTGTCAACGCGACCGTTCCTGCCGTTCCCGCCGCGCAGGTGGCGGAAATCCTCGCGGCCTTTGACGCCGCTGGCACGGTGAAGGTGAAGGTGGCTGAGGCGGGGCAGGACCTCAAGGACGACATCGCCCGGGTGGCAGCGGTGCGGGCAGCACTGCCCGATGCGGCGATCCGCGTGGACGCCAACGGCGGCTGGGACGTTCTGACCGCCGTCGAAGCCCTGACCAGGCTGGCGGACTACGGGCTGGAATACGCTGAACAGCCCGTCCCCACGATCTCCGGCCTGGCTGCAGTTCGACGGGAGTTGGCGCGGCGGGGTACCGGCGTGCTTATTGCCGCTGATGAGAGCGTCCGGAAGGAAACCGACCCGCTGGCGGTGGCCCGGGCAGGAGCCGCGGACCTGCTGATCGTCAAGGCTGCACCCTTGGGCGGCGTGCGAAGGGCACTGCGATTGGTCGCGGAAGCAGGGTTGCCGGCGGTGGTGAGCTCGGCCTTGGACACGTCCATCGGGATCCGGGCGGGTGTGGCACTCGCGTCTGCCCTGCCCCACCTGCCATACGCCTGCGGTTTGGGCACCGTCGCGCTGATGGCGGGGGACGTTGTTCGTGACTCGCTGGTGGCCGACGACGGCGGGCTGGACGTGGCGGATGCGGCGGAGCGTGCTGTGGCGGACCCGGAGCTGCTGAAACGCTACGCTGCAGCCCCTCATCGTCGGCAGGCATGGCTGGACCGGATGGCCCGCAGCTACGCGCTCCTGCCGCAGGGTAGTTGAATGGTCAGGTGAAGGATTTCAGCTCGATGGAAGCAGCCCGCCTCGTCGTCCAGGCTCTGACGGAGGGAGGAGTGCGCCAGGTGGTGGTGGCCCCGGGCTCCCGCAGTGCGCCCCTGGCCTACGCCCTGGCCGAGGCTGAGGCGGCCGGGCAGCTGGAGCTGCACGTGCGGATCGACGAACGGGTGGCAGGCTTTACAGCGCTCGGACTGGCGTCCGGATCCCTTCGGCCGGCCGCCGTGCTGACGACCTCGGGCACCGCCGTCGGTAACCTGCTGCCGGCCGTGATGGAGGCCAACCACTCGGCCATTCCCCTTGTGGTGATTTCCGCCGACCGGCCGGAGGAGCTCCGCGGGACCGGGGCCAATCAAACAACAGTGCAGATGGACCTGTTCGGTGACCATGTCCGTTTCGCCACCGACATTGCCGCCGGCCGGGATCCCCGGCGGGCGGTGGGGACTGCCCTTAGCGCCGCCCAGGGCAGGTTGCAGGGGACACCTTCGGGACCGGTGCAGCTGAACCTCGCCTTCCGCGACCCGTTGACACCACCGCTGACAGCTCCGCAGGAAGCGACCCAGGCGGCACCGACCCAGGCAGCACCGACCCAGGCAGCACCGACCCAGGCAGCGGCAAAGCCACGCGTGGACGCCGCTGCTGCGGGGAGTGGCACAAGGGACGGTGCACCCGCTGATACGGCAGCCGACTCCGCCGTTGACGGCGCGCTGACAGCCACACCCGTGCCACGGATTGAAACAGGAACCTTCCGCCGCACCGTCGTACTGGCCGGTTCGGGCGCCGACACAGCCGCCGCCGCCTTCGCGGAGGCATTGGATCTGCCCTTGCTCGCCGAACCGTCGTCGAATGCCCGTTTCGGTCCGAACGCCGTCGGACCCTACCGTTTGCTGCTGGAGCACTTTGGACCAGGCTCGGACCGGCCCATCGAACGCGTGGTCGTTTTCGGCCGTCCCACCCTGTCCCGTCCGGTCGCAGCGCTGTTGGCCCGGACGGACCTTGAGCGGGCCCTGTACCTGCCCCGCCCTGTCGCCTGGTTCGAGGCCGGTCGCCGATCCGAACTGGTGCTCACCGACTGGTCCGACCTGACCGCTTTCGCCGGAAACGGCCCGGAGGGCTGGTTGGCCGCCTGGCAACAGGCGGCCGCAGCAGCGGAACAGGCATTGGACGGCGTGCTGTCAGTTGTTCCCGGCCTCACGGGCGTACAGCTGGCCCGTGAAGTGTGGGCGCGCTCGCAGTGGAACCTGGTGCTGGGCTCCTCCAATCCCATCCGGGACGTGGACCTGGCCGGCCGGCCCCTGCCTGCACCCGCTTCCAGAGTGTTCGCCAACCGGGGACTGGCCGGAATCGACGGCACCATCTCCAGCGCCACTGGCATTGCCCTGGCGACGCGTCGACCAGCCCGGGTATTGCTGGGGGACCTCACCTTCCTGCACGACGCCGGAGGGCTGCTGCTGGGCGCCGGAGAACGGGAACCGGACCTGCAGGTTGTGGTCCTCAATGACGCCGGGGGTGGCATCTTCAGCACTCTGGAGCACGGCGCACTTGCCGCGCAACCCCGGTACACGGTGACGGTCGAGCGCCTGTTCGGCACTCCACATGCTGCTGACATTGGGGGACTGGCTGCCGCGTACGGCGCACGGCACCGCCTGGTCGAGGGAGTGCAGGAGTTGCGGGCAGCGCTGGAGGAACCCATCCGCGGCCGGTCGGTGCTGGAAGTGCCCGCCCTGCGGAAAGACCTCCGACCCCTGCACACGCAGATTCGTACGGCCGTCTCCGATGCCGTCGCCCGCACTCTCGGCTAGCCTCCGTCGCAGTCCTTCCGCCGTCGCCCGCACTCTCGGCTAGCGCAGACGCGCACCTGCCAGCGCCGACGCAAAAGCTCCTGCACCACGCCGACACAACGCAAAAGCGCCCGCATCCAACCGGATACGGGCGCCTGTGTTGGCCGGACTCAGTCCTCGACGATGTCGATGTGGGTGGGGTCCAGCACCCGGCGCAGGAACTCCTGCGTGCGGGCCTCCTGCGGAGCGCCCACCACCTTTGCTGCCGGGCCTTCCTCAACCACCACGCCGCCATCCATGAAGACGACCCGGTCGGCGACTTCACGGGCGAAGCCCATTTCGTGCGTTACCACGAGCATGGTCATGCCGGCCTTGGCCAGGTTACGCATGACCGCCAGCACGTCACCGACCGTCTCCGGGTCCAACGCCGAGGTGGGCTCGTCGAAGAGCATCAATTCCGGGTCCATGCTGAGCGCTCGGGCGATCGCAACGCGCTGCTGCTGGCCGCCGGACAGCTGGTCCGGGAAACGGTCGGAGAGGTGGCCGAGTCCCACACGTTCCAGGTTCCGCTGCGCGACCGCGTCAGCCTCCGGCTGGGAGCGCTTGAGCACTTTGGTCTGCGCGACGGTGCAGTTCCGCAGCACGTCAAGGTGTGGGAACAGGTTGAACTGCTGAAACACCATGCCGACCTTGCGCCGCATCAGGTCGATGTCGACGTCGGGGTCCGTGGACTCAAAACCGCCGACGTGGATGGTTCCCGCGTTGGGTTGCTCCAACAGGTTCACGCAACGCAGCAGGGTCGACTTGCCGGATCCTGAAGGCCCGATCAGGCAGACCACTTCGCCCGGTTTCACGACCAGGTCGATGCCCTTGAGGACCTCATTGCTGCCGTAGGACTTCCGCAGCCCCTGAATCGAGACGCCGGCGGCGTGCACAGTGGGGGTGATGGATGAATTCGTCATTGCGCGCCTTATCGCTTGGTCCGGGCTGAGCGGGACTCGAAGCGCCGCGCCAGAATGCCCAGCGGAATGGTGATGACCAGGTAGCAGGCACCGGCGACGACCAGCGGGGTCAGTCCGGCGTTGGGCTGGGTGATGCCGTCCCGGCCAAATTTGGTGAGCTCGTACTGTGAGGCAGCCAGGCCCAGCAGGTACACCAGTGAGGAATCCTTGGTCAGCAAAATGATTTCATTGGTCAGCGGCGGCAGCACGATGCGGAACGCCTGCGGAATCACGATGGTCACCATGGCCCGCCAGTGCGGCATGCCCAGTGAGCGTGCTGCTTCCATCTGTCCCTTGGGCACCGCCTGCAGGCCGGCCCGGAGGGTTTCGGCGATGTAGGCGGCAGCCACCATGCCAAGCGCCAGCATGACGGTGACGAAGACGTTGAAGCGGATGCCGAACGCCGTCGGAATGCCGAAACCGAAGGCGACAAACACCAGCAGCGCGGGAACGCCACGGAAGAATTCGATGTAGATCGTCGCCAGCCAACGGTACGGACCCACCGGGGAGAGCTTCATCAGGGCCAGCAGCAGGCCTCCGCTCACGCCCACCAGGAAGCTGAGCACCGTGTAGATGAGGGTGTTCTTCAAGGCGATGACGATGATGCCCGGGAACTGGGACGCGACCGCGTCAAGGTTGAAGAAGGCCTTGCTGATCTTTGGCCAATCGGCCAGGAGTGCTGCCAGGATCACCACCACGACCAGAAGGCCGTACTGGATGGTCCTGCTGACACGGGTGCGCTGACGAACAGTCATTGCCATGGGGGATTCCGCCTAGGATGCGACTCAGGTGGCCCGGTTTCGGGCCACCTGAGGACTGAGGGTTAGGAAGTGGCTTTGCCGAACCAGGTGGTCTTCAGCTTGTCGATGGTGCCGTCGTCGGTCAACCGCTTCAGCGTCGCGTTGATGGCCTCCGTCATCGCCGTGTTGTCCTTCTTGATGGCGACGCCCAGCTGCTCGCCGGTCTTGTAGGTCTCGGCGAACACCAGGGTGTCATCACCCTTGGCGGCGTAGCCCAGCACCGACTGGTTTCCGATGGCCGCGTCGACGCCACCGGTCTTGATGGCCTGAATCAGCAGTCCGGTGTTTTCGTACTGGATGGTTTCCAGGCCCTTGTCCTTGGCGTACTCCTCGCCGGTGGTGCCCTGTTGCACGCCGACCTTCTTGCCCTTGAGGTCGTCCAGCTTGGCCAGGCCGGAGGCCTTCGTGGCCAGCAGCGACAGGTCGTCGTCGAGGTACGGGGTGGAGAAGTCCATGACCGACTTGCGCGCATCAGTGATGGAGATGCTGGAAGCGGCAATGTCGCACTGGCCCGTGTTCAGGGATTCGCCCGACTGGATGCCCTCGAACGGGGTGGTGATGACGTTGGGGGTAACCTTCAGGTCCTTGGCGAACTCCGCGACGAGGTCCATGTCGAAACCGACGTTCTTGCCGTCCTGGACGAATTCAAAAGGCTCGTAGGGGATGTCTGAGCAGACGGTGAGCTTGCCGCTGTTGATCAGCGAAGCCCCACCCTCCGCCGTCGCCGTGCTGGTGGAGCCGGTGCTGGAACCGCAGCCGGTCAGGACCAGGGCAGCAACAGCTGCAACGCCGGCAAGACTTGCCGACAGCTTGTAGGACTTTGGCATCGTTTTTACCCTTTGTTTCATGGACGGAACGGGACGTCAGAACTAGTAGTTTATAGCGGCAATGAGATGTGCATCACAGTCAACAGCGCTTCACTACTTGGCAACTTTAGCGGCTGGCCTTGCGCGCTGTCTCTCTGGCCGGGGCGCGTCGGCTGGTGAAAGGAGGCTCACGGCTAGGGCTGCAGCCCCAGGGCCTGCAGCATGGGACGGAACTTGGCCCACGTCTCGGCCAGCTCAGCGGCAGGGTCAGAGGCCTCCACGATGCCGCACCCGGCATAGAGCCTGACCGTGGTCTCGTCCTCAATAACGGCACCCCGCAGAGCTATGCCCCACTCGCCGTTGCCCGCTCCGTCCAGCCATCCCACGGGTCCGGCGTAGGGCCCACGGTCCAGCTTTTCCAGCCGGCGGATCAGCTCGCCCGCCTCGGTGCGGGGCGTGCCGCAGACAGCGGCAGTTGGATGCAGGGCCTCCACCAGGGCCAGCGGAGTGGGTAGATGGCCTTCGACGCCGGCCAGCTCGGCCAGCACGTCCGAGGCCAGGTGCCACACGTTGGGCAGCTCCAGGATGAACGGTTCGGCCGGAAAGGACAGGTCAGTGGCGAACGGGGCCAGTTGGCGGGTCAGCGACCGGACCGCGAACTCGTGCTCCTGGCGCTGCTTCTCCGACCCGGCAAGCACGGAACGGGCGTAGCCGTCCTCGTTATCCGGGGCGGTTTTCCGGTCCAGCGTTCCGGCCAGCACCCGGGCCTGGGCCGTGGTGCCGTCGACCTTGATGAGGATTTCAGGGGTGGAACCGACAAGGTTGCCAACGCCGTACGTCCAGCATTCGCTGTACCGATCAGCCAGGTTGCGAAGGATCCGCGGCCGCGAGACGGGGGAATCGAAGGCGGCGACTATGTCCCGGGCCAGCACGACCTTTTGGAGTTCCCCGCCCTCAATGGCCTGCACTCCTGCGGCAACGGCCCGCATCCATTCCTGTTCGTCCAGGGAACCGCCACGAATCTGTCCGCGCGACCCGGCCGGTTGGTTGTCCTGGCCTCCGTCAGCTGAGCCAGCCGAGGCGAGCAGGTCCTGCAGCAGCGTGTGTGCTGCAGCCGTCGTCGGCGTCGTTCCGTCGCTCTGGGTCAGGGTCAGCCACAGCTGCCCGTCCGCACAGCCGACCACCAGGTGGGGGATGTCCAGCTGCGAAGGGTGGCCGCTGGTCTTGGAAAAAGCGAAAGAACCAAACGCGAGGAGCCCTGTGCCGGGGAGCCGGACGTCGTCGGTGACCTGCGCCCGGGCCCGTTGGCGTTTCCACCATTCCTCGGCCTCCGCGAAGCGTTCCGGTCCGGTGCCGCGGAAGGACAGTGCACTGCCGAAGGCCACCAAGCCTTCCCCGCGGCGGATCCAGCAATAGGCGTCGGGCACGTCCAGCAGGAAGTCCAGCGGCTGCGTCGAGCTGGCTCCCGCTCGTGCCGCATTCGCGTATGGCGGCCCCAGCAGGGTTGGATCCAGGAGGGTGGTAAGGGTGGCCAGGGACGCAGTCATGATGATCCAACATTACTCCGCGGTAGGCCCCGCACCGGCGTCGCCGTCCTTCCGGGTGCTGTACAACGCCGGGCGCAAAATTTGAGAGAATAAGACGGTGAGCCGTGCATCGTTGGATAAGCGCCCAGAAGAAGTAGCCGCAATGTTTGACGACGTTGCGCCCAAGTACGACGTGGTCAACGACGTCCTCTCCCTGGGGCAGACGCGGCGCTGGCGCCGCATTGTGGTTGACGCGGTGGACGCCAAGCCCGGCCAGCGTGTCCTGGACGTGGCTGCCGGGACTGGAACCTCAAGCGAACCGTATGCGGATGCGGGCATCGACGTGGTGGCCTGCGACTTCTCGGTTGGCATGCTCAAGGTCGGGAAACGACGTCGGCCGGATATCGACTTCATCGCCGGAGACGCCACCAACCTGCCGTTTGCGGACAACTCCTTCGATGCCACCACCATCTCCTTCGGACTGCGCAACGTTGGAGACCCGCACAAGGCCCTGTCGGAGATGCTGCGCGTCACCAAGCCGGGGGGTCGGCTGGTGATCGCCGAGTTCTCCCACCCCACGGTGCCGCTCTGGCGGACCATGTACACCGAGTACCTGATGCGGGCGTTGCCCTCCATCGCCACCAAGGTTTCCTCCAACCCGGACGCCTACGTCTATCTGGCGGAATCGATCCGCGCCTGGCCGGACCAGGACCACCTGTCCGCCTGGCTCAGTGAGGCAGGCTGGCAGGACGTGGCCTACCGCAACCTGAGCGGCGGCATTGTCGCCGTCCATCGCGCCCACAAGGCGTCCCGCGAAGAAGTCGGACCCGTCGGACCCGTGCGGCGTGGCCGCCGCGCCAGGACCAGCAACTAGGTGAAAGTCCTCATCGTCGGGGCCGGTCCGGCCGGATCAACTGCTGCCTATTACCTCGCCTCGGCCGGGATGAACGTCACGGTCCTGGAAAAGACCACCTTTCCCCGCGAAAAAGTCTGCGGTGACGGTTTGACGCCCCGGGCCGTGCGGGAGGTGCAGTTGCTGGGACTGCCGCATGAGCAGGCCGAGGGCTGGCGCCGCAACAAGGGCCTCCGCCTGATCGCGGGCGGTCGAACGGTCGAAGTGCCGTGGCCGGAGCTGAGCGACTTCCCCGACTACGGTTTGATCCGCACCCGACTCGGCTTCGACGAGGCCCTGGCCCGGCACGCCCAGGCCGCTGGCGCCGTCGTGCTGGAGCGTCACAGCGTCACCACCGCGCGCCGCGACGAGGCTGGCCGCGTCATCGGCGTGACGGCAGCGCTGCTTGACGCCGCAGGCCGCAAGACAGGCGAAACGCGGGAGTTTGACGCCGACGTCGTCCTGGCCGCCGACGGCAATTCCAGCCGCACCGCCGTGTCGCTGGGCCTGCAGAAGCGCGACGACCGGCCGCTCGGCGTCGCGGTGCGCACCTACTTCACCAGCCCGCGCCACCAGGACGACTGGATGGAAGGGTGGCTGGAACTTCCGGACAAGGCGGGAAACCCGCTGCCAGGCTACGGCTGGGTCTTCGGCGTTGGGGACGGCACGTCCAACGTGGGATTGGGCATCCTTAACTCCTCGAAGGAATTCGGCCGCCTCGACTACAAGCAGGTGCTGCGCGATTGGACGGCGGGCATGCCTGCCGATTGGGGTTTCACCCCTGAAAACCAGGTGGGCGAAATCCGTGGCGCAGCCCTGCCGATGGGCTTCAACCGCACCCCGCATTACTCGCCCGGTTTGCTGCTGCTCGGCGACGCCGGCGGCATGGTCAGCCCGTTCAACGGCGAGGGAATCTCCTACGCCATGGAGTCAGCCCGCTACGCGGCGGACTTCATTCTTCGGGCCGCCACAGCCAACTCCCCTCTGGCCCGCGATCACGCGCTGTCCGGCTACGGCGGATACATCAGGGCCCAATGGGGCAGCCACTTCACCCTGGGCCGGGTCTTTGCCCAGCTGATCGGCAAGCCGCAGGTCATGAAGCTGGCCTTGCGCACCGGCATGCCGATTCCCGTATTGATGCGGTTTGTGGTCCGGATGCTGGCGAATCTGACCGACTCCGGGGGCAAGGGTTTTGAGGATAGAGTGATTGCTCTGCTGGAGAAACTCGTTCCGCCCACCTCCAATCAGATCAGCGCCCCTGCACCACGGACCCCGTCCCCTTCGAAAGTTAGTGTTAAGCAGTGACGACACCCGCAGACCACAGCTGGACCTCCGCTGGGCATGGCACGCCGGCCAATGAGCCGGATACGACCACCATGGCGATCGCGACAGGCATGAAGCTGCCGCAGGGGTTCTCGCCTCTCGCAGCGGACCCGGATCTGGGACCGGCGATCACGCTCAGCCTGGCCAAGGTGGAAAAGCAGCTGCGCGAAGCGATCGCCAATTCCGATCCGCTGGCCGATGCCACCAGCCGTCACCTGGTGGAGGCAGGCGGCAAACGGATCCGCCCGCTGCTGACGTTGCTGGCCTCGCATCTGGGCAACCCGGGCCGGCCGGAAGTTGTCCAGGCCGCCGTCGTCGTTGAATTGACGCACCTTGCCACCCTGTACCACGACGACGTGATGGACTCGGCGCCGTTCCGCCGCGGAGCGCCTACGGCCCATGAACTGTGGGGCAACAGCGTCGCGATCCTGACCGGTGACCTGATTTTCGCGCGCGCCTCCATCCTGGTGTCCGAGCTCGGTGGGCAGGCGTTGGCTATCCAGGCGCGCACGTTCGAACGGTTGTGCCTGGGCCAGCTGCATGAAACTGTTGGGCCGCGGCCGGACCAGGACCCGGTGGAACACTACCTGTCGGTCATCGCCGACAAGACAGGTTCCCTGGTGGCCGCGTCCGGTCAGCTCGGCGCCATCTTCGCCGATGTGCACGAGGACATCGCCCAGGTCATGGTCGACTACGGGGAAAAGGTCGGTGTGGCGTTCCAGCTGGCTGACGACGTGATCGATGTGGCCGGGCTGAAGCAGGTATCCGGCAAGTCGCCCGGCACCGACCTGCGCGAAGGCGTGCCCACCCTTCCCGTGCTGCTGCTGCGCAAGGCCGCCGCGGCCGGGGACACTGCCGCAGCCGACGTGCTGACGCTGGTGGACGGCGACCTGAGCAGTGATGAGGCCCTGGCCGAGGCCGTCACAGCGCTGCGCGAACACCCGGTGACCGCGCAGTCCTGGGCCGTGGCCCGTGAATGGGCCGATGCAGCCATCGCCGCCCTGGACCCCGTGCCCGACGGCATCGTCAAGACGGCCCTGGCCAGCTTCGCCGACGCAGTGGTCTCCCGCGACGTCTAACCCCCGGCCCACTGTGGGGTGGGTGGGCTGGGTGGGCTGGGTTGTGGTTGTGGCGGGCTGGGTTGTGGCCGGCCAAAACCGGTTATGGCCGGGACAGCCCTCCTGGCGACGGCGTGTCCCCTAAAAGAGGCAGTGTCGCGAGCCAAAACCGGTTTTCCTAAGCCTCAGAACCGATCAAAACCGTTTCAGTCGCCGTTTGCCGGGCTGAAAGCGCTTCTGCAGACCACCCAGTGAGGGCAGCAGCAAGGCTTCGCCGGAGAAACTGGGCCAGAACCAGTTCTGGTGTACTCCAGTCCACCTGCACAGGATTTGGGTTTTGTGGCTTGTCCACGTCTGCGGGAAGCCGTTCCTGCCGTGCCAGTGGCAACCAGCAGGATTGTTCCATGTCACAGGTTCTTCAGCATCCCGTCGGGCTTGCTTCCCATCACGGCGTTGACCCGTTGACGTGCGTCTCGGCGGCCAGCCGTTATCGGCTGTGGTGCCTGCGAGAGCATCCCGAGCCACACATCTACCGGGGAAACGGTGTACCGCAGGCGGGGGTTGTGCTGCATCGAAAACTGATCCTGCCACGCCCGCCAACACCAGATGTGGTGGCCTTGGCCGACGTGTTGTTGCATGCACTGCACTGCCTGCCCCGCTTCGAGGCTCTATCGATGGTCCAGTGCGCGGTGGGCCGGGGAGACATATCATCCACCTTTCTGCGCGCCCGACTGCCTGGAAACCGGAATGGCAAAGCCCGTGCCGTGCTGGACCTGGTCCGTCCACGAGCCGATTCATTGCTGGAGCCCATTGTCCGGGTGCTCTTTGAGGAGGCGGGCTTTGCAACGGAGTGCTACGTTCAGTTACCGGGCGTCGGGGAGGTCGACTTCCTGGTGGAAGGGTTCCTGGTGGTCGAGATCGACGGGGCAACCCACTTCCGGCCTGCCGACATCAAAAAAGATCGAAGGCGGGACAACGTCTCCGTCGTGGGCAACTTCGTGGTTCTGCGCTACTTCTATGACGACGTCGTCTATCACCCCGACGAGATGCTGCAACAGGTGGCTGCTGTCGTTGCCCGCGGGCGAAACTGGCAACCGTGAGAGCGCCCAATGACCCCAAGGCTAGGGCTAGTCCTCGTCCTCGAAAACCCACTCGAACAGGTCGAAGACGAATTCGCTGAAAGTGCCCTCTTCACTGACCCAGGTTCCCTTGGCGTTGTTGCGGCGCCACACGATGGGGTCCGGCACGTCGAGCTGATCCGATCGGAAGCCCCAGGTGTAGGCCTCGTCCTCGTCCTCAAGGAACAACAGATGTCCGTCTTCGACTTCCAACTCGTCCGGGTCCCAAAAGTAATGGTAGGCCTCCATGAGTTCCTCGGCCGAACCCACCGCCTGCAGGAACTCCCGCAACACCAACGGGACCGTCAGGGAGTGTTCGGCAAGGATGGCATCGAGTTCCTGTTCCGCAATCCCGTCCGATTCCTGCCATGGCTCGTCAAGATACTTCGGAACAAGGTCGCGGAATTTGCTCAGGAACATTTCGCTCATGCGTAACTCCAGACGTCGGGGTGGGATTTAAATCCTAGTAGATGCATCAGTTTCGAAAGGCCCGACGGTGCTTCCAGCCCCGCACGGCCATCGGCGCATGCCAGGAGTATCGGTGTGACAGCATTCGGAGGGCGAATACGGCCACCGCCGTAGCGATCCCTGTCACCAGATTCATTGCGCCCGAATACCACAGCACCGTGGTTAGGATGGCGCCCAGGAAGCAGGGGATGGCATAGAGGTCCCTTGAGTTGAAGAGCTGAGGGACTTCATTGGCAGTGATGTCCCGCAGCACCCCGCCCCCAATGGCGGTGGTGACGCCGAGCAGTACGGCAGCAACCGGGTTCAGGCCGGCCCCGAGCGCCTTGAGCGTGCCAGTAATGCAGAACAATCCCAACCCACCGGCGTCGAACATTCGCAACAGATTCCCGCCACGCTCCACGTGCTGGAAAAGGAAGAACACCAGCACCGTCGCCAACAGCGGCGGCATCAGGTAGAGCGGTTGGGAAAACGCAGCGGGCACTCCGGCGTCCAGGATGACGTCTCGCGCCACGCCCCCGCCGAGCCCCACAAGCGAACCGAGCAGCAATGAACCGATGATGTCAAAGCCCTTCCGGGCAGCCAACAGGCAACCGGACACGGCAAAGAAAAACGTGCCCAGCAGGTCCAGGGCCAGCGAGATGTCAAAGGGCATGGGAATGCAGGGTACTCCAAAGGGGATGGTGGACTTCGATCCTACGCTGAGGGCCCTCTGCCCGCTGGCTATGCTGGCTGCATGACGCTTCCTCCCGCACCCGTCCTGATCGCCTGCGCCCACGGCACGCGTAGTTCCGAAGGCCAGGCGCGCATCAACGCCGTCCGGACCGAGATGCGTGCGCTTCGGTCAGGACTGGACGTCAGGGAGGCTTATGTCGACGTGCAGGAGCCGGAACTGCCCGACGTCGTTGCGGGGCTTCCGGAGGGTGTGTCCGGCGTCGTTGTGCCCTTGCTTCTCTCCGTCGGTTACCACGTGCGGGTCGACATCGCCCGCGCGGTGGCCAGCAGGCCTGGGATGCTTGCCGCCGAACCGTTGGGACCGGATCCGTTGCTGGCCCGGCTGTTGCAGGAACGGCTGGCGGAGGTGCCGAGGGAATGGGGAGTGGTGCTCGCAGCGGCTGGTTCGTCCGAGCCGGACGCCGCACGCAGCGTGGCTCAGCTGGCCGGTCAGCTGACCCAGCTCCGCCCCAGCCGGGTGCTCGCAGCCTACGGTGCCAGCGCAGCTCCGTCCGTTCCGGAAGCTGTGGGGCAGTTGAGGCGCGACGGCGCCCGGCACGTTGCCATCGCGTCGTATCTGTTGGCACCGGGGTACTTCCACGACCAGTTGGCCAAAGCCGGCGCCGATATGGTGACCGAGCCGCTGCTGCCCTCGCCCGTCATCGCCCGACTGGCCCTTGAACGATACGATCAGGCCCTCGCGTCGTCGCTCACGCCGACTCCTGCTGCGGCGGATTGACACGGCTGTAGCGCCGGCGGCGGGAAACCAGACGACGGAAACTACCCGCTGATTGGAACCCACGCTTGGCAAGCAAAAGCGCCGACGTGACGAAATATGTCCATGCGTGACGCTGCGTTTCCTTGCTTGTGACGCCGTCATGAGCTCGGCCCTACGCTGAAAAACATGACACAGACAGCTCTAGCCGGAGCGGCTGCAGGGTCCGACCGTCCTGAACGGCCCGCCCGATCCACCCGTCCCGCCACCAAGCCGCACGGGCAATGGAAGGTTGACGGAACCGCACCGTTGAACGCCAACGAGGTGTGGAAGCAGGAAGACGGCGGCCTGAGCGTCCGTGAACGCATCGAAAACAACTATGCCAAGCACGGCTTCGACAGCATCGACGGCACGGACCTGCACGGCCGGTTCCGGTGGTGGGGCCTGTATACCCAGCGCAAACCAGGCATCGACGGCGGTAAGACCGCAACGCTCGAGCCTCACGAACTGGAAGACAAGTACTTCATGCTGCGGGTCCGCATTGACGGCGGAGCCCTCACCACCGAGCAGTTGCGCGTCATCGGGGGCATCTCCACCGACTTCGGCAGGGGCACGGCCGACCTGACGGATCGGCAGAACATCCAGCTGCACTGGATCCGGGTCGAAGACGTTCCGGAGATCTGGCGCCGGCTGGAAGCCGTCGGCCTGTCGACGACGGAGGCCTGCGGCGACGTGCCGCGCGTCATCCTCGGCAGCCCGGTCGCCGGCATCGCCAAGGATGAGATCATCGACCCGACTCCCTTGATCCGCGAACTCAGCGAGCGCTTCATCGGCGACCCCGACCTGGCCAACCTCCCCCGCAAGTACAAGACCGCCATCACCGGTCACCCCAGCCAGGACGTTGTTCACGAGATCAACGACTTTGCCCTTGTGGGTATGGTGCACCCGGAACTGGGCGTCGGCTACGACCTGTGGGTCGGCGGCGGCCTGTCCACCAGCGCACGGTTGGCTGAGCGGCTCGGCGCGTTTGTTTCGCCCGACATCGCCGCGGAAGTGTGGCTCGGCGTGACCAGCATCTTCCGTGACTACGGTTACCGGCGCATGCGCACCAAGGCGCGCCTGAAATACCTCCTCGCCGACTGGGGACCTGAGAAGTTCCGCCAGGTGCTCGAGGAGGAATACCTCGGCTTCCGGCTCCCCGACGGTCCGGCAGCACCCAAGCCTTCTGCTCCCGGCGACCACGTCGGCATCCACGAGCAGAAGGACGGACGCTACTATCTGGGCGTCGCACCAACTGCCGGCCGGCTTTCCGGGTCCCTCCTGGTGTCCTTGGCGGAGGTGTTGGAAAGGCACGGATCTCACCGGCTTCGCACCACACCACACCAAAAGCTGGTGCTCCTGGACGTGCCTCAGGACCAAGTCGACTCCCTGAACGTTGAACTTGAGGGGCTCGGCCTCAGTGCCAAGCCCTCCCTCTTCCGGCGCTCCACAATTGCCTGCACCGGCATCGAGTTCTGCAAACTGGCCATCGTGGAAACCAAGGTCACCGCTGCCACTGCGATCGCCGAGCTCGAGAAGCGGCTCGCCGACCTGACCGACAGCGGCCAATTGGTGCAACCAATCGCCCTTCACATCAACGGCTGCCCCAACTCCTGCGCCCGGATCCAAACCGCTGATATCGGACTCAAGGGCATGATGCTGCCAACACCCGGCGGGGAACCCACACCGGGTTTCCAGGTCCATCTCGGTGGGGGACTGGCTTCGCATGAGCGGGAGGAGGCAGGACTGGGCCGGACCATCCGCGGCCTCAAGGTCACCGCCGAGAACCTGCCCGACTATGTCGAGCGCGTGGTACGCCGGTTCGTGGAGCTTCGCACGGAAGGGGAAACCTTCGCCGAGTGGGCCCACCGGTCCGAGGAGGGGGTCCTTCAGTGAGCACTCTCGCGGAAAAGGCCGACGACGTCGGTAGCGGCAGTGCCGCCACCGTCGCCACTGCCACCCCCGCCGTCGGCGCCACCCACACCAACCACGCCGGAAAGCACGTACCCGGAACGCCCCTGCGACGCTCCGACGAAGAGTTGCAGGCCCTTGTCGAGGCCGGGGCCACTGAGCTGGACTGGAACTCTCCGGCAGAGGACGTCATTGCCTGGGTAAGCCGGAACTTTCCGGTGCACGGCGTCGCCGTCGCCTGCTCCATGGCCGACGCCGTCCTGCCGGCGCTCGTGGCGGACCAGCTGCCCGGCGTCGACGTGCTGTTTTTGGAAACCGGCTATCACTTTCCTGAAACCCATGCGACCCGGCGTGAAGTGGCCGAAAACCTCAACGTGAATGTGGTCGACGTGCTTCCCGAACAGTCAGTCGCGGAACAGGATCGACTGCTCGGCAAGGACCTCTTCGCCCGGGACCCGGCTCAATGCTGCTCACTGCGGAAAGTCGTGCCGCTGCGCAAGTCCCTGTCTGGCTACGAGCTTTGGTTCACCGGGGTGCGCCGTGAAGAAGGCCCCACCCGCACCAACACGCCGCTGGTGACGTGGGATAAAGCCAATGGGTTGGTCAAAGTGAACCCCGTGGCAACGTGGACTTTCGACCAGCTGGTCGAGTACTCGGACGCGAACCTCCTGCCCGTCAACCCACTGCTCAGCCAGGGCTACCCCTCCATCGGCTGCGCGCCCTGCACCAACAAGGTGGCCCCCGGCGCCGACCCGCGCTCCGGCCGCTGGGCCGGCACCGCCAAGACAGAATGTGGACTTCACGTATGAGCATCTACACCACCAACGAGGACACCGTGTTGGCAAACCTGGGACGCGACACGGCTGCTCCGAACGAGGCCCTGATAGCCGAGGATCGAGGCGTCATCTCTGCCCCGCCCGTCTCTGCCCCGCGGTCAGTTGCCCCCCGGTCAGCCGCCCTGCCGACAGGCGCCACGCACTCGGCTTTCCCGCCGGCAGCTGCCGTGCCGGCCCTTTCCAGCCTTGACGTGCTGGAGTCCGAGGCCATCCACATCATCCGTGAAGTCGTCGCTGAATTTGAGCGGCCCGCGCTGCTCTTCAGCGGTGGCAAGGACTCCGTGGTCATGCTGCACTTGGCCACCAAGGCCTTTTGGCCCGGCAAGGTGCCCTTTCCCGTGTTGCATGTCGACACCGGGCACAACTTTCCTGAGGTCATCGACTTCAGGGACCGCACCGTTGAACGGCTGGGTCTGAAGCTCGTCGTCGGCAGTGTGCAGGAGTACATCGATCGCGGCGAACTCGCCGAGCGGGCCGACGGCACGCGCAACCCGCTGCAGACCGTGCCACTGTTGGACGCCATCACCGGCAACAAATTCGACGCCGTCTTCGGTGGCGGACGGCGTGATGAAGACAAGGCACGGGCCAAGGAGCGGATCCTCAGCCTCCGGGATGAGTTCGGCCAGTGGGACCCGCGCAACCAGCGACCCGAATTGTGGAACCTGTACAACGGCCGGCACACGGTAGGCCAGCACGTCCGCGCATTTCCGATCAGCAACTGGACCGAACTGGACGTATGGCGGTACATCGAGAGGGAAGGCATCGAGCTGCCCCCGCTGTACTACGCCCATGAGCGGGACGTTTTCTCCCGGGACGGCATGTGGCGCGCGGTCGGAGACGTGTCCCAGCCCCTGCCCACCGAGCAGGTCGTACGGAAGACCGTTCGCTATCGGACCGTCGGCGACATGTCCTGCACAGGCGCCGTTGTGTCCGCCGCTGCCACCGTCGCCGACGTCGTGCGTGAAGTCGCGGCCTCCACCCTGACCGAACGTGGCGCCACCCGGGCGGATGACCGCATCT
>JAODMR010000101.1 GCA_025465475.1 Micrococcaceae bacterium
CGGAGGACAGCGCGTGGGCGCACCCGGTGGACGGGCTGGTGGCCTACGTGGACGTGGTCAGCAAGGAAGTCACGCAGGTCATCGACCTTGGGGCTGTGCCGGTTCCCTCGGAGCACGGCAACTACACCGATCCGAAGCTCACCGGCCCGTTGCGCGACACGCAAAAACCCATCAGCATCACCCAGCCGGAAGGCCCCAGCTTCACGGTGACCGGCGGAAACCACGTCGAGTGGGAAAAGTGGAGCCTGGACGTCGGCTTCGACGTCCGCGAGGGCGTGGTGCTGCACAACCTTGCCTTCCAGGACGGTGACCGCAAGCGGCCCATCATCAACCGTGCGTCCATTGCCGAGATGGTGGTTCCATACGGGGACCCGTCCCCGATCCGGTCCTGGCAGAACTACTTTGACACGGGGGAATACCTCGTGGGCCAGTACGCCAACTCCCTCGAACTTGGATGCGACTGCCTCGGTGAGATCACGTATCTCAGCCCGGTGATCAGCGACGCCTTCGGCAATCCCCGTGAGATCCGCAACGGCATCTGCATGCACGAAGAAGACTGGGGAATCCTGGCCAAGCACAGTGACTTGTGGAGCGGCGTCAATTACACCCGCCGTAACCGACGGCTGGTCATCTCCTTCTTCACCACTATCGGCAACTACGACTACGGCTTCTACTGGTACCTCTACCTGGACGGCACCATCGAATTCGAAGCCAAGGCCACCGGCGTCGTCTTCACCAGCGCGTTCCCCGAGGGCGGTTCGGACAACATCTCCCAGCTTGCCCCGGGACTCGGCGCTCCCTACCACCAGCACCTCTTCGGGGCGCGCCTGGACATGGCAATCGACGGCTTCACCAACCGGGTGGAAGAGGAGGACGTGGTCCGCCAAGCCATGGGGGAGGGCAATGAACGCGGCAACGCTTTTTCCCGTAAGCGCACGGTGCTGACCCGCGAGTCCGAGGCTGTCCGGGAAGCCGATGCCCGAGCAGGCAGGACCTGGATCATCTCCAACCCCGAATCCCGCAACCGGCTGGGCGAACCCGTGGGCTACAAGCTCCACTCCCAAAACCAGCCAACACTGCTCGCGGATCCAGGATCATCGATCGCCCGGCGCGCCGCCTTCGCCACTAAGGACCTGTGGGTCACCCGCTACGCGGAGAACGAGCTCTACCCCACCGGCGACTTCGTGAACCAGCACTCGGGCGGAGCGGGACTTCCGGCCTATGTTGCACAGGACCGGGACATCGACGGCCAGGACATCGTGGTCTGGCACACCTTCGGCCTCACCCACTTCCCGCGGGTGGAGGACTGGCCCATCATGCCGGTGGACACGGTGGGCTTCAAGCTCCGCCCGGAAGGCTTCTTTGACCGCAGCCCCGTCCTCGACGTCCCCGCCAGCGCCGGCAGCTCAAGCTCAACCGGCTGCCACAGCGGGGGCGAGGGCGACGGCGGCTCGGCCGGCCACTGCCACGGCTAGGCGAATGCCATGACCTTCGCGATGGGGCGGCTCCGCACCAGCGGGCCCGTCCTGCACCCGCGATTGTGCGCAGCCCTGACGATTGTTTCCTGCCTGGTGCACCTATGGCTTGCCATTCAAAACCAGCACGGTGCTTGGTTGGCCGCTCTCATGCTTGCGTCAGCCGCCGTCTGCGTGCCCTGCGCTGTGCATATCTGGCAGCACAGTCGTATCAGCGCCCTGCAGCGTGTCATGGTCTGCGCGCTTGCCATGGCGGCCCTTCATGGGATGCTCCTGGTAGGGAGTGGAACCGGACGCCACACACACTCCGCGGTCTACGGCGATCCAGATTCTGCAGTTAGCCAGTCCGGACATCTATTGGCCGTCGTCGGACTCGAGCTGATGACGGCCCTGCTCGCCGCCACGCTGCTTGCCCGGCTGCGGATCAGGAAACCAGCAACACTCCACGTTCAGCCACTGAAGTGACACGACCAGCAAGACACCAACACCTGGGGTTGCGCCAACTGGCGTGAACCCGGGCAACACACCACGGCCGCGAACGCACCCTCGCCCGTAGTTGCGGATACGGCGAGTCGAAAACCAAAACCAAGAGCCGGATCTGACTCACTAAACACATCCGGGGCTTTTTCGTTTAGAACGCCCCCCGAAGCGTCCCCAACGCCCATCAGAACACATAGCCGCGGAATACCAGACGGCATGAAACAACTGGAGGATGACCATGGCCGAGGCCGACCCCTGCTACGATCGCCGCGGAAAGTCGCAGGTTATCCCTTGGATTACTTGCCTCCGAAAGATGCTGAATATGTTCGGGACTGGACGAGCCTGAAACCGGGACAAAAAGTCCTCTTCATCGAAGGGGACGCACACGAGTTGCGCGGTCATGTTGACGCTGTGACCGACGACGGCACCTTTCTGTGGCTGCACATGCAGGCGGGCGGTGGACGCAGACTGTTTTCACGCCTTGAAGATGGTCTCGTTTGGCGGATGACAGTGGATGCATAGCCAGACGGCAAGCGGCTCGACCATGGGGTCGATGGCTAGCTGTGTCTTTGGCTGCTCCAGCATCCCGGACCACAAAGGCTGAGTACAGCTGCCAGGGCCGCCTTCATCAGCGGCGCCTCCAAGCACCCCTGCTGCCGGTGTTTAGACTGGCAGCGAGACGTGTTGATGTGGGACGAGTAGCCCAGGCAAATGAGTCAGCCTGCCTGCCTAGGTCCCTAGCTTGGTGGCGGTCCTCCGGGGTCCCATTCGGGCTTCTTCAGAATGTTTAACCATTACTCGCGATAGGCGTCGACTTCCTTCTTGTGCCGCTGGCCTCGCTCCATTGCCCAACCGCCCGCGAAATAAAGCACGACGAAAAATGGCACCATCTGCCATCCCAAGAGCAGCCCTATGGCGATGCTGAGCAGGATGACAACAGCAATATCCAGAATCCATCGGGAAACGGTTCGTTGACGGTTGAACATGACTCAGGCTAAACCGATGGAGCGTCGCACGAAAGGAACCGTCACTAAAGCGTCTCTGATCGGGGGTTTAGGCTCCGTGTAATGCCAGGCCTCTTAGAAGGCGGCGTGAGCGCTGACATATATTCCATGTAGTTCGCTGATGATGCCAGGGCATGGCGGTCAATGGTCGCCGGGGAATAGCCAAGGCCTTCGGCGACGATGGCCACGGGGGCGAGTTTTGTGAGTTCGTGCAGTGTGCCGAGTCTGGCCGCGCGGGCGCTGAACAGAGCGCTGAGTCGCTGGGTCAGGGTTGAGGCGCGGAGATGCTGGCCCGGTGAGCCGCCGCGGAATATCCAGTTGCTGTTGGGGTGGGCGGCTGTCTGGTGGTGGGTTGGGGTGGCTGCGAGTTTGCGCCAGGGCTCGTCGAGCGGCGATGCGAGAGCTATTTCGACGGTTCCGAAGCTGATGGTGACGAGTTCCTCTGTCACTGTGACGTCGTCCCAAGTCAGTTGGACGATGTCGGATACTTGCTGGCCGAAGACCAAGACGAGGATGGCTGCTGCGCGGTCCCTCGGGTTCAAGTCGGTCGTGTGGCTGAGATTGTGAACGAGCTCGGTCTGAGCGGCTGCGTCGAGCCGCGGGCTGGTGCCGCGGCGGTGGGGCTGCAGTTTCAGGGAAGGGCCGACGAGGTTGGTCCTGATTGCCCAGTCAAGGAAGCGGGAAGCGATGCCTCGTGTCGTGGGGCCTTCTGCCTGCCACCGTCCAGGTGCGCCTGGTTCACGTCCGCGAGTTCAGTGCCTCGTTCGGTGAGCCAGTTCAGCAGCTCGATGGCGACCGTGACTGCTTGCTTGGCCCGCAGGAACGTGCCTTGGGCGACTTCATCCATCTGGTTCATCCGGCGCTGGTGGTGCCAGCGGACGTAACGGCGGGTGATGTCGCGATGGCTCGGGCTGGTGATCCGCTCGAGTGCCTGCTCTGCCCAGCCACTGAACCTTGCGCTGAGTTCATCGCGGCGCGGCAACGCATTATGTTCAACGAGTAGACCGCGCACGTATTCACGGGTCCGTGATGCCGGTAGTTCGTCGAGGCGGGCGTGGGTGATCACAGGCTCGGCGGCCAGTTTTTGAAGGAACTCGGTGACGTGGGGCTGCTGGATCCACGTGAGTCCGCTGTTGGCGCGTTTCATGGATTTCAGGGCAGTGGCGATTGCCTGGAGCGCGGGGGAGGGCAGCTGGTGGTCCGGTGGGCTGAGGAGCCGGTCGACGGTCATCGCAAGGACGCATGACCAGCACCGGTTGCCTGAATGGAGTTCGTCCTCGTTGTCGCATCCGATGCAGTCGATGTTGAGCTGGACGCCGGAGCATTTCCGGCAGCTCGGCCGGGTGTCGACGCGGCCGGGCAGGACACCTTCGTGGCCGCAGGCGCAGGTGCCTCGGGTTCTTTTGGCCTGTTGGTAGCAGTAGCCGCAGATTCCGCCGTCCGGCCAACGGACTGCGATCTGATGGTGTTCGGCGCAGCGCCCGCAGGCTTCGGGCCACTTGGCGGGGTCGCCGGCTTTACGGGGCCTAGGCATCTTCTTCCGGCGGCAGCACCCGGATTCGGCGGGCGATCGGCGCGCCGGGTGCGATGCCCAGGTCCTCTGGCCGCTTCGGGGCGTTGGCAGTCTTCGCGGCGCGCATCTGCACGTAGGGTTCGAACAGGTCGTTGGGTGTGCATTCGAGGATGTCACAGAGCGCGGCGAAGGTCTGGGCGGGAATGCGCTCCGGTGTTCCGGTCACCAGCCGGTGTACCTGGGCGTTGGAGAGATTGATGCCCCGGGATTTCAGCAGGGGAAGCAGCTCGGTGGTCTTCCAGAGGTTGCGTTGGGCCATCAGCTGCCGGAGATTCCAGCGGTAGCCGATCCGTCGCTGTTCAGCCATGACCGTTCCCCTCGTCAGTGCCGCCACTGCGTAGCCGCTGGGCGATCATTTTCTGGATGGTCTTCTGTTTGAAGTCCGCCGACACGGAAGTATAAAGGGCTGTCGTGGAGGAGTAGCTGTGCCCGACCTGCTGCTGGATAAACAGCGGGTCATAGCCGGCCTCGATCAGATGAGTCACGTACGAGTGCCTCAATGTGTGCAGGGACAGTTCCTCCGGGAGGCCCGCGATCTTCCTCACCCGCTGGAAAGAACGGTCAAAGTTGCGGTAGACCGTGGAGCCGGAACGCTCCGAGGGCCACAGGCTGGCCGACCGGTCCGCAGTAGGGAAACGCTTCCGGCCGTCAGGGGAGAGCCAGTACTCAAGGAGACCGACCACCCAATCAAACTCCGGGACTGTCAGCACCGTCCGGCGGCGGGGGCCTGAGCCCTTGGTTCCCTTGGCCCAACGCACCTGGAGCGACCCGAACCGGCCGAAAGACTCAACGTGCGGGTTGGGCCCGAAATCGACATACTCAAGCATCGCCAGCTCACGTCGGCGCAGCCCGTAGGCGTAGGCGACCTTGAACGCCGTCGAGTCCCGTAAAGCCGGCAGCCAGCGCTTCGAGCCCTTGGCGAACTCG
>JAODMR010000150.1 GCA_025465475.1 Micrococcaceae bacterium
CGAACCAGCGACGGCGATGGCGCGGGCCAGGTTGTCCGGCCCGTCGGGAGCTTCCGAGTCAGCGGCCCGTTGTGAGCCGGTGAAGACAACCGGCCGCTCGTCGTTGTGGGTCAGGTCCGCGAGGTAGGCGGTCTCCTCCATGGTGTCCGTCCCATGGGTCACCACAACGCCCAGAACCTTGGGGTTCTTGAGGACTTCCTTGATGGTGGCGCAGATCCGGAGCATGTCTTCGAACGTAAGGAGATAGGACCCCTTCTGGAACACGTCCAGCACCCGGACGGGATGGGCGACGGGTGAGCCGAGGGCTTTGAACACCTCCTCGCCGGTATCGGAGGCGACGGCGCCGCCGGCACGGGATGAACGCGACGAGATGGTGCCTCCCGTGGCCAGCAGCACGACGTGGGAGTCGCTAACAGTCATTTCAGCTCCGATGGTTCGCTGGGTGGACCGCCATCACCCAATCGTTTGGGTAGCGTTCCACGAAAAAGGGATGCTTGGAAAAAAGAGCGGCGAGGGGGTGGGCACCGAAAGGCGTTTGGGGATCAGTTACCCAAACGTTTGGGTATCGTTGAAGAATGACTATAGGAAGTGAACTGGGTCACGTCAAGGGTTGACCGTGGGCTTTGTAGCGCAGGCCGGTTTACAGTAACCCAAGGGGGCAGGAGAGGGACATGAAAAAAAAGGCCGACGGCGGCGGAGCAGTGACGCTGAAGGATTTGGCGCGGGAGCTCGGCGTCCACCCGTCAACCGTCTCCAGGGTCCTGCATTCCGGCTCTGACGTGGCCAAGGGAGCGGCCTCGGCTGCCACCGCGGAGCGCGTCCGTGAGCTGGCCCGCAGGCTCGGTTATTCCCCCGATCCGCAGGCCGCAGGCCTTCGCACCCGGCGGACCAAACTGCTCGGCGTCATCGTCCCCCGGCTTTCGGACCTGGTCCTGGCGATCATGTACGAAGGCATCGACGAGGCCGCAGCCGAGGTGGGGTACTCCGCGTTCGTGATGAATTCGCGCGACGACCCCGAAGAACAACGGCGGAAGATCGACCTCATGCTGGCGCGCCGGGTGGACGGCCTGATCATTGGCGACGCCCACCTGGACGACGGCCTCCTGCTGGAACTGACCGAGCGGAAGGTCCCGTTTGTGCTGATGAACCGACGCGCGCCGGGCTACCCGTCCGCCACGTGTGATGACGTCGTCGGCGGGGAACTCGTGGCCCGCCACTTGTGGGAGATGGGCCACCGGAACGTGGCTGTGATTGCCGGCGAACCGTACGCAAGCACCGCTGTCGACCGCACTGCCGGCTTCCTGGATCGCTGGCGTTCGCTGGGCGGCACCATCGCCGACCATGACGTGGTGTGGTCCAAATTCGACACGGCAGGGGGCCGGGAAGCGGGGGAAAAAATCCTCGCAAGCGGGAAACCGCGTCCCACCGCCATCTTCGCCGTCAATGATTTCGCCGCCATCGGAGCGATGGGAGCCTTACGCTCGCACGGGCTCACCGTGGGACAGGACGTCGCCGTGGTGGGTTACAACGACACCTCCCTGGCGGCCGAACTGCCCATCCCGCTGACCTCGGTCCACTCCCCCATGGCTGACATTGGACGGACAGCGGTGCAGCTCATCCAGGCCGTGCTTAGGGGCGAAAAACCCGAACCTGCACGGCTGACACCCACCCTGCGCGTGCGGGAAAGCAGCGCAGCCAAGGCCCGGGTTGAAGCGGCCATCGCCTAACTCCCGGCGGCCACGATCCGCAGTGCCAGCAGGCAGGTTGCGCGGATTTCGCCGTCATCCAGGTCAACCCGTAGAAGCTCCTGGATCTTGCGCAGCCTGTAGGTCAGCGTGTTGCGGTGGATGAAGAGTTCCCTGCAGGTCTCGCTGGTATTCCCGCTGTGCCGCAGGTAGGCCTCAAGCGTTTCGCGCAGCGCCGCGCCCCCGTCGGACATCAACGGGGCCAGCAGACGCCGGGACATGGCCACCAGTCCCGGCCCGGGCAAGCCCTCCACCACACCGATGAGGTCCGCCACGGGCGCTTGACGGAGCCCCGGTTCGCCCACCCGGCGGCGGGCCAGCTGCAGCACCAGCGGCAGTTCGTCCAGGTTCCAGCAGTGGGAGACGACGGCAGAGAGTTCCGGCGCGTCCTGAAAGGACGTCCGGACTACTTCGGTCAACTCGGTTCCCGATTCCCCACCCTGCACCAGCACAGTGGTGAGGCCGGCCTCCTCCATGAACCGCACGGTCCTGTATTCAGCCTGCAGGCCCACCCGGACCCGCCAGGCGGTGGCCCTCAGCCTGACCGGCGCAACCTCCCCCGCGCCGCCGATCAACACCGATCCCCACCCCCCGTCCGGCTCGAACCCGGCCTCCGCGGCGTACCGCCGCAGGACCGGCGTCGGCGTTCCCCTGACCTCATAGAGCGCCTCCATGAACCTTGCGGCTTCCCGCGAATGCAGGGGCGAGCGGGAACCAAGAGTGTAACTCAGCTGCATGGCAATCACCGCAGCCACCGGTCCCAACAGGGGCTGCAGCACCAGGCTGCTCGTGATTCCCTCGATGGCCAGCCTGAACCGGAGAATACCGCCGCTGGGCAGGCTGAGAATGGTCCGGGCCGTTCCGCCCTTGGCTGTTCCTGCAGACAGGAGTTCGAAGCCGTTGTGGTCAAGGACCGCCACCCTCGCCCGGACCGCGGTGGCCACCCGCTCCAGAACCTCCGCCAGGGAATGGCCGCCCGCCGCCAGTCTCGTGCACTCATCCGCCAGCTCCCAGCCGGTGCGCAGCTCGGCGTACCGTTCGGCCGCAAGGAGCTGGTCCGCATGCCTCATCACCAGGACAAACGGCACCTCCGGAGGTAGCTCGAGCAACGGAAGGCCTTGGGCTTCGCAGGCCTTCACCAGGCCTGCGGGCAGTTCGCGGTGAGCCGCGCCTAGGCCGAAAACCAGCCCCGACACGGGTACGGACATCAGGCGCTCAACGTAGGCATCCCAGATACGGTAGTCCTTGACGTTCAGGCCCATCCCGTTGGTGAGCAGCAGCGCATTGACGCTCAGGAAGGGCCTCGGGTCCATGTGCTCCGTCGGCGCGCACCACGCAATGGGGCGGGCAAGTCGTCCCGGGCCGCCCTCGACGGCCAGGCGGATGTTCAATGCGGTATCGGACACGAGATCGGCAACGCGCATGGGACTGCCTCCTGACTAGTGCAAGTATCATAATTCACTGGCCCATCTTCAGCGATCTGCCCAATTCCCGCTTCGTCCTTGCCCCGGTACCGTTGCCTGCATGCCAGAAAATGTGACGGATACCACTACCGCCCCGGTGCTTCTGAATTCGGACATGGGTGAAGGTTTCGGATTGCACGAGTTCGGAAACGACATTGCCCTGATGGGAATCATCGATGTCGCCAACGTTGCCTGCGGCTACCACGCCGGGGACCCGGACGTCATGAACCGGACGGTAGCCCTTGCCGCCGAACACGGGGTCGCCGTCGGAGCCCATCCAGGGCTGCCCGATCCCATGGGTTTTGGCCGCCGCCGCATGGTCCTTACCCCCGGGGAGGTCGAATCGATCATCCTCTACCAGACGGGGGCACTGAGCGCCTTCCTGGCCAAGAACGGGTTGTCCCTTAACCACATCAAACCGCACGGCGCCCTCTACGGCATGCTCGCCGGAGACGAGGACCTGATGCAGGCGGCCGCCGGAACAGCCAAACAGTTCGGCGTTCCGTTCTATGGCCTCGCCGGCACCGCCCACGAATCCGTCTGCCGTGCCATGGGCGTGGACTTCGTTGCCGAACTCTACGTGGACCTTAACTACGGCCCGCACGGGGAGCTTCTCATCCAGCGCCGGCCCGTTCCCACGGACCCGGCCGCCGCCGCTGAACGGGTCAGCAAGGCGGTGGCAGGCGAGCCCGTGCCCGCCGTCGACGGCACTCCCCTGAACATCACGTTCCAGAGCATCTGCGTCCATTCCGATGCTCCCAACGCCGTCGCAGTCGCCTCCGCCGTGCGCGAGGCACTCAACTCTCCCCGGTCCACCCACTCCTGAAAGCGAGCAGCACATGGCAACGATCGTTTCACCCCTTCCCGGCGTCTTCTACCGCAAGCCCGGACCGGGCAAACCCCCCTTCGCCAACGAAGGCGACACCATCGAAGTCGGGCAGACCATCGGCATCGTGGAAATCATGAAGCAGTTCACCGAGATCCAGTCCGACGTCGCCGGGACCCTTGAATCCTTTGAAGTCAGCGAAGGCGACATGGTCAACCCGGGCGACTCCATCGTCGTCATCCGGGAAGGGTAAAGCACCCATGAAACTGTTCATCGCGAACCGTGGCGAGATCGCCGTGCGGATCGCCAGGACCGCCCGCGAAATGGGCATCGAGACCGTCCTGGGAGTCAGCGAGCCCGACGCGGCCTCCCTGGCAGCCCGCTCAGCCGACCACTACGTGGTGATTGGCCCGGCCCAGGCGGGTGCCAGCTACCTGAACCAGGACGCCCTGGTCACCGCGGCGCGGGAGCAGGGGTGCGACGCCGTGCACCCTGGCTACGGTTTCCTCTCCGAGAACGCCGACTTCGCCCGGAAGGTTACAGAGGCCGGCCTGATCTGGGTGGGTCCGAACGCTGACACCATCGCCATGATGGGCAACAAGTCCCTGGCACGGGAGTCGGCAGCCAAGGCAGGGGTCCCCGTGCTCCGGGGCTCGGATGGGCCCCTGGACCCGGAGGCGGACGCCGTGGAAATCGCACGCAGCATCGGCTACCCGCTGGTCGTGAAGGCTTCCGCCGGAGGCGGCGGCAGGGGCATCCGCTTCGTGCGCGACGAAAGCGACCTCCTGGCCACCATCGAAATGGCCCGGGGCGAGGCCGGAGCCGTCTTCGGGGACGCCACGGTCTACCTGGAACGGTTCGTGGAGCATGCCCGCCACATTGAGGTGCAGATCCTCGGTGACGGGACCAACTTCATCCACCTGGGTGACCGGGATTGTTCCATGCAGCGTCGTTCCCAGAAGGTGCTGGAGGAAGCCCCCGCCCCGGACCTCCCGGAGGTCGTCCGCACCACCATCCGGGACTCTTCCGTGGCTCTTGCCCGCGAATGCGGCTACCACGGAGCCGGGACCGTCGAATTCCTGTACGACCCCGGCAGCCACGAGGCTGCGTTCATTGAGATGAACACCCGCATCCAGGTGGAACACCCCGTCACCGAGCAGATCACCGGCATCGACCTGGTCCGGGCGCAGCTGCTCATTGCCTCCACCGGATCCATGCCAATCACCCAGGACGATGTGCGTTTCACCGGTCATTCCATCGAATGCCGCATCAACGCAGAAGACCCAAACCACGACTTCTTCCCCAGCCCCGGGGTCATCAGATCCCTGGAATGGCCATCGGGCGAGGGAATCCGGGTGGATACCGGAGTGGAGGCAGGCTCGGTTGTGAGCCCGTACTACGACTCCCTCCTGGCCAAGCTGATAGTCCACGCCCCCGACAGGGACGGCGCCATCGCGGCCACCCGGGCAGCCCTAAAGGCAACGCACATTGAAGGGGTCAAGACCACCCTTCCCGTCCACACGGCGCTGCTGGAACGGACCGAATTTGCCGATGTCAGCCACCACTCCAAGTTCATCGAAACCACAGCCGACCTGATGGGGGCAAAATGACCGCTGAAGCCGCCGCCCTCCCCGGTGCGCGCTACACCTGGGGCGGGGATGAGTTCCTGTTCGTGGAAGTCTCCGAGGCCATGAGCCTGCCCGCGAACTTCAAGGTGATGTCCATCGCCGGCAGGCTCTCCGATGCCCGGCTTCCGGGAATCGTGGACATCTGCCCCGCCAACGCGTCCCTGCTGGTGCGCTTCGATCCCGACGTCCTGCCTCCGGAGCAGCTGGAAGCGGCTGTGCGTGACATCGAACGCGATCTGATGAACCACCAGGAGCGGGCCCTCGAGACCCGGATCATCGAAGTCCCGGTCTGGTATGAAGACCCCTTCACTGCGGAAGTGGCACGGCGGTTCCGCGAAGGCTTCCACCAGGAGCCTGAAGGCAGCGACATCGACTATGCGGCCAAAGTAAACCACCTCAAGGACGCAGCGGATTTCATCCAGCGGCACCAAGAACAGCCGTGGCTCGTGGCAATGGTCGGTTTTGTGGCCGGGCTGCCGTTCCTGTTCCAGCTGGTGGACCGGGACAAGCAGCTGGAGGTCCCGAAATACCTGAGCCCGCGGACCGACACCCCGAAACTGACCGTGGGGCACGGGGGATGCTTTGGCTGCATCTACTCCGTTCGCGGCGCCGGTGGGTACCAGATGTTCGGGGTTGCCGCCGCCCCCATCTTTGATCCCGGTCAGGCCTTGGCGGACTTCAAGGATTTCATGGTCTTCTTCCGCCCCGGAGACATCGTGAAGTTCAGGCCAGTTACGGAGCCGGAATACGACGCGATCCAGGCCGAGATCTCCGCCGGCACCTTCCGCTACCGGCAGGCGCCGGTAACCTTCGAGCTGTCCAAGGCCCTGGCCGACCCGGAAGGCTACAACCATGAACTTTTGGAGGCCCTCAATGGCATTTGAAATTGGAAAACCGGGCCTGGCCACCACTGTCCAGGACCAGGGCCGGGCGGGCCACTACAACGTCGGCATCCCGCAAAGCGGTTCCATGGACCAGTACTCCGCCGAGCTCGGAAACGCCTTGGTGGGAAACACGGCACGGGAAGCGGTCCTTGAATGCACCTACCTCGGCCCCGTGCTGTCCACCGACAGCGACGCGGTCATCGCCGTCACAGGCGCCCCAGTCGAAGTGAAGGTCAACGGGGAGCCGCGGCCACAGTGGAGCCGGCTGCTGCTGGCGGCCGGGGACCAGCTGTCCTTCGGCGTCATCCAAGGCGGCACGCGTTACTACATTGCCGTCCAGGGCGGCATCAACGTTCCGGAAGTCCTCGGAAGCCGGTCCACCTACA
>JAODMR010000152.1 GCA_025465475.1 Micrococcaceae bacterium
GCCACCTTTCGGCACAGGGCCTGGCACCAAGTAGCCCAGTGGGACCTAGCCGCCGACACCAAGAACCGCAGCATCCGTGGAGTGCCGATAGCGCCGGCCTGGCAGTCAAAACCTCAGGTGGTCGACCACCCGGGCGGTGTCCTTGGAGCCGCAGACGGTTGGTGTGCCCACGCAACACGAGCGACTAAGCACGATGGGGAGAGATGTGCGTAGATGCTATTTGAGGTCGACCAGCGAATCGCTCGCGCGCTTCTCTCCACACGATCCGTGAAGAGGTTAATCCGACGGGCACTGAACGTCGACACGTCGCTGCGGTACCGCGCCGGTCAATCTCCGGCTGCATCGTAGACGAGAACCGTCTCGATGGAACCAGTCTTGACTTGCCCAGGGGTCGGCTTGGCCCAAGGGTGACGCTCAGGTTGCCAGTATCGCTAGGCGCCACACGCAAATTGACCGCGTAGATGTAGCAGAGGAAGGAAGACCCTGTCACCTGTTTGCGCCGCTTGTTCTACCCACAGTGCCAGCCGGTGATTGCAGTGACGGACTGTAGCTGGCCGGAAACGAGGGCGCGTTATGCCGTAAGAGACATAAAGCGCGGCTCGGTGTTTTCGTCACGTTTCGTGCCGGGGCCACCGCGCCCAAGCGATTCAGGGCGCGGGGTCGCTATGGCCGTCGGCCAACGGGTGAAACGACCGGTTTCACGTGAAACATTGCCGCATCCAGTGATACCTGCGAAGAAACCCACCAAAGTGTGCGTTGCTGTAAGACCATGGGTGACGAACACCCACACGACGGTGGCCCTTGCAAGCCAGGCGGCGGTCAGCGGCGGCACAAAGCATTGCACGGAACGCAGCTACTCTCGGGCGCAGAATCGCGCACCCGCTTCGTCGGTCCACGGAAAGTGTTACCGCGTCCCTCACCCCCGTGGTGCGAATACACCTCTGTCCTCCAATCTGCGCGGCCCGCAACACTTTCACAGGTCGTCAGCGGGGTTCACGACTCTCCTCGCCAGAAGGTAGTGGAACGAGTGGTGGAAGCGCTCGTGCGGGGGGCGGATGCACCGGCGCCAAGTACTGTCAAGGACCACTTCCGTGGCAGGTCTACACTCGATTCCCTAGCGCCGATGGCACCCCGCTATTGCGCCGGAATAGCGACAGCGATACCCCTTGTACTCCCGCCGCCGTTGCAACACGCACCTATGCTGACGACGTATAGGCAACGTACCCGGTCGCACAACTGTATGGGCCGCCGGTCACAGCCTCCACGCCTGTCGGACGCGGATTCCCCCCAGTTCTCCAACGAGCCGGCCCGGTGAAAGCGGCTCGTTGCTGTTGAATTTCACCGAGAGGACGTAGGGCCGTTCGTCGCACGCCAACGAAAGGCTGGCTTTGCTGCCGGTCGTCCCACTATGCCGACGTCCCCGGCCCGGCACACCCCGGGCGCCGCCACAACCTGGTGACATCGGGTCCGTTTCACGTGAAACTAGACTATGGGCCAGCAAGTCGGCGTACTCCAATACGTGCCTGAGCTTCCTGCTCCGCTGGGGCAGGCGCCATGACGCAGGCCACCTCACAGACACCCCGGGGGGAAACTGCAGCTCCTGCCCACGGGCAACCGGGAGCCACTTCACGGCAATGAGCCTTTCGCTCTCGTCATTCTCCAAGTTCGAAGGCCATTAAATGTATGCACCGGCATCGGGGACAGGGCTACCCGGCCGAACCTAGCCGGACCGAGCAGTCGACATACGAACCAGTTGTCAGATGAGCTGGGAAAGCCAACACGTGAGAACGCACCAGCGCGTGTCGACTCCACTCGGGCAGTGTCCCGTTTTCCAAGATTCCGCCGGTGGGTGTTTCACGTGAAACAACAGTCATCAACAAAAGAACGCCACGGACAGGCAGTGCCGTACGTCTTCCAATCCGTATGCATACCGCATGCGGGGCCGCAGTGCACGGTCGGCGTGCCAAGGGGGTGCTCAGATGGAGCCCAGGCGCAACTGAGGTGAAAGCCAGCCGGCGATGGGGTGCCCATCTTAAGTTTGTACAGCCAATCATGGGCTACAAGCCACCAACACCAGGCTCACGACTGTCCAGCACGTCAAAGTCCGCCAACTTTCCCTTTCCCCCGGGGAAACCAGCTGTTCAGCGAATTACAGTTCACCGTACGGCAGTTCCCCCATCCAGGTTCCCCACACACACGGGGGACCTTTGTTAACGTGAAACAAGGGCCCCAAGGGTAAAACGGGCTACTTATCCCCCATTGGGCGTAAGGACGTCCATAATGCGGTTAAGATCTTCAACGGAGGCGAACTCGATGCTCACCTTGCCCTTGCGGGCGCCCAAAGTGATCTTCACGTTGGTGTCCAGCCTGTCTGATAGCGAGCTCGCGAGGAAGTCAAGGCGCTCATGCCTGGCACTTGGCCGCGGCTTCCCGGAGGGCCCGGCCAAGTCAGGCGTCTCGTACATGGACACCGCCTCTTCCGTCGCACGCACTGACATGCCCTCAGCAACAATGCGCTGGGCAAGCCGCTCGATGGCAGCAGTATCCGGGAGTGCCAGCAGCGCACGAGCGTGGCCGGCGGACAAGACGCCCGCCGCAACGCGGCGCTGTACGGCGGGAGGGAGTTTCAGCAGTCGAAGCGTGTTTGATACCTGAGGACGGGAACGGCCAATGCGGTCGGCAAGTTCCTCATGCGTCGTCCCGAAGTCCTCTAAAAGCTGGGCATAGGCGGCCGCCTCTTCCAAAGGATTCAGCGAACTGCGATGCAGGTTTTCCAACAGGGCATCACGCAGCAGGTCGTCATCGGTGGTGTCACGAATGATAGCCGGTATCCGTTCCAGCCCGGCAACCTGCGCGGCGCGCCATCGGCGTTCACCCATGACTAGTTCATACGGTGCTTCATCGTCATCGGGAGCAGACCGAACCACAATCGGTTGAAGGATTCCGATCTCCCGTACGGAATGCACAAGTTCGGCCATGTCCACTTCGTCAAAGACGGAACGCGGTTGTTTCCGGTTAGGCCGGATGGACCCCACGGGCAACTCTTCAAACCGGGCACCGGGAACCTCCACCAGCTCGACGCTAGTACCGGTCCGCGCCTCAACTTTCGCAGCAGCTTCGGCGTCGCTCGAGATCGGCGCGGCAGCGGAGTTTTCGGCTAACGGCTTCCCGGACTCTTCAGTGACCTGGGGGGTCCTGCGATCGGTGCGTTCGGGAAAGAACAGATCGACGGGCCTTGCGGGAGTGGAGGACTGCATACCTGCATCATCACTGGCAGAGCTGGGGATAAGGGCACCTAGGCCTCGGCCAAGCCCCCTACGCTTCTCGGACATGCCGGGGTTCCTTCCTAACGTTGCCTAAGCACGAGTACTTTGTCATGTGGGTGATACGCCCGGGATAAAAGACCATGGGGCGAGAGCCGCGCTCAGCGACTTGCCAGTTCTGCAGCTGCTTCTAGATAAGACAGCGCGCCAGTCGATGACGGGTCATACGTCATGACCGTCTGCTGGTAGCTGGGCGCCTCGGAAATGCGGACGGACCGGGGCACTACGGCCTTCAGTACCTTCTCGGGGAAGTGCTCACGGACATCTGCAGCCACCTGCGCAGCCAAGTTGGTGCGACCGTCATACATTGTGAGGAGGATAGTGGACACTTCCAACTCCGCGTTGAGGTGCTTTTGGATCATGCCAATGTTTTTCAGCAGTTGGCTGAGCCCCTCAAGGGCGTAGTACTCGCACTGAATGGGAATGAGAACTTCATTGGCGGCGCAGAAGGCGTTGACCGTTAGCAGCCCCAGGCTGGGCGGACAATCGATAAATACGTAATCCAGTGGCGCTTCACCGGCTGCCTCCCGATCCTTGGCATAAACGTCAAGGGCACGACGCAACCGTTGCTCGCGGGCAACCAGCGAGACCAGTTCGATTTCCGCCCCGGCCAGGTGGATCGTCGCGGGTGCAACTTGAAGGTTGGGGATGTCAGGGCAGGGGGCAACGACATCCTTGAGAGCGTAGTCGTTGATGAGGACATCGTAAATGCTGTCAACGTCCGCGTGGTGCTCCACTCCTAAGGCGGTGGACGCATTGCCCTGCGGATCAATATCAATAACCAACACGTTCAGACCAGCAGAAGCCAGCGCGGCGGCGATGTTGACGGTGGTCGTTGTCTTTCCCACCCCGCCCTTTTGGTTGGCGATCGTCATTATTCGCGTGCTACGCGGTTTGGGTAGCGGCTTCCCGAGCAGTCGCTCCCGGCGCTTGGTTTCGGACGCCAGCTCACGGGCGATGGGGCTACTGTCATCCATGCGATCTATGACGCTTGCGGTCTTGGACGTTTCACGTGAAACGACGCCCGCATCAACCGTATTAGGTTGACCCGAAGGCGCAGCCAACCGGCCGACCGGGGCTACTGCAGGTGTAGTCGCAGACCGGGCAGACCCCAAAGAAACAAACGGAGGAATCCTCTGCGCAGGGGACTCGCTACTGCTCACCATGTCACGCTCATTTCCATTGCCACTGATGCCGCTTTCTACACTATCCGCTTCGGTATCATCCTCGACTCAGGCGCGTTCCAGGGATCGGATCAACTCTTGGCGACCACGATGCGAACCACGGTAGTCGGCTCAGCCAGAATTTCTTCACCAGTCAGGACCACTGTGGTTTCCACACCACCGAGTTTGCGGATAACTTTCGCTGCCTTAAGGACCTCTTCGGCAGCGCTGCGACCTTTGATGGCCAGGACCTCGCCGTTTCGGCCAAGAAGCGGGATCGTCAACCCTGCCAGTGTATTCAAGGCAGACACTGCCCTCGCTGTCACCACGTCACAGTCCACCTTGCCGACGGCGACCTCTGCCCGGCTACGGAGGATGTCCACGTTGTCCAAACCAAGGTCTAGGACGACTTCTTCAAGCCAGACGACACGGCGCTCAAGCGGCTCAATCAGCGTCAGGTGCAGGTCCGGGCGGGCTATTGCAAACGTCAACCCTGGCAATCCGGCCCCGCTGCCGACGTCGGCCACCCGCGAGCCTCCGGGAATGAGTTCGGCGGCGACAGCACAGTTGAGAACATGTCGGCTCCAAAGGCGGGGGACCTCGCGGGGACCAATAAGTCCTCGTTCGATCCCTGATCCGGCCAGATGGTCAACGTATCGCTCGGCCAACCCGAGCCGATCCCCAAAGATCTTGCGGGCGGCGATGGCCTCGGTCCCGCTCAGCTCAACCACTCATACTCCTCAGAATTCATCGGCTAACCGCCGTGGGTGTCGCACCGTCAGTCATTCGCCTTTGGAGACCACAATGTGACGCGACGGGCCCTCACCCTCCGACTCGCTGTTGAAGCCAAGCTCCGCAACGGCGTCGTGCACAATCTTGCGCTCATAGGCGCCCATGGGTTGCAGCGCGACCGCTTCACCGCTTTGACGCACCTTTGCGACGGCTTCCTCGGCAAGGGCAGCAAGGACGCCGCCACGCTCCTGTCGGTACCCGGAGATATCCAGGACCAGGCGGGAGCGACTCTCCGTTGCTGAGAGAACTGACAACCGGGTCAGCTCCTGCAGGGCCTCAAGGACCTCACCGTCGGATCCTACAAGGGCCTGCAGCGCCGAGTCCGGTTCCTCCGAAACGATGGAAATGTAGGTCCGGCCGTTGCGGATTTCAATGTCAATATCGCCGTCAATGTCGGCGATGTCGAGAAGCTCCTCAAGGTAGTCCGCAGCGACTTCCCCTTCTTCCTCAAGCCGGCTTGGGGTAGCGGCGCCGTCCTGCACGTCCTTTACTGCGGCGTCGCCCTCGCCATGGGAAACAAGATCAGCCGAGCTTTCAGCAGACATTACTTCTTCTTCCTGTTCTTGCGTTGGGGTTGCTGGCGCTGCCCTTTGGGCTCCACCACAACTTCGGCTACAGGCTCACTCTTCCGGCCGGCGCTCAACAGCGGCAAGCCCTTGGCGGCACGACGCTGCTGGTATTCACGGTAAGCGGGCGAACCCGGAGTGGGCATCCGGCGGATAACGAAGAACTGCTGTCCCATGGTCCACAGGTTCGTGGTGGTCCAGTAGATCAGGACACCAATAGGGAAGTTGATACCACCAATGCCGAATACCAAGGGCAGTACATACAGCATCATCTTCTGCTGCCGCATGAACGGGCTGGCCATGGCATCTTCAGACATGTTCTTCGACATGATCTGCTTCTGCGTGATGAATTGTGATGCTGTCATCGCACAAATCATGAGGACGGACAGGATGATGACTGACGCGGTCACGTCACCGCCCTGGACCTGGGGGAGGAACGCAGCTGACAGCGGTGCCCCAAAAATTTCAGCCTTATCAAACTGCTGGACCTGGTCGTGAGTCAGGGCGCCTATGCCCTGATTTGTGGCGTTGGCATGCGCGACGCCGGACAGCACCTGAAAGAGGGAGAAGAAGAACGGCATTTGGATGAGCATGGGCAGGCAGGCGGAGAAGGGGTTGGTTCCATGCTCTTTGTACAGGGCCATCTGCTCTTGGGCCATGGCTTGCCGCGACAACTGATCTGTCTTGCCCTTGTACTTGGCCTGGAGCTTCTTCATGTCCGGCTGCAGGGCCTGCATGCCTCGCTGGGCTTTGATCTGCTTGACGAAAACCGGAATGAGCGCGGCCCGAATGACCAACACCAGCCCGATGATGGACAGCGTCCACGTCCAACCGGAGGCGGACGGAAGCCCGAGGAACGTGAAGGCATCATGGAAGAGCACCATGATCCACGACACCAGCCACTTGAATGGCGTCAGGATTGCCCCGAAGAAATCAAACATTCGCTTCTATACTCCTCAAGCCGCCGCGCGGCCTTTCGCGTCCAAATGGTCGGTTAGAAATCTGTCCGGGTGGTTCAGCTTCACGATGAGAGGCACCACGGCGTCATTGCCTGCGTGGTCGTGTCTGCCGGCCGGTACGTGGTCGATGCCGCCGGAGTTCCAGGGGTGGCACCGGGACAATCTGCGGATCGCGAGCCAGCTGCCACGGACTGCTCCATGGATGGTGATGGCTTCCAGCGCATACGCGGAACATGAGGGAAAGAACCGGCATACCTGGCCGTACAGGGGAGATACCAGGCGCCGATACGCAATCAGCGCGCCAATCAGGGTCAGGCGGGGAAGATCCCACAGCCATCCCAACGGAAGAGGAAGGGCGGAGGAAGGCATCGGACCAGCAGCACTCATGGTTCCTCGATCCCTTCCTTTTCGCTCAATCCTGCCGGATGCCCCGGGTCGCTTACCCGCGGCAGCCGCGGAAGGGTCTTCCGAAGTGCCGACAGATAATCGTCCCGCAGGCTGGCCCACGAGGAACCCGCCGAGGCAGGCAGCGCGCGGACCACAATATCCAAGCCCGTTGGATGGGTCTGCACAGTCAACGCTGCCGCTTCTCTCAGTCTCCTCTTAACGAGGTTTCGAGCGACAGCGTTCCCCACGGTTTTTGCCACAATGAAACCCACCTTGGTGGGGTTCCCCGAACCTGTATCTACCGCATATAACACTAAGTTCCGGCGTCCAGTACGGACGCCGGAACGAACAGTGCGCGAAAAATCTGCGGAGGCCCGCAAGCGATGTCTGGTGGCGAGCACCTTATGATCAGCTGCGAAGTCCGGGAACCGGCAATTAAGCCAGGCGTTTTAGGTTAGGCCGACAACTCGGTACGGCCCTTGCCGCGACGTGCCGACAGAATGGCACGGCCGGCGCGGGTGCGCATGCGAAGGCGGAAGCCGTGCTTCTTGGCACGACGGCGGTTATTCGGCTGAAAAGTCCGCTTGCTCACGGTGGTTACTCCAAGACAATCAAGGATGCGTCCTGCCTGAAGCCCCTACCCTCAAATAGCGGGCGAAGCTCGGGCTGACGCGAAGATTCGGGTGCCCACCAGCCGCAAATCCGGCACATGCCACGAAGGCAATAAGTAGACACAAAGGACTTCACAACGTTAGGTCATAGGAGGGGGCCCGGTCAAACCGCAACGCCCGCAGTCAGCCACCGGATCGGTCGACGTTCGGAGGTTGTGAGATTTATCCACAACGCTTTCCCCAGCTATCTTCTCAACTTTCTGTCCCCTAGGCTAGGCCAGTGCCCAGTTATCCACCGTCTGTGAATAACTCTGTGGATGAAATACTGGGACGTGCGGACCCCTCCACATCGGGCCGCTGCAGACGACTTTAGGGGTATGGATGAGCACTGACGAGATCAACGATGTCGGGAGTTCATGGCGCAAAGTTGTGCGGATCCTGGAGCGGGATGATCGGGTAACGCCGCGTCAGCGGGGATTCATGTTCCTGGCGCAGCCGCAGGGGCTGATCGGGAGCACTCTACTGGTGGCTGTTCCCAACGAGCTCACCCGGGAAGTACTGCAGACCCAACTGAAGGCTCCACTGGATGACGCGCTGCGGAACGTCTTCGCCGGCGACATTCTGTGCGCCTTCAGCATCAACGCCGATCTGACACCGGTGCAGGAGGAGGAAGAACCCCGTAAACCCGATCCGAGGGAAACCCGGCCGGAGGCAGAGGCAAAGCCGCAGCCGGCTCCACCCAGCAACTCCCACGAATTCGGCCGCCTCAACCCCAAGTATGTGTTCGACAGCTTTGTCATCGGCTCGTCCAACCGGTTTGCACACGCCGCCGCCGTTGCAGTGGCCGAAGCGCCCGCCAAGGCCTACAACCCGTTGTTCATATACGGTGACTCCGGTCTGGGCAAGACGCACCTGCTCCACGCCATCGGCCACTATGCCCGGAGGCTCTACAACGGAATCAGGGTCCGGTATGTCAACTCCGAAGAATTCACCAACGACTTCATCAACTCCATTCGGGACGATGAGGGTGCCAGCTTCAAGCAGCTGTACCGGAATGTCGACATCCTCCTGATTGACGACATCCAGTTCCTGGCCAATAAGGACGCCACCCAGGAAGAGTTCTTCCACACCTTCAACGCCCTGCATAACCACAACAAGCAAGTGGTCATTACCTCCGACCTTCCACCCAAGCAGCTGTCAGGGTTTGAGGAACGCATGCGTTCCCGGTTTGAGTGGGGTCTGTTGACAGATGTCCAGCCGCCCGAGCTGGAAACCCGGATCGCCATTTTGCGCAAAAAGGCTATCGGGGAAGGCCTCCACGCCCCGGATGACGTTCTTGAGTACATCGCCTCAAAGATCTCCACCAACATCCGGGAACTGGAAGGTGCCTTGATCCGGGTCACCGCCTTTGCGAGCTTGAACAGGCAAACAGTGGACGTGGCCCTGGCGGAGATCGTGCTGAAGGACCTGATTACCGACGACGGTGCCCAAGAAATAACGTCCACGGCCATCCTCGGCCAAACAGCTGCATACTTCAGCATCAGCCTGGAGGAATTGTGCAGCAAGTCCCGTACCCGCACACTCGTCACGGCCCGCCAGATCGCCATGTACCTGTGCCGGGAGCTGACTGACATGTCGTTGCCCAAGATTGGTCAGGAACTCGGTGGCCGGGACCACACCACGGTGATTCATGCTGATCGCAAAATCCGCGAGCTGATGGCAGAGCGCCGCGTGATTTACAACCAGGTGACCGAACTAACCAACCGCATCAAGCAGCAACAGCGCGAGGGTTGACACCAGTAATTAACAGCATGTGGATGGAGCTGTGGATAAACCCCACAACATCTGTGGTTTAAGGGCTAACAACCCGCACCCTCCCTGTGGATCCCAATACTGGCGCGGAATCTTATCCACCGGTCGGTTCCGAAAGCTACGACGTTGCCTCACAGGTTATGCACAGCCCTTAATCCCGGACTGACACGGACGACACCGGTTATCCACAGTATCCACAGGGGTTATTAACACTACGAATCCCAATAAAAATGCTTTTCAAACAACATCTACCTCTGGACAACCCTGCCTCGACTCGCTCCCAGTTTTGGCCCTCCGAAAGCTGAACGCTGATGTCGGGCGAGTCCCGTTGACGGGCTAAGCTGTCTGGGAACATGTACGTACCGGGTAACGGATAAACTCGGCGTTCCCTCGGGACGCCTTGGCTTCATGCCCTTCCCGGCACGTTGGCCAGCTACCCACAATTGAAAGGCGGCACCCTTCCGTGAAGTTCCGAGTTGACCGGGATGTACTGGCCGAAGCCGTCAGCTGGACCGCCCGGTCCCTGTCTCCGCGGCCGCCGGTGCCTGTTCTTTCCGGGCTACTCCTCCGCGCGGAAGCGGGGACCCTCAGTTTGGCCAGTTTCGACTATGAGATTTCCGCCCGCCTGGAAATTCCGGCGGACATTGCCGAGGAAGGCACCATCCTGGTTTCAGGGCGCCTTCTCGCCGACATATGCCGCAGCCTTCCCTCGGCTCCGGTCGACGTCGTCACCGATGGGTCAAAGGTGACCCTGACCTGTCGCAGCAGCCGATTCAACCTCGCCACCATGCCGGAGAACGACTATCCCGAGCTGCCTGCGCTGCCTGAAATCAGCGGCACCGTCGCCGGCGACGCTTTTGCCCAGGCGGTATCACAGGTCATCATTGCCTCCAGCCGGGACGACACCTTACCCATCCTGACCGGCGTCAAGATGGAAATTGAAGACGACCTGATCACCCTGCTGGCCACGGATCGGTATCGGCTTGCATTGCGTGAAGTCCGCTGGCGTCCCAACGTGCCAGGAATCTCAACCAGCGCCTTGGTCAAGGCGAAGACACTGAATGAGGTGGCGAAAACTTTGGGCGGCTCAGGGGACCTGAACATCGCCCTTTCGGACAACACCGAACTTATTGGTTTCGAAAGCGGCGGCCGCCGAACCACCTCACTGCTGGTAGACGGTGATTACCCGAAGATTCGGTCACTTTTCCCCGAAAGCACGCCCATCCACGCCACCGTGGAGACAGCATCCCTGTCCGAGGCGGTTCGCCGTGTTTCCCTCGTCGCTGAACGGAACACCCCCGTCCGCTTGGCCTTCACCGATGGCCAGCTGAGCCTCGACGCCGGGACAGGCGAGGACGCCCAGGCCTCGGAAGCGCTGGAAGCTTCCCTCAGCGGCGATGAGATCACCGTCGCGTTCAACCCGCACTACCTCAGTGAAGGATTGAACGCCTTTGACAGCAAATACATCCGGTTCTCGTTCACTTCGGCGCCCAAGCCGGCCATGATCACCGCGCAGGCAGACCTGGACGGCGAAGACCAAGATGATTATAGGTACCTGGTTATGCCCGTCCGTTTGCCCAACCAGTAGGCCGTAGCCAACAGCCCAACAGTGCGTCATTCAACCCCACCGACATCATCAGGAAGAGAGAACACCGTGCACATCGGCCTCATCGGACTAGGAAAAATGGGCTTCAACATGAGGGCCCGCCTCCGCCAGGCCGGTCATGAGGTCACTGGATTCGACCGCAATCCTGATGTCACGGACGTCTCATCCATCGCTGATCTTGTCCAGGCAGTGCCCTCCCCCCGCCTGCTGTGGGTGATGGTTCCCGCCGGTGACATCACTGATGGGGTCATCACCGAACTCGCTGGTCTTCTCGAACCAGGGGACCTGGTCGTCGATGGCGGTAACTCCAGATTCACGGAAGACCAAAAACACGGGAACCTCCTGGCCACCAAGGGCATCGGCTTCCTGGACGTGGGGGTATCCGGCGGTGTGTGGGGTCTTCAGAACGGCTACGGACTCATGGCCGGCGGCAGCAAGGCCGATGTCAAGAAGGCTCTCCCCGTCCTTGACGCCCTGCGTCCTGAAGGCAACCGTGCAGACAGTTTCGTGCACGTCGGCGGCGTCGGTGCGGGCCACTACGCCAAGATGGTTCACAACGGTATCGAATACGGCCTGATGCAGGCCTACGCCGAAGGGTATGAGCTGCTGGCGGCCAAGGACATCATCGAGGACTTGCCCGGCACTTTCCGGGCCTGGCAAAAAGGAACCGTTGTCAGGTCCTGGCTGCTGGACCTCATGGTTAAGGCCCTGGATGAGGACCCGGGGCTGGAATCCATCGACGACTACGTCGAGGATTCCGGAGAAGGGCGGTGGACCGTGGAAGAAGCAATCGCAAATGCCGTACCCGCTCCGGCCATCACCGCGGCCCTGTTCGCACGGTTCTCGTCGCGGGAAGAGAACTCACCGGCCATGAAGATGGTCTCCGCCCTGCGCAACCAGTTTGGCGGCCACGCCACCAAGCCCGCAAAGCCAGCCGGATCCTGACCTCGCCTTTTCCGTGTACCTGGAACACCTTTCCCTTACTGATTTCCGCAGCTACGCGCAGGTGGACCTGCCGCTGCAGCCTGGTATCACCATCCTCCTGGGATCCAACGGATTGGGAAAAACAAACCTGGTAGAGGCCGTCGGTTACCTCTCGACGCTCGGTTCACATCGCGTCAGTTCCGACGCACCATTGCTTCGGTTCGGTACAGAGCGCGCAATTGTTCGTGCCAGGCTGGTCCGCGGCCTTCAGGCCGTCAGCGTGGAAGTGGAAATCAACGCCGGCCGGGCCAACCGTGCCCGCATCAATCGAGCAAACCCCGTCCGTGCCAGGGATGTTCTTGGAATTTGTCGCACCGTTTTGTTTGCCCCGGAAGACCTGGGACTGGTTAAAGGCGATCCGAGCAATCGGCGGCGTTTCCTGGATGAACTGCTGGTAACCCTGCTGCCACGTCATGTCGCCACCCGGAGCGACTACGAAAGGGTGCTCAAGCAACGCAATGCCCTCCTCAAGTCGGCAAAGTCGCGGATGTACTCCCGGTCCTCCGAGGTTGAGTCCCTATCCTCGACCCTTGATGTCTGGGATCAGCACATGGCAGTGGCAGGAGCCCGGCTACTGTCCGCACGCCTTGAACTGCTGGACCGGTTGCGGCCCCACCTGGCGACTGCTTATGCTCAGCTGACAGACGGATCCAAAGCATTGGCAGCGCACTACCGTTCCACGCTCGATGGAGCCCTGACCGACGATGGCCTCAGTGAATCCGGGGGAATTCCTGCCGCCGCCGAAGTACCTGTTGAAGGCATTGAGGAGTTGACGGGGCGTTATGTCCAGGCCTTCGCTGCCGCCCGACGCCGCGAGATGGAGCGCGGACTTTCCCTGGTGGGCCCGCACCGGGATGAGCTGGAATTGATGCTCGGTCAGGCACCTGCCCGCGGCTATGCCTCGCATGGGGAGACCTGGTCAGTGGCTTTGGCGCTCAGGTTGGCGGCCTACTACGTCCTGTTGGAAGACGGTGCCCAGGACAACAACGGGCCCATCCTGATCCTTGACGACGTTTTTGCGGAACTGGATGTGCACCGCAGGGACCGGCTGGCCGCGATCGTCGCTTCGGCGGAGCAGGTGCTCGTCACGGCCGCCGTCGAGGCTGATGTTCCGGGGGGACTAAAGGGAGCGCACATCCGTGTCATACCCGGCGGAATCGAAGCCGACAATGGCTAAGGAACGGGACCCCGCCGACCAGCCAACGGAGGTTGACGCGGCCCAGGCAGCACTGAATCGAATGAGGGAGGCGGCCAAAAACCGCGGAGAAATTCGCATCGCGCCCGGCCGCAGGCGCATGGACGCACCTTCCGTGCGGTCCGGCCGGGCAACACCGGGTCCCCGCAAGGCTTTCCTGGACAGCCAGGACTCCGGGCGGGATCCGCTGGGGCTCGGTAATGTCGTGAGTCGGCTGGTGAGCGAGCGGGGCTGGTCATCACCGGTGGCCGTCGGTTCCGTGATGGCGCAATGGAACACCCTGGTCGGTCCTGATATCGCGGCCCATTGCCAGCCGGAGTCGTTCAGCGACACCACCCTGCATGTGCGATGTGATTCCACGAGCTGGGCCACCCAGTTGCGGCTGCTCAGTTCGTCGCTACTGGCCCGATTCGACGCTGAACTGGGCGCAGGGGTGGTAACGAAGATCCAGGTTTTGGGTCCCACCGCCCCCAGCTGGCGGAAGGGTTACCGCACCGTGCAGGGACGGGGTCCCCGCGACACCTACGGATAAAAGCTACGTCCGGGTAGCGCCGTGCTGGGCGTCTCTTAGGGCAGCAGCCGTATCGCCCCTTAACCTGCTGGGAAAAACCGGCTTCACGCCCGGTTTTCTGCCCGTTCAGAGGTGGTTTATGCCGGATTTGGTGTCCGGCAAGGTAGAATTGGGAGGAAACCAGACGCCGGATCGGGCACGTGCCATAGGGCGCGTCCTGCCACGTATCCGGCGCCTGTATTGACGTGCCAGCTGCCGACAGCTGTCCCTGCCGTCAGGTGTCACCCCGGGTTCTGCCTGGGCGTCCCCTTGCCGCAGTGGCGTTGCCGGCATTTACCGAATACACCTAAGGGGTCGATCGCGCCTGTGACTACCAGCAACCCGGACAACAGCACCGCTTCGCAAACCATTGGCCAGGACAAAGCGGCAACGGCGCCGCCGCAGTCCGCGCCGCGGGAATATGGTGCCAGCGACATCACCGTCCTGGAGGGGCTGGAAGCCGTCCGCAAACGACCCGGCATGTACATCGGGTCCACGGGACCCCGCGGCCTGCACCACCTCGTCTACGAAGTGGTCGACAACTCTGTCGATGAGGCGCTGGCCGGATACTGTGACCATATCGAGGTGGTCCTCCTCGCCGATGGCGGCGTCCGCGTGGTCGACAACGGCCGGGGCATCCCGGTTGACATCCACCCCACCGAGGGAAAACCGACCGTCGAGGTCGTCATGACCATCCTGCATGCCGGGGGAAAATTTGGCGGCGGCGGCTACGCCGTGTCCGGAGGGCTGCACGGTGTGGGTATCTCCGTGGTCAACGCTCTGTCCGAGCGCGTTGAGACTGAGGTGCGCCGTCAGGGTTCGACCTGGCGGATGTCCTTCGCCGACGGTGGCAAGCCGCAGGGTGGGCTCCGTCAGGGCGAGGAAACGGACGAAACGGGCACCACCCAGACGTTCTACGCTGACCCGTCCATTTTCGAGTCAACCGAGTTTGACTTTGAGACATTGCGGGCCCGTTTCCAGCAAATGGCGTTCCTCAACAAAGGATTGAAGATCACGCTCACCGACGAGCGGCGGGTCGACCGCGGCGCGGCGGAAGATCAGGACCTCAACCTCGACGGCGTCCTCGAAGAGGGTCTGGACAGCGGCGGCCATCGGGAGGTTGTGTACCAGTACAACGACGGACTACTGGACTACGTCAAGTACCTGAACTCCTCCAAGAAGGTAGACGTCATCCACGACGACGTCATCGCGTTCGAGACCGAGGACACGGAAAAAAAGATGGCCGTGGAACTCGCCCTGCAGTGGACCACAGCCTATTCGGAAAGCGTCCACACCTACGCGAACACCATCAACACCCATGAAGGTGGCACGCACGAAGAGGGCTTCCGGGCGGCCATGACCTCACTGATCAACCGCTATGCGCGGGAAAAAAACATCATCAAGGAAAAGGATGACAACCTCACCGGCGATGACATTCGTGAAGGCCTAACCGCCGTCATTTCGGTGAAACTGTCGGAGCCTCAGTTCGAGGGCCAGACGAAGACCAAACTCGGCAACTCCGAGGTGAAGGGCTTCGTGCAACGGGTAGTGACCGACGGTCTGGGCGACTGGCTGGAGCGAAACCCCGGGCCCGCGCGGGACGTGATCCGCAAATCCATCCAGGCCTCCCAGGCACGGCTGGCGGCCCGCAAGGCCCGCGAAAGCACGCGCCGCAAGGGCCTGCTGGAGTCCGGTGGAATGCCGGGAAAGCTCAAGGACTGCCAGTCCAAGGACCCATCGATTTCGGAGATCTACATCGTCGAGGGTGACTCCGCCGGCGGTTCGGCCGTTCGCGGCAGGAACCCAACCACCCAGGCCATCCTGCCTTTGCGCGGAAAAATTCTTAACGTTGAGCGTGCACGCCTGGACAGAGCCCTGGGCAATGCCGAGGTGCAGGCAATGATCACTGCCTTCGGCGCCGGCATCGGTGAGGACTTCGACGTCGACAAGGCCCGCTACCACAAAATTGTCCTGATGGCCGACGCCGACGTCGATGGCCAGCACATCACCACCCTCCTGCTGACATTGCTGTTCCGCTACATGAGGCCGCTGATCGAAAACGGCTACGTCTACCTGGCGCAACCGCCGCTGTACCGCATCAAGTGGTCCAACGCGCCCCACGACTACGTCTTCAGCGACCGCGAACGGGACGCCGTCCTGGCGCACGGTCTGGCGAACGGGCGGCGTATCCCCAAGGACAACGGCATCCAGCGGTACAAGGGGCTCGGGGAAATGGACTACACGGAACTGTGGGACACCACCATGGACCCCGACCACCGGACCCTGCTCCAGGTGACCATGGAGGATGCCGCAGCTGCGGACCAGGTGTTCTCTGTGTTGATGGGCGAAGACGTGGAGTCACGCCGCAGCTTCATTCAGCAAAACGCCAAGGACGTCCGTTTCCTCGACATCTAGCGGGTTTTGGCCTTCGATAATCGTTCCCGTATATATCCAGAACGGAATACTAAAGCATGAGTGACCAAACCCCGTCAGTTCCCGGCGACGGCGCCGATGAGGTGTTGGAGGGGGACATCGTGTCCGATGTCCTGACCGACCGGGTCGAGCAGGTTGATCTGCAGACCGAAATGCAACGGTCCTACCTCGACTACGCCATGGCCGTCATTGTGGGCCGCGCCCTGCCTGACGTCCGCGACGGGCTGAAGCCCGTGCACCGGCGCGTGCTGTACGCAATGTTCGACGGCGGATACCGGCCCGAGCGCTCCTTCAACAAATGTGCCCGCGTGGTCGGCGAAGTCATGGGCCAGTACCACCCGCACGGCGATACGGCCATTTATGACGCCTTGGTCCGCCTGATCCAGGATTGGACCATGCGCTACCCGCTCGCGCTGGGCCAGGGAAACTTTGGCTCGCCGGGAAATGACGGCGCCGCGGCGCCGCGATATACCGAAACCAAGATGGCTCCGCTGGCCATGGAAATGGTGCGGGACATCGACGAGGAAACCGTCGACTTCCAGGACAACTACGACGGCAAGAACCAGGAACCCACCATCCTGCCCTCGCGGTTCCCGAACCTGCTGGTCAATGGTTCGTCGGGCATCGCCGTCGGCATGGCCACCAACATCCCGCCGCATAACCTGCGCGAAGTGGCTGACGGTGTCCAGTGGTACCTGTCCAATCCCACCGCCACCCGCGAAGAGCTCCTGGAAGCGCTCATCCAACGCATTAAGGGCCCCGACTTTCCCACCGGCGCGCAGATCCTGGGCCACAAGGGTATTGAAGACGCCTACCGGACCGGCCGCGGCTCCATCACCATGCGGGCCGTGGTCAACGTCGAGGAAATCCAGGGACGCACCTGCCTGGTCGTCACGGAACTGCCTTACCAGGCCAACCCGGACAACCTGGCCATCAAGATCGCCGAGCTGGTCAAGGACGGCAGGATTTCCGGCATCGCGGACCTCCGGGACGAAACCTCAGGCCGCACGGGGCAGCGCCTGGTCATCGTGCTGAAGCGCGACGCGGTGGCCAAAGTCGTGCTGAACAACCTGTACAAGCACACACAACTGCAGGAAAACTTCAGCGCCAACATGCTTGCCATCGTGGACGGGGTCCCCCGCACACTCAGCCTGGACGCATTCATCCGTCACTGGGTGACGCACCAGTTGGACGTCATCGTCCGCCGGACCCGTTACCGCCTGCGCAAAGCCGAAGAAGAAGCGCACATCCTGCGCGGCCTGCTCAAGGCCCTGGATGCGCTGGACGCCGTCATCGCCCTGATTCGTGCTTCCTCGACCACCGAGGAAGCACGCGACGGGCTGATGGAGCTGCTATCCATCGATGAGCTGCAGGCCCGTGCCATTCTGGACATGCAGCTGCGGCGGTTGGCTGCGCTGGAGCGGCAGCGCATCCAGGACAAGCATGCGGAACTCGAACTCCAAATCACCGAGTTTAACCGCATTCTCGCCTCGGAAGAGGTCCAGCGCGGCATTGTCAGCACCGAGCTGCAGGAAATCGCCGACAAGTACGGCGATGACCGGCGCACCCAGATCATGCTTGGGTATGACCCGAACATGAGCATGGAGGACCTGATTCCCGAAGAGGAAGTGGTCGTGACCATTACCCGCGGGGGTTACGTCAAGCGCACCCGGAGCGACAACTACCGGTCGCAGCACCGCGGCGGCAAGGGCATCAAGGGTGCCCAGCTGCGCGGCGACGACGTCGTCGAGCATTTCTTCGTCACCACCACGCACCACTGGCTGCTGTTCTTCACCAACCTGGGCCGCGTCTACCGTGCCAAGGCGTACGAACTGGTCGAGGCCGGCCGGGATGCCAAGGGCCAGCACGTGGCGAACCTGCTGGCCTTCATGCCGGACGAACACATTGCCCAAGTGCTGGACCTGCGCGACTACCAGCAGTCGCCCTACCTGGTCCTGGCCACCAAGCAGGGATTGGTGAAAAAGACCCGCCTGGAGGATTACGACACCAACCGCTCGGCCGGAGTCATCGCCATCAACCTGCGCGACGGCGACGAACTGGTCTCCGCGCAGCTGGTATCCGAAACCGACGACCTGTTGTTGGTGTCCCGTCGTGGACAATCCATCCGCTTCACGGCCACCGACGAGGCGCTGCGCCCGATGGGCCGGGCCACCTCAGGGGTGACCGGCATGAAGTTCCGGGACCACGATGAACTGCTGACCGCTGACGTGGTCACTGACGACTCCTTCGTCTTCATCGTTACCGACGGTGGCTACGCCAAGCGCACCTCCGTCGAGGAATACCGGCTCCAGGGCAGGGGCGGGCTGGGTATTAAAGTCGGCAAGTACGCCGAGGACCGTGGCCATCTGGTCGGTGCCCTGATCGTCAAGGAGGAGGACGAGGTCCTGGTCGTGATGGAGGGCGGAAAGGTGGTCCGTTCAGCGGTGGCAGGAGTTCCAGCCAAGGGACGAGACACCATGGGCGTCATCTTCGCCAAGCCGGACAAGAACGACCGCATCATCGAGGTGGCGCGGAACAGTGAGCGCGGCCTCGACGTGGAAGAAGCCCTTGCAGAAGTTCCTGGCAGCGATGACGCGGGCATCGTTCCCGAGAATGAGGCGTTGCCGGAAATTGGTGTTCAGGACCTCGAAAACGGCGACCTGAATACGGATGAAGTACCGTTGAACCAGGACAACGACAGCAGTGGAGGTACCGATTGAGCACGAGTAACCCAAACCCACGGCCCAATACGGGCTCCCGGGTAGGTGCCCCTGCGCGGCCCCCGCAGCGCCCGGCGGCATCCCCAGGGGGTGCGCAGCGCACAGCAGCAGCTTCGGCGCAGCGGCCGACAGCGAGCCGACCGCCACTGGTCAAGCCGGCCCCCAAGGCTAAGGCCCGGCGGGCGCGGCTACTGGTCAGCAGGATCGACCCGTGGTCAGTGCTGAAGATGTCGTTCCTGCTGTCAGTGGCCCTCGG
>JAODMR010000153.1 GCA_025465475.1 Micrococcaceae bacterium
ACCCCCGGACGCAACAAAACACGCCCGAAAACCGGACCAACAAGGAAAGGATTTTCGCCACCCACACCGGGGCAACTCGAAGAACACTACCCCCAAACCACCCCCAACACAAATCCACCCCCACACCACATGGGGCGCGTGGAGGCCGGCCTGGAGTGCAGGCTCGTCCGTCCTGGTGAATGCGATCTCGACAAGCTCGATCAACGAGCGGGGTGGATCTCGACAAGCTCGATCAACGAGCGGGGCGGATCTCGACAGGCTCGATCAACGGGTGCGGAGTTCGAGCGGCCGGACCTTCTGCCTCCATTCGGGGATGGGGTGCATAGGTCGACACTCGGCGGGCTTGTGCGGGGGGACAGTAGGCTGGTGGTTTCGATCGAATTCAAAGGATCCCCATGACTGAGCCACGGTTCACTGTTGAGACCGCCCGCGTGCTGGCCGACGTCGCGCACTTCCGGCAGAAGGACAAACTAAAGCGTCCGTACACGCAGCATGTGCACGCCGTGGGGGACGCCTTGGCCGATTTCGACGAGGACATCCAGATTGCCGGCTACCTCCATGACATAGCCGAGGACACTCCCATCTCACGGCAGGCGCTGCTGGACATGGGCGTATCCATCCGGGCCGTGAACATCATCGAACGGGTCTCCCTGAACCTGTATGACGATCCTGACGACTATGCCGGGAGCATTCAATCCGTAGCGCAGGACCACGACGCAACCTTGGTTAAGATTGCGGACAACGCCCATAATTCGTTGCCGGAGCGGGTGCAGGCCTTGGCTGAAAAGTGGCCCGACAAGGTGCCGACGACCAAGTACTCTGAGGCCCGTCGCGTCCTGTACCGGGCCGTTCCGGCGGCAGAGGTGCGGCTCATCCTTCACCGCATCAATCCCAGTCTGCTCCCAGAGTTAGAGGAGATCGCGGGTCCTTCGGACGGAGACGACATCACTGGAACGTTGCTCACACCGAGCCCTGCAGTCCAAGGCCCGGCCGATGAGGGGTCAAAAGCGACAACAGACGATGTCCCGGCCGACAACCCCAAGAATGACAGCCCCGAGAACGACAATCCCAAGAGCGACAACCCCACAGACGACGAGACCGGCCAGCTCGGCGAACTCGGAGCTAACGGGGATGAAGGGTATCAGGGCCCGGCCTCCTAGTCAGGCCAAGCCTCCTAGTCATGGGCCTCAGGCCCTCGAGCCCCAAACCTTCGTCCACAGTCGGCGCCACCAGGACCGGTTCAATCCATCCGGCGGTTCCGAAAGGGCTGGGCCCCGCCTGCGCAGGCGGCGTTCATGCCATAGGCGGACCTCCAACTCCACGTCCCGGACAGGGGTGACCACGGGTGGACCACCGAGCAGCTGTCGTCGGGCTTCAATCACGCGCCGGTTGAAAGAGTCCAGCAGGTCACGCACCTGGCGCTCGGTATAAAGCGCGTCCAGCCGTTGGTCCAAAGTCGCGTCCTCGGTTCGCAACAAAAACGGCTCGGGAGCGAGCCCGGTCAGCTTTTCGCGCTCGATGAGTCCTTTGACCCACCAGTCGGGGTCCAGTTGTTGACCCAAACCTGGTATCGGCTTGCCCGCCAACGATAAATTGTCGAATTCGCCCCGCGCAATGGCATCACGCACCGCCGCATCTGCCTGAGCTGCCCGATCAGTCGTCAGGGGCCCTCGGGTGCCACCCCGCGCTCCGCCGGCTTGCCTTGTCTCCCTGTCTTGAGGCACGTCCCCAGCACTAGCTGGCGCCGGGGGCTCGTCGGGCGCCCAACGCGGCTTCTCATCAGCAGCTGTCGCGCCGGCATCGGCGCGGGGCTGGCCGCCTTCGTCCGACCGGGCTGCTGTACGGGCCGCATCCCGCGCGGCCAGGTACTGAGCCGCCTTACGCATTCGAGCCTCATGCTCGTTCGCCGCGTTCCGTTCCATGGAGCCTGCGTCACCTTCCGGACCGACGGGCCCGCTTGTCCACTGCCTGGTTCCAGTATTCCGAGCCCCCGGCAGCGGGGGCAACCCAGTGTGCATGAGAAACAATTGTGGGCTTGTGGATGGAGCGACGGCGGGCAGCACACTTTGCCTGCCCGGCACTCAAGCGCCTGAGCGCGAATGCGCCATCCCGACTAGCGCCCCCTGCGCCTCCCTGACTGAACTGCCTCCCGACGCCAATTGAGGCTTACCGTGCGGTGGCGTCCCTGGTGGTGGTGCGAATGCGGTACAGGCTGGTGGAGGCTGTGATGTACAGGGTTCGTCCATCCGAGCCTCCAAAACAGAGGTTGGCGATTACCTCGGGAACCGGGATCCGACCGATCAGGGCACCATCTGGCGCGAAAACCTGAACGGCATCCTGGCTGGAGGTCCAGATGTTGCCGTCCACGTCGACCCGGAACCCGTCCGGAAGTCCGGGGCTGACTTCGGCAAAAATCCTGCCGTTTTTCGCGTATCTGCCGTCAAAGATGTCGTAGGCGTGAATTGCGTGCCCCGAGTATCGTGCTGGCTTGTCCGGGTCCGGTGCGGCAAGGGATGAGTCAGCCACGTACAGCAGGTCCTCGTTCGGCGAGAATGCCAGCCCGTTGGGTGTCTCGACGTCAATTACCACGGGGTCGATGTCGCCGTTCGTGGGGTCGAAGCGAAACACATAGGAGTCCCGGTATTCCTGGATGCCCGGGTGGCCCTCTACGCTACGCAGGATTCCGTACGGGGGGTCCGTGAACCAGATGGTTCCGTCCGATTTGACCACCACGTCGTTGGGTGAGTTCAGCCGTACGCCGCGCCAGGAATCCACCAGGGTCTTTACTGTGCCGTCATCGTCGCGTTCCACCGCCCGCCGCCCGTGGGAGCACTGAATAACCGCGCCATCCCTATCCAGGGTCCGACCGTTAGTGAATTCCGCCTCGTCGTTGTACACGGTCAGTTGACCGGTCTCTTCACTGAATTCCACGATCCGGTTATTCGGGATGTCGCTGTACCGCACGGCTCGGCGTTCCGGCAGCCACACCGGCCCCTCAGCCCAAATGGTGCCGGTGGCAACCTTCTCCAGTGCGGCGCCGTCGGCCAGCAGATCACTCAGCTGCATCCTTGCATCCTTTTCATCGGTTCAATCTCGGCCGGGTGCTTTCCGCCAGGCCCGGGCCAAGTCCGGGTCGACTCCCGCCCTCTCCCAGCGCGCCTCTGCGTCGGGGAGAGGGCATTGCTTGGCCCGGGCAGCTGGACAGATGCTCAAGCGCCCTGCCAACAATGTACTCAGCAATTGCCAGCGAGGCGGTGCCAATTGCTGAGTACGGCGCGTTGCGGACCTGCACCACGACCGGTGCAGGAGATGACCAAGTCCTCCACTGGCCCGCCGTCGGCGTTCATCGCTCAGACCCGCCTTCCCACGTATTGCGGACGACGTATCGCGGATAATCTCGTTGCGTGCAGCGCCGAGCGAAACCCTGGGTTTCGCGGACGGAAGGCACGGGGGGACGGGATCAAAGGAGAAGCGATCGGCTGCGGTGTTAGGGGACGGTGAGTTCACCCATCCGGCCCCACCCTTCGGCGTCGATCTTTTCGCTGATGATCAGCGGCGTCTCGGTGAGCGCCTGAGGCATGTCCTGCATGGCCTTGGTGAAGTGCGCACTATTGACGTGTGCCTCTGCCGCGTCGTCCTGGAATGCTTCCACCAGCACGAACTCATGTGGGTTGTCGGCGCTGCGGGACCAGTCAAACCATAGGTTGCCGGGTTCCTGGCGGGTTGCCTCCGTGAATTCCCGGGTCAGGTCCAGCCAGCGATCGGTCCAGTCCGGCTTGACGTGGAATTTGACGACGATGAAGATCATTTGTCTGGTTCTGCCTTCCGTACGGTTGCGGCAATGCTGATGCACTCCTGCGTCCATTCTGCCCACACCTGGAGCTAGCTAGGGGTGTCGTGCACCGGGCGCAGTCGAATCCGGATCGGGCCGCGTACGTCCGGGCCGGAAACCGGCTCACCGTGTTGGGTGACATCGACCAGCCCTTCCCCGGCGAGCTCAAAGGCAATCCGGCGTGCATCGGGCATCAGCAGCCGCCAGGTATCTCCGCCGATGCTGCGGGCTGCGTCGCTGGGGCACAAAGTCTTCTCTGGTCCTCGGGCCGCGGCGATGCGGAGGATTTCCTGCCGTAGCTCGACGACGGACGGTCCGGTTCTGATTCCCGCGTCGGGCCATTTTGGGGCGCCCGGGCTCCCGCTCGCCTCCGGGCTCTCGCTCGTTTCCCTGCTCTCGCGGGTCTCCCTGCTCTCACTCGTTTCCGGCGACTCGCTCGTCTCCTGCGTCTCCGGGGACTCCGACCTCTCCTGCAACTCCTGCGACTCCGATGTCAGATCAGCAAGGGCTGCGAGCGCGCCCTCCCAGCGCTGCTGGCGTTCCGGCTGGGATTGTTCCCACCACGGAGGCGTTCCGCGTTCACCCAACCCCTCCTTGGCCAGCTGCACCTTCCGGCGGGCTCCGCGGCGTGCGTCGTCGTCGTCCTTATGCACCCTGACGGCCGACCGGCCCTGCCCAAGGTAGGACAAAAGTTGCTGGCGAACGCCGTCGGGCAAGGATGGGTCTGTCCGTCGCCAACGGCGGCCGCTGTGCAGGAAGAAGCGCTCGTCGTCGGACGTACCTGGGGGCTGGGAGGCTGACTCGATTTCCCCACCGTATGCCGCGGGAGGTCCTGCCGCCACCGCGGGAGGACAGGACCGTCGGTCCGACGGGCCATAATGGTCCCGGGCCGGGAAGTTCCCGCTCGTACAGGAGGGCTGCCATGGCGCACGACGCCGGAATTCCGCTGGATGCGGGCGAGGCGCGTCGGCCGCTCATCGTGGCGACGCGCGCACTGCCTGACTCCACCCGCACCGCACTGACTGCCGTGGGAGAACTCCGCGTGGAGGAAAAGGGCCGCCCCCTGACTCCTGAGGAGCTACGGTCTGCTGTCGCCGGCGCCGATGCCCTGGTGACTTACCTGCATGACCGGATTGACTCCTCCATCCTGGACGCGGCAGGACCGCAACTGCGCTGCGTGGCCAACGTCGCGGCCGGCTACGACAACGTGGATGTTGATGCGCTGGCACACCGGGGAGTCATCCTGTCCAACACTCCCGGAGTGCTGACGGAAGCGACGGCCGACCTGGCACTGGCCATGATCCTGGCGCTCACCCGCCGGATCGGTGAAGGCGAACGGCTGATTCGGGCCGGCAGGCCGTGGCGGTGGGAACCCGGCTTCCTGCTCGGCTCAGGACTGGCGGGCAAGACACTCGGCATCATCGGCATGGGCGGCATCGGCGCCGCCACCGCCCGTCGGGCCAGGGCTTTCGGCATGCAGATCCGCTACACCGGCCGGTCCCCGATCAGCCCGGAACTGGCCGCCGAGCTTAATACTGGGAACAAGCTGGAACTGGACGAGCTCCTGGCCGGAGCCGACGTCGTCAGCATCCATTGCCCCCTGACTCCGGCCACCCGCCATTTGCTGAACCGCGAGCGCCTGGCCGGCATGCGGCCCAGCGCCTACCTGATCAACACCTCACGCGGCGCCGTCGTGGACGAAGCAGCGCTCGTGGATGCCCTTGCTGCGGGCAGCATCGCCGGGGCGGCCCTGGATGTCTACGAACACGAACCCGCCGTTCATCCCGGCCTCCTGGAACTCGAGAACGTGGTCCTGCTGCCGCACCTGGGCTCTGCCACGATTGAAACCCGGACGGCGATGGCTGACCTGGCCGCCAGCAACGTTGTCGCGGTAATGTCCGGCTCGCCGGCCGTCACCCCGGTCCCACTGCCGGGCACATCCGGCCGCGGGAGTTCCGGCGCGCCGGACAGTCCCACAGGCCTCGCGAGATGACGGTCCTGATCGTCGGCTGTGGCGACCTCGGCACTGAAGCGGGCCTGCGCTTCGTCCAAGCCGGCGAGCGCGTGGTGGGCTGGCGACGCTCCCCCGAAAAGCTGCCTTCTGTCCTGGAAGGAGCCGAAGCTGACCTGCGCCGGGAGCTTCCGCGCCTTCCTGTGGACACCGACGTCGTCGTACTCGCTTCAGCCGCGGACGGCCCCTCTGAGGAGGCGTACCGGGCTGCCTACCTTGACGGCGCGCGAAACCTGCTCAGCGCGCTGAAGCGAGACCGGGTGGTACCGCGGTTGCTGATATTTGTTTCCTCCACGGCCGTTTATGGGGACGCGGGCGGGGAAATGGTGGATGAAGCGACCCCGACGACGGCGACGGGCTTCAGTGGTCGGATCCTGCGGGAAACGGAGGAGTTGCTGCAGGAACAATCCTTTCCTACCGTGTCGCTCCGGCTCGGCGGCATATACGGCCCCGGACGTACCCGGCTCATAGACCAAATCCGCAGCGGCACTGCTGCCATTCCGCCGGACGTGCGCTACACCAACCGCATCCACCGCAACGACGCGGCAGCCGCCATTGTGCACCTGGCCGGCCTGGAAGCGCCGGAGCAGATTTACGTCGGCATCGATCTGGAGCCGGCCCCCCTGGCGGACGTCCTGCGGTTCCTCGCCGCCGAGCTTGGGGAACCGGATCCGCCGACCGGACCGGTTGACCCTCCCCGGGGCGGGAACAAGCGCTGCAGCAGCAAAAAGCTGCAGCGCACCGGGTTCACCTTCGCCTTTCCCAGCTATCGGGAGGGCTACCGCGAGGTCCTGCACGGGCACGGCATCCGGCACCCGTAGCGGCTCGGGGGGAGCCGACCGGGGGAGCCGCCGGGAGACAGTCGCCGGGAGCCGACCGGGCGCAGGACGTCCCGGGCACTACGGCAGCTCGTCATCCAGGGTCGGAAAGGACGGCTGCGTGCCGTGCCGTTGCACCGAGAACGCCCCCACCCGAACGGCGAACCGGACGGCCTCGGAAAGGGAATCCCCCGCAGCCAGGCGGGCACTGAGTGCACCAACAAAGGCGTCCCCCGCGCCCGAGCTGTCCACGACCCGGTCCACTGGTGCAGCAGGTACCGTCGCCACGCCTCCGCCGTCGGTCGAGCAAAGCGCGCCCTGCGCGCCCCTGGTCAGGACCACCGAGGCCGGACCACATTGCCGTAGTCGCTGCACGAGTTCCGGGTGGGAGGCAGGGATCTCGCTGTCCGGTTCCAGCTGGGCCAGCAGCAGGGAGGCCTCATGTTCATTGACTACCAGCGGGTCAGCGCGCCGGATCACCGCTGCATCCACCGGAATCACCGGTGCCAAATTGAGTACCAAGCGGTGGGCGGCGAGCGCCGCGGTGGCAGCGATGCCTGCGGCAGGGATCTCGCCCTGTAACACCACGACGGCTGCACGGCTGATCACATCAGCTGCGCTCCGGACCACCTCTTCATCCACGACGGCGTTGGCGCCGGGTACCACCACGATGGTGTTCTCGCCGTCGTCGGACACGGTGATAACGGCGATTCCGGTGGGCTGATCCACTCGGCGAACGTTGGAGAGGTCCACCCCTGCCCCCTCCAGCAGGGACAGGGCCAGTTCACCCGAGGCATCGACGCCGACCGCGCCTACCAGCGCGACGCGTGCGCCCAGCCGCGCCGCCGCCAGCGCCTGGTTGGCTCCCTTCCCGCCGGGGATGAGGTCAAGGTCGTTGCCGAGGACGGTTTCTCCCGGCGTCGGGTGGCGCCGCACCCGGACCACTTGGTCAACGTTCAATGACCCGACCACCACTACGCGCGCAGTGCCTGTCCCAGAATCCACCGTCAGTTCTCCCTTCGTACCGGCCGGAGGCCGATATGTCGGCATGCCCCGAACCGGGCTGGAGCATTTCAGCGTACCGGCAACAAGGTGCGCCCCCGGGCCCGGCAGGAACGGCTCCGTCGATAGGATGGCAGGATGGCCGACGACCAGCACGATCACATCCCTCCGCACCGCCCCCCGGGTGCAACCCACGATCCCGGCCTCCCCGGCGAAATGCGGGAAGACCGGTTTGTGGGCGAGGAGGACCTGACCCGTTGGCGCTCCCCCATCGGCCGGTCGCTGGCCCGCGCGGCGCACGCTCTCGCCGCTCGGCTTGGCCCGCATGGCGCGCTGATTCTCATCTTGGTCCTTGGTGGCCTCATCGCCGTCCTGCTGACCGTACTGTTTTCCGAAGTGTACGAGTCAGTGACCGAAGCTGATGGCGTGGCCGGCTTGGACCATCCCCTGCTGGAGACAGCCCTTGGCCTGCGCTCTCCCTTTGCCGACTCGGCAGTCACCGCGTACACCGACGTCGGTGGTGTCATTGGCATGCCCATCCTGGCCCTGGTCATCATGTTTGTGCTCGCGTTCCGGCGCAAGTCCTGGACACCGGTGATCCTGATGCTCGCGGCGGCGGGAGGGTCCCTGTTGATGACGATTGCCGGCAAGCAGCTGTTCGGGCGTTCCCGGCCACCGCTCGCCGATGCCGTCCCGCCCTACGAATATTCGCCGTCGTTCCCCAGCGGGCACACGCTCAACGCCTTTGTTATCGCGGGAATTGTGGCCTACCTGCTGATTCTGCGCCAGCACAGCAGGCGCGCCCGCGTCCTAACCATGACGATTGCCGCCCTGTTCGCGTTCACGATCGGGCTTAGCCGGGTCTTCCTGGGCCACCACTGGTTCACCGACGTGCTGGCTGCGTGGATCCTAGGGGCGGCCTGGTTGTCGCTGGTGATCACCGCCCACCGCCTGTACCTCACCGTGCGGCACCATGCATCCCCTGCCATGGACACCGGTCCGCCTGCTACCTAGGCTGAAAAGGAGCCGCGGCTGCTGTTGCGGCGTAGGACCATCCAGACAGGGAGAGTTGCATCGTGACTACAGCTGACAACGGCAAGATGGCACCTTTTGAGGACGACGGCGAGACGGCTGAGCCGCAGTCCGGGGAGTCACAGGAAGGAACCCTCGACGCGGGCGAAACGGCTGAACCGGACGCCGGGCAGGAGACGGGCGAGGACGCCAAGAACCCTCCGCTGCCTCGTCAGTGGAACTGAGCTGACCGCAGCGCTGCCCCCAACACCACACGCCCCGGAGGATATTCCCGGGGCGTGTGGTGCATAACTCGACACTCGGTCGCACCGCAGCGATGCTTATCTCGACACTCGGTCGCACCGCAGCGGTGCTTATCTCGACACTCGGCGGTTAGGAGGCGGCGGCTTCGGGAAGGGCTGACGGTGGAACGCCGATGGAGCCGCGCAGGATCAGCGTCGCCTCGAAGGCAGGGGTTGCCGGGACCTGCACTCGGCCGGAGATGCGGGCAATAACCGTCTTGGCCGCTGCTGCCCCAATGTCGTAGACCGGCTGGGCAATCACGCTCAGCGGTGGAGTCGTGAGCCTGGTCCACGGGAAATCGTCGTACATCAGGATCGACACCTCGCCGGGAATGTCCAGGTCCAGCGCCTGGATCTCCTCCACCACGCTGAGGGCGATCAGCCCGTCGGAGGCGACAATCGCCGTCGCCGGGTTGCTGCCTGCCAGCAGGTCCCGCGTTATGCGCCGGATACTGTCCGCGTTCCCGGCGTTCAACCGGACCAGGTCGGGAGGCAGGGACAGGCCGGCCTGTCCAAAGGCCTGTTCCATGCCGGTCAGGCGCTCCATGATTTGCGACGAGTGCAGACGGATGCCCGGCCGGTACGGCTCCCCCGAGTCGATGGTCGAAACGAACGCGATGCGGGTGTGCCCCTGCTCCAACAGGTGGCGGGTGGACGCGAACGCCACCGAGGTCATGTCAACGGCCATCACCTCGGCGGGAACTCCCTGGGCTTGCCGGTCAACCAGCACCAGCGGGCGGCCGGACTCGTAAACTCGACGTAAATGTTCGGTTTCCAGCGACGATGCCGGAGCCACGATCAGCCCGTCAACGCGCTTATCCAGCAGCACCTGCACGGCGTCCCGCTCAATGGTCACATCCTCTCCGGTGTTGACCAGGATGACGTCGAACCCGGCACGCTTCGCGGTGTCCGAAATACCCCTCATCAGCAGCCCAAAATGCGGGTTCTCTATATCCCCAACCACTACGCCCAGCGTGTGCGATTTCCCGGTATTCATGGTCCTGGCGAGCTCGTTGGGACGATAATCAAGCTCCTGCGCGGCAGCCAGGACCCGCTCCCGGACGTCGTCACTAACGGCGCCATAATTGCCCAGCGCGCGGGCCGCCTGAGCCTTCGATACGCCGGCACGCTTTGCCACGTCAGCGACGGTCGCATCCCGCCGGACGGGTTGTAATCTTTCCATTTCAGCCTTTCGAAACACCCTTGACGGGTGGAGAAGCGATGACCTACTGTTCCTAGCAACCGATGTGAGTCCGGTCTCAAACCTACTCACTGAGACCGGACTCAGCAAGAGTTCCCCGTTCAGGCGGTTCATAACTGCCGCTCTTTCCACGATTGGACATGCAGTGATCAAAGGCTTCAAGCTTCGCCCCGCGGCCCTGGCCGCCACCGCGCTGGCAGCGGTCCTGGCCCTCTCCGGCTGTGGCGGCTCCGCTTCTTCCAGCACCTCCGAGTCCAACCCCTACGGCCTGATCCAGGCCGGCACCATTCGCGTGGCCAGCCTCGGTGATTCCAAGCCCTACACATTCACCGACGCTTCCGGAAACTTCACCGGCTTTGACGTTGAGCTGTTCAAGGACGTGGCCCACCGCGCCGGCGTGGACAACGTCGTCTTCACCGGCCAGGACTTCTCCGGCCTGCTGGCAGCGGTTTCCAATGGCCAGTTCGACGTCGGCGCAGCGGCCATCGGCATCACCGACAAGCGCAAGCAGACGGTTGACTTCTCCGACGGCTATCTGGCCGGCTACCTGACCGTCATCACCACCAAGACCTCCGGCATCACGGACGTGGGCGGCCTGAACGGCAAGCGCCTGGGCGTGGTCCAAGGCACCCTGCAGGAGGCCTACGCCGTAAAGAACTTCCCCTCCGCCAACCTGGTCCGCTTCCCCGACAACAACACGGCCATCGCTGCCGTCAACAGCGGCACCGTGGACGCGCACTTCCTGGACTACGAGGCCGCCAAGGCCTACCAGGAGCAGTTCGGCCTGGTCAGCGCAGCGGACATCCCCTCCTTCGATGCTCCCGCCGGCTTCGCCGTCGCCAAGGGCAAAACCGCCCTGCTGGAGGCCCTGAACAAGGGCCTGGCCGATGCCATGGAGGACGGCACCTGGAAGAGCCTCTACCAGAAGTGGTTCCCCGGTTCACCGATGCCGACCCAGTACCTGCCCAAGGCGGACCAGGCAGCCAGCCCGGCTGCCACCGCGTCCGTTACCCCGTAACTACCGCACGCAGCATTGCATCCCGCTGCGGGCCGACCACCCGGGACGGCCCGCAGCCCCCCCAACTCCTAAACCCTGAGAGCAATCATGGACTGGCTCAACACCATCATCCGCACCTTCTTCGACTTCAAGGCGATGGCCGAGGTGCTGCCCCAGCTCCTCGGGGTCGGCCTGCTGAACACCCTCATCATTTCCGTGTCGGCCACCGTCATCGGCGTGGTGCTGGGCATGATCGTCGCAGTCATGGGCATCTCGCCCTCCAAATGGCTGCGCCTTCCGGCCCGTATCTACACCGACCTTTTCCGCGGCCTCCCGGCGATCCTGACCATCCTGCTAATCGGACAGGGCTTCGCCAAACTTAGTCAAAGCATTTTCGGGCCGTCGCCGTATCCGTTGGGGATCGTGGCCCTGAGCCTCATCGCCAGCGCCTACATCGGCGAAATTTTCCGCGCCGGCATTCTCGGCGTCGAGAAGGGCCAGCTGGAGGCCTGCCGTGCCTTGGGCATGAGCTATGCCAAGGCCATGGCCCTGGTCGTGGTGCCGCAGGGTGTGCGCCGCGTGCTGCCCGCCCTGGTCAACCAGTTCATCGCCATCGTCAAGGACTCGTCCCTGGTCTACTTCCTGGGCCTGCTGGTCAGCGAGCGCGAACTGTTCCGGGTCGGCCAGGACGCCGCGGTCTTGTCCGGCAACCTGTCCCCGCTGGTCATGGCGGGCATCTTCTACCTGGTGATCACCGTCCCGCTGACGCACCTGGTCAACTACTTCGACAACCGCTTCCGAACCGGCCGCCGGCGCCCCACCGCCCCGAGCAGTGGCCTGAATGAAGTGCAAGAACTCAGCGCGGTTTCACCGCTCACCACCGGGAGCAACACATGAGCCTCACATCATCATCGCGAGCCGACATCGAGACCTTCCGCGGCTCCAGCCTGGAATTGCGCAACCTGACGATGGCCTACGGCGACATCGAAGTGCTGCGTAATGTCAGCCTGATTGTCGACCCGGGCACCACCACCTGCATCATCGGTCCCTCCGGGTCCGGCAAGTCCACCCTGCTGCGGGGCATCAACCGGCTGCACGAACCCAAGAGCGGGGAAGTGCTGCTGAACGGCGAAAACGCCTTGACAGCCAAACCGGACACGCTGCGCCGTCGTATCGGCATGGTCTTTCAGCATTTCAACCTGTTCCCCGATCACACGGCCCTGGAAAACGTCTCCCTCTCACTGCGCAAGGTCAAGGGCATGTCCAAGGCCGAAGCTACAGAAAGGGCGCAGCGCCGGCTTGCAGAAGTCGGCCTGGCCGAACGGGCCGACCACCGCCCACGGGACCTGTCCGGCGGCCAGCAGCAACGCGTCGCAATCGCCCGCGCGCTGGCCATGGAACCGGAAGTCATGTTGTTCGATGAAGCCACCAGCGCGCTCGACCCGGAACTGGTCAAGGGAGTGCTGAACCTGATGGCTGGCCTGGCGGGTCGCGGCATGACCATGGTGGTGGTGACGCACGAAATGGGCTTCGCCCGCAAAGTGGCTGACCAGGTCGTATTCATGGATGAGGGCGAAGTGGTGGAGGCCGGACGGCCTGGCGACCTGTTCGACCGGCCCCGGAGTGAACGCCTGCAGCGGTTCCTGTCCGAGGTGCTGTAATGCCTGAGACCTCCGCACGGATCCGCACAGCCATAATCGGCTTCGGGATCTCCGGCCGCGTCTTCCACGCCCCGCTGATCAGCAGTGATCCCGCCTATTCCCTCGACATCATCGCCACCGCAAACCCGGAACGGGCAACGACGGCGGCGCGACTTCACCCGCAGGCACGGATCGTCCCTGCCGCGGACGACGTGTTCGCCCTGGCTGGCGAGTTGGACCTGGTGATTCTGTGCACGCCCCCCGGGCTGCATTACGTCCAGGCCGCAGCAGCCATCGACGCAGGGCTATCCGTCGTCGTGGACAAACCGTTTGTCCCCACCTCCACCCAGGGCGAGGAACTCATCGCACGGGCCGAAGCGGCAGGGCTCACCCTCACTGTCTTCCAAAACCGCCGGTGGGACGCCGACTTCCTTACGCTCCGTCGGTTGCTGGCAGAGGGCAGCGTGGGAAACGTCGAGTCCTTTGAATCCCGTTTCGAGTGGTGGCGGCCGGAAGGGTTCGGCAACTGGCGGGACACAACTCCCGTCCGTGAGGCAGGCGGCATCCTGCATGACCTCGGTGCCCACCTGATCGACCAGGCACTGCAGCTATTTGGCCCCGTCGCCGAGGCCTACGGCGAAACCAACGCGCCGGCAGGCGCGGGCACGGACGGACCAGGTGCGGATACCGCTGCGTTTGTATCGCTGCGGCACGATTCGGGGGTCCGCACCCGGCTCTGGATGAATGGCCGTGCAGCGTTGCAGGGCCCCAGGTTCTTCCTGCTGGGGTCCGCGTCCGGATACCGCAAGCACGGCCTAGACGGCCAGGAACCATCGCTGGATGCTGGCATGCTCCCCACCGAGGCCGGTTACGGGGATGAGCCGGAGGGGTCCTGGGGGGAGCTGGGCATCGGCGCGGACGTTCAGGCAGTCCCGGCAGAACGGGGAGCGTACCCGCAGTTTTACCGGCTGCTCGCTGCTGCACTGCTGCACGGCGGTTCGTTGCCCGTGGACCCGGCGGAATCGCTCGCGGCCCTACGCATCATCGAAAAAATCCACGGCATCAGCTGAAGCGACCCTTAGACCGACTTCGACCCTGCCAGCCTTTCGCTCCATCATTGACGACGAAGAAAAGAGAACCAACCGTGAATTCCGACGTTTCCACCCAACAGGTCGCTGTGATCGGTGGAGGAATCCTGGGCGTATCCACCGCTGTCCACCTGCTGCGTGGTGGTGCCTCCGTGCAGCTGCTGACGGAGGGCCCGCTGGCCAGTGGAGCCACCGGACGCTCCTTGTCCTGGCTCAACTCCGCCGGCGAGCGCTCCAACCCCTACCACGAGCTGCGGGTGGCAGGCATCGACCGGTACCGCACGCTCTTCGCCGCTGACCCTTCACGGGACTGGCTGCAGTTCCGGGGCGGTCTGTTCTGGCAGGCCGAGGGCCGGCTGGAGGACACCGTTGCCCGGCACCGCTACGAGAAGTCCCACGCCTATGACTCGCACCTTCTGGAGCCGGCCGCCGTCGGCGATGCCGCCCCGGAAGTCAACCCGTCGGCGGTCAGCGAGGCTGCCATCTTCAATCCCGGCGAGGGCTGGGTAAGCTTGCCCGACCTGGTCGAGCACCTGATGAACGAGTTCCATGAACTGGGCGGTTCGCTGCTGGTCAACGCCGGCAGGGTCTCCGTGGAGGTTCAGGACGGCCGGGCGACGGGCGTCCGCACGGCGACCGGCGAAACCTACGCCGCAGACGCCGTCGTGGTGGCTTGCGGCGCTGCCACCCCCGACGTCGTCGCTCCCCTGGGCGTGACCATCGACAATGCCTCTCCGGTCTCCATGCTGGTGCTGACCAAGCCCTTGGAGAACGCACCGACAGTGGTAATGAACACCCCCCGGGCAGCGGTCCGTCCCAATCCCGGTAACACGCTGGCACTGGACCACGACTGGTATGAGGAATCCATCACCGAACACGGGGACGGAACCTTCAGCATTCCGGAGGACGTGGTGCAGGAACTCGCCGATGAAGCATCGAAATTGCTGGCCGGCAATCCGGAGTTGAAGCCCGCCTCCTGGAAGATCGGCCGGAAACCGATCCCCGGGGATGGCGAGCCCGTGTTCGGTGAGCTGGAGAAGGTCCCCGGTTGCTTTGTCGCCTTCACCCACTCCGGTGCCACGCTGGGGCTCATCGCCGGGGAACTGCTCGCCGGCGAAGTCCTCTCGGGAGAGAAGCACCCGCTGTTCGCTACCTTCCGTCCCGAACGCTTCGCCGCGTAACCTCCCGGGGCGCCCCAGCGCGTACCCAAAACAGGTGCCCACCGGCTGATTCAGCCGGTGGGCACCTGTTTTGGGGCTGCCCGGCACCTTGGTCCACCCTTTAAAGGTGTCCGAATTCTATGACCTCCTGATTCCCTCCCTGGCGGCGCTGGCCGCGATCGGAGCCGGCCTGGTGCTGTCCTGGCTGATCCGCCGGGTGGTCCTGCGACTGAACCGGCGTGTGCCGGCTCTGGAACAGAGCACTCGCGTAGCCCGGTTACCCCTGCGGATCGTGCTGTGCCTGCTGGGCATCAAAATCGCCTTGGCCCTGACGACGAACGACAGTCCCTGGCGGGACCGAGCGGACCATGTGCTGCTCGTGCTGCTGATCCTGGCCATCGGCTGGCTTGCCATCGCGGTGCTGTTGATTGTGGAAACTGTCCTGCTGGCTCGATACCGGATGGACGTCACCGACAACCGCCGCGCACGCCGGCTACGCACCCAGGTGATCCTGGCCCGGCGCATCGGCGCAGCACTGATCGTCGTACTGGCCCTGGGCTCGGTCCTGCTGACGTTTCCCGCCGTCCAGGCCCTGGGTGCGGGTCTGCTGGCCTCGGCAGGGGTGTTGTCCATCGTTGCCGGTCTGGCAGCCCAGACCTCCCTGGTCAACGTCTTCGCCGGCATCCAGATCGCCTTCACTGACGCCATCAGGGTGGACGACGTGGTGGTGGTGCAGAAGGAATGGGGCCGCATCGAGGAGATCACCCTCACCTACGTCGTGGTTCACCTCTGGGACGACCGGCGGCTGATCCTGCCGTCGACCTACTTCACCACCAACCCCTTCGAGAACTGGACCCGGCGGCAGTCAGCCGTGATGGGTACCGTCGAGTTCGACCTGGACTGGCGGGCACCGGTGGACCTGATGCGCACCGAACTGCAGGCAATCCTCGACGGCACGGAACTGTGGGACGGCAGGACCGGCATCCTGCAGGTCACCGACGCCGTCGGAGGGTATGTCCGTGTTCGTGTCCTGGTCAGCGCCGCTGACAGCGCAGCCCTGTTCGACCTGCGCTGCCTGGTCCGTGAATCCCTGATTGGATGGCTGCAGCGAAACCATCCGGAGGCGCTGCCGCACGCACGGTGGGAGCGCGTCACCCCAGCCGCTGCCACAGATCAGGACAGTACGACGGCGGGTCCCGGGACGGGCGCCGCTGCCGCCCCGCCGGGGCCCAAGGCACAGCTGTTCACCGGATCCATCGAGGCGATCGAGCGTTCCCGCGCCTTTACCGGTCCTGGTGACGAGGCCTTCCGTGAACGGGAGCGGAAGATCGCCGACCAGAACCGGCGGGGGAACGACGACGACTAGGCGGCCACCGTGCCGATGCGGTCGAAGGCCAATTGGGCCAGCGCGGCGGCAGCGTCACCCAACACCGCATCATCGAACAATACGAACGGCGAGTGGTTCCAGGCGGCCGACTCCAGGTTCACGTCCTGGGGCGAACAGGACAGGAACATGAACGTACCCGGCACTTCGTTCAGGACCAGTGAAAAGTCCTCCGAGCCCATCAGCGGATCCTTCCACAGCTGAACCCGCTCGCTGCCGAATGCCTGGGCAAGCACCGCCATGGAACGCTCCGTTGCGGCCGTGTCATTGACGGTGACCGGATAGCGGACCGCAAAGTCCACCTCGGCCGTGCAGCCGTGGGCTGCGGCAATGCCGTGCGCCAGCTTTTCCGTCTCCGACACGAGCCGGTCAACGGACGCCTGGGACAGTGTCCGGACGGTGGCACCCAACCGGGCCGACGGTGGAATCACGTTGATGGCCTGACCGGCCTCCAACTGCGTCACGCTCAGCACCACCGGATCAAACACCGAGAACCGCCGGGTGGTCATCGCCTGCAGGGCCGTAACCATTTCGGCCAGGGCCGGCACCGGGTCGATCGCCGTCTGTGGCTGTGAACCGTGGCCGCCGGAACCGTGCACAGTGATCCGCAACTCGTTGGCGCCGGCCATCAGCGGTCCGGGGCGGGTCCCAAAAACACCAAACGGACCGGGGGTGACGTGAAGGCCGAAAGCTGCGATCGGGTGGTCACCGGCGGCGTCGAGCACACCCTCGTCGATCATGATGCCCGCTCCGCCGTCGCCCTCTTCACCCGGCTGGAACATGAAAATCACGTTTCCGGCCAGCTGCCCGCGGTGCGCCGTGAGCAACCGGGCCGCGCCGACCAACCCGGAGACATGCAGGTCGTGCCCGCACGCGTGCATGCTGCCGTTGGTGGAGGCGAAGTCCAAGCCGGTCTGCTCGCGGACCGGAAGGGCATCCATGTCTCCGCGCAGGAGCACGGTGGGCCCCGGCTGGGCGCCCCGCAGCACGGCGACGACCGACGTCGTCCCGTTGCCGAGGGTAACCTCCAGGTCCAGACCGGCCAGGGCGTCCACGATGCGGCGCTGCGTTTCGGGCAGGTCAAGACCCACTTCGGGATTCCGGTGCAGCTCCCGGCGCAGCGACACCAGGCCGGGGAGCAGGCCCCGTGCCTCCTCAGCGAACGGTGGCCCAGCCGGTGCAGGGGCGACCGCTTGGTTGGCAACGTCGGTGGACAGGGGGGCTGCATCTTGTGGTGGCAAGGAATTCCTCTTCGTCGCGGGCGGGGCCAGCCAGGTCCGGCTACTGCCAACGCTACCAACATGGCCCACCCGTTGGCCCTGTCCGTGCGCAGCACGCCGGGCTACAGTGCTGTCAGGAGGAGGATCTCATGCCGTTGGAACGACCCCTGGGGTACTGGTTGAAGCTGGTGGACGGGCTGATCAGCCAGCAGTTCGAAGCCATCGTCGAGGAGCACGGGGTAACCCGGCGGCAGTGGCAGGTGCTGAACCTGCTCGCTGACGCACCGCACCGCCTGCCGGAGCTCGCTGAGGCGCTGAAGCCGTTCGTGGAGGGCGCGGAGGAGCCCCTCGAAGCGGAAGTCGACGAACTCGTGGGCAGCGGCTGGGTGGATGACGGCGGCGGCTTACTGAGCATCACCGAACGTGGCCGGGCCAGCCTGCTCACCATCAGCGAAATCGTAGCCCGCAACCGGGAGCAAATTTCTCAAGGCATTCCCGAAGAGGAATATGCGACCACTGTGGACGTGCTGCAGCGGATGGCACGGAATCTGGGCTGGAGAGAGACCGCCTCCTGATAGGCAGGACATACCGGGAAGACTGTCGGTGCCCCCTGATACCGTGGGCGGACAATTTCCTTCCGGAGGGGCAACGTGTTTTTCCTCGATTCCGCTGTCGCCGGCCAACCGGCGGATCTGATCTTTTCCGCCAGCGACCTCGTCATTGCCGCCGAATGCGAATACCGGCTACTGCGCCAACTGGATGAGAAGCTTGGCCGGCGGATCCGCCCGGAGTTTGAGCCCGACCCGATGCTGCAGCGGGCCGCAGTACTGGGCGACGTCCACGAACACCGCGTCCTTGCGGACTTCGTGGCGACCCACGGTTCGTGGAACCCGAACATAGGTTCCGGTGTCTATGAGATCTCACCGATAGCCTCCGACACAGGAATGGACCGCGCCCTGCTGGCGGCCAAGCACAGGGAGTCCCTCGACGCCCTAAAGCGTGGCGCCGATGTGGTGTTTCAAGCATCATTTTTCGATGGCAGCTTCCACGGGCGCTCGGACTTTCTGGTCCGCACCGCGACAGGTCAGTATGCCATCTATGACACCAAGCTGGCGCGCCACGCGAAGGTGACGGCCCTGCTCCAATTGGCAGCCTATGGCGACCAACTGCTGCGCATGGGATTGGAGCCGGACCCCACCATGACATTGGTGCTGGGCAATGGTGTCCACAGCGACCACGTTCTGCGGGACGTGTTGCCCGTTTTTTACCAACGCCGTGCCCGGTTCCTGTCGATCACGGGGGCGCACCGAAAAGAATCGGCCGTCGAGTGGGGCGACGCGCGCTACACCGCGTGCGGACGTTGTGACTACTGCGCCGAGCAGGTGGAACTGCACAGGGACCTGCTGCTGGTGGCGGGCATGACCGGCAGCCGAAGGGCCAAGCTGCAGCACGCTGGAATCCACACCATCGAGCAACTGGCGGAACTTCCGGCAGGAACAGACTCCACCCTCAACCGGCTTCGCGACCAGGCACGTCTGCAAACCGGCCGGGCGGAGCTCGACGGCGAGGTCAGCTATCCGGATGGCAAGGGAACCGAAAGCACCTTGGGCTACCGGATCCTGCCGGAGAACACGCTGGACAGGCTGCCACCTCCCAGCCCCGGTGACATCTTCTTCGACTTCGAGGGCGATCCGTTGTGGCAGGACCCTCTCACCGGGAGTTGGGGCATCGAGTACCTGTTCGGCGTCCTGGAAAACCCGGAAAGCGCGGGCGCGAAACCGGTCTTTCGGCCCTTCTGGGCACACAACCGCCTCCAGGAGCGACAGGCGTTCACGGATTTCCTGGCATACCTGAAAGCGCGCCGGCAACGGTGGCCGGATCTCCACGTCTACCACTACGCATCCTACGAGAAGACAGCGCTGCGACACCTGTCCCTGACCCACGTCGTGGGTGAGGCCGCCGTGGACGAGCTGCTGCGGGACGGCGTCCTCGTTGACCTGTACGAGACCGTCCGGCACAGCGTCAGGATTTCGGCGGGTTCCTACAGCATCAAGAAGCTCGAACCGCTGTATATGGGTACCAACCTTCGCAGCGGCGAGGTGAAGGACGCGGGAGCGTCGGTGGTGGCATACGCCAACTACTGCACCGCCAGGGACGAGGGTCGGGCGGAGGAGGCTGCTGACATCCTGGCCGCCATCAGCGACTACAACGAGTACGACTGCCTTTCCACGCTGGAACTGCACAATTGGCTCCTGTCCCGTGCCGCGGAGCGCGGCATCGGCGCCCGCATCCAGCAGGCCGGGGAACCGGAGGAGGAACAGCCCGGCTACGAGCCCACGCCGGAGGAAACGGCCCTGCTCGCCTATCTTGAGACCCTGCCCCAAAACGTGCCCGCGAACCCAGATGAGCAGGCCGTCGCCCTGCTGGCCGCGGCGGTGGGGTATCACCGCAGGGAAGACAAACAGTTCTGGTGGGCGCATTACGACCGGCTTAACACCCCACCGGCCGATTGGGTGGACCTCCGCGACGTCTTCCTGGTTGAGCAGGGGCAGGTCCTGAGCGACTGGGCCAAACCCTCGCCGCGCAGTAATCCGGCCAGGACCATCCGCCTGTCCGGACATCTCGCGGAAGGATCAAATTTCACCCCCGGCGGTTCACGGAACTTTTTCCGCATGTATGCCGACCCCTTGCCCGACATGCTGCTAACCCCGGAAAATGCCCGGAACGTCCGGGCCGGGCAATTCGGTGGCGTCGAGGTGGTTGAACTGGACCGGGACGCGGAGCTGGACCTGCTCGTCATCAGGGAATCCCTGCCGCGCGGGGCAGAACCCTACGGCCAGTTACCCCTTGCGTTGACCGCCGGTGCGCCCGTGCGCACCACCGGCCAGAGGGACGCCATAGCCTCATTGGCCGCTGCCGTTGCCTCCCGCCTGCCCGACATGCTGGATCATCCCGGCATCGATCTGCTGCGCCGGCGCCCGCCACGGCTGCGTACCCTGACCTCATTGCCACCAGTAGGGCCGGGACAGGACGGCTACGTGGAAGCCATAACAGCCGCCGTGGCGGACCTCGACTCCTCATACCTTGCCGTGCAGGGCCCACCCGGAACGGGCAAGACGCACGTCGGCGCCCACGTGCTGGCCCGGCTGGTTGAACGGGGCTGGAAGATTGGCGTGGTCGCGCAGTCCCACGCCGTTGTGGAGAACATGCTCTCCGCCGCCGTCGTCAAGGCGGGCGTTCCGGCTGACCGGACAGCCAAGAAACAGGTCGATCAAAGCCTCCCCGTGCCCTGGCATGGCACGTCGGAGGAAGACGTCCAGCGGCTACTTGCCTCTTCCGGCGGCGCCCTGATTGGCGGAACTGCCTGGACCATGACCGGGTCAAGTGTCCCTCCCGGGTCGCTGGACCTGCTGGTCATCGACGAAGCCGGGCAATTTTCCTTGGCCAACACGCTGGCGGTGTGCCGGGCAACGCGACGGCTGCTGCTGCTCGGCGATCCGCAGCAGCTTCCCCAGGTATCCCAGGGCAGGCACCCCGCTCCGGTGGATGAGTCGGCGCTGGGCTGGCTGTCCCGAGGGCACCATGTGCTGCCGGAGGAATTCGGGTACTTCCTTGCGACCACGTGGCGGATGCACCCTGAGCTGTGTGCCGCGGTATCGGCGTACGCCTATGATGGCAAACTGCGGTCGGCACCGGCAGCCACGCTCCGGCGGCTAGAAGGCCCTGCGGCGGGGTTGGCCAGCAGCATGGTGCAGCATTCGGGGAACTCCACCTCCTCCCCTGAGGAGGCGGAGGAGGTGGTCCGCCAGGTGAAGCTGCATCTGGGTTGTTCCTGGCTGGACCCCTCCGTGGACGACGGGTCCGGGCGTGGATCCGGTGCCCGCCCGCTGGAATTGCAGGACATCCTGGTGGTGGCCGCCTACAACGCGCAGGTGCAACTGATCCGCACAGCCTTGGAAATCGCGGGGCTGGGGAAGGTCCGGGTGGGAACAGTGGACAAGTTCCAGGGCCAGGAAGCAGCAATCGTGCTCGTGTCCCTGGCCGCCTCGACACCACATGACGTTCCTCGCGGCATGGACTTCCTGCTGTCGCGAAACCGGATCAACGTCGCCATCTCCCGGGGCCAATGGCGCGCCGTAGTGGTGCAATCCCCGGCCCTGACCGATTACCTTCCGGCCCACCCCGCCGGCTTGGAACAACTCGGTGCGTTCCTAGGCCTCTGCTCCCCGGTCAACCCCTCCCCCGATCGGCCCCGTCGGTGATCGAGCCTGTCGGTGATCGAGCCTTTCGAGATCGGCCCCGTCGGTGATCGAGCCTGTCGAGATCGGCCCCGTCGGTGATCGAGCCTGTCGAGATCCGACCCTGGTCTCGACAAGCTCGACCAACGAACCCGATGATCGAGCCCTGGTCTCGACAAGCTCGATTAACGAACCCGGTGATCGAGCCTGTCGAGATCCGACCCTGGTCTCGACAAGCCGGGGTCTCGACAAGCTCGACCAACGACGACAGACTCGACCAACGAACCCAGACTGACTAACGAGGGGTTAGTTGGCCAGGGCTGGGTAGTCGGTGTAGCCCTCGGCTCCATCGGCGTAGAACGTGAGCGGGTTGGGCTCGTTCAACGGCAGGTCTTCGTACCAGCGGCGCACCAGGTCGGGGTTGGCAATGGCGGGACGGCCCACCACAACGGCGTCGGCGTGGTCCTCGGCCACCAGGGCCAGTGCTTCCTCGCGTGTGGTGATCACACCGAAGCCGCTGTTGATGAGCACCGGACCGCCGAACCTGTTGCGCAGATCCTGCACCAAGGTTCCCAGCGGATCGCGGTGCAGGATGCTGAGATAAGCCAACTGCAGGGGCGCGATCGTGTCGACCAGGATGCCGTATGTGGCCAACACGTCCTGGGCATCCGTTTCCAGGGCGTCCTGGATATTGTGCTCCGGGGAGATGCGAAGGCCAACCCGGCCGGCACCGATGGCGGCAGCCACGGCCTCCACCACCTCAATCACGAAGCGCGCCCGGCCGGCCGGGGAACCGCCGTGGCTGTCGGTCCGCTGGTTGGAGGCCGGGGACAGGAATTCGTGCAGCAGATAGCCGTTCGCCGCGTGAAGTTCGACGCCGTCGAAGCCGGCCTCGATGGCGTTGCGGGAAGCCTGCACGAACTCCTGGACAATTGCCGGCAGCTCCTCAGGGGTCAGCTCACGCGGTACCGGGTAAGGCTCCTTGCCGTCATAAGTGTGGGTTTGCCCTTCAATGGCGATCGCGCTGGGCCCGACAACCTCGAAGCCCCCGGTAGTCGCTTCATGCGTGACCCGACCGGCGTGCATGACCTGGGCAAAGATGCGGCCGCCCTCGTCATGGACCGCTGTCGTGACGTTCTTCCAGCCGGCAAGCTGTGCCTCGGTCACCAGGCCGGGCTGGCCGGGAAAACCTTGGCCAGCGTGGCTGGGGTAGGTTCCTTCACTGACGATCAGGCCCAACGACGCACGCTGCCGGTAGTGCTCCACGACCAACGGCCCCGGCACGCCCTCCCGCCCGGACCTCATCCGGGTCAATGGCGCCATGACGACGCGGTTGGGTAGTTCCAGTTCACCAAGGGTCAGGGGGGAGAAAAGCTTCACGGCGCCTTCTTTCGTTCAACGTGTCGTTGATGGCGGCAACCGGGCTGATGGGCGTCCTATTCCACGTTGAGACTGACATCACCCGCCCGTGGGATGGCCGTCAGGGTGGGCCGTTACGATTGACCCCATGGCCGTGACTGATGCAGCAATCCTGAAAATCAAGGAGATGATCCTGCACGGCGAGCTCAAGCCGGGTGACCGGCTGCCGCCGGAGAAGGAGCTCAGCGAGAACCTGGGTCTGTCACGCAGTTCCCTGCGCGAGGCCGTCAAGGCGCTGGAAATCATTCGAGTCCTGGACGTCCGTCGTGGCGACGGAACCTACGTCACCAGCCTGGAACCGCGGCTGCTCATGGAGGCCATGTCCTTTGTGGTGGACCTGCATCAGGACACCTCCATTCTGGAGGTCTTCGAGGTCCGGCGCATTCTGGAACCGGCGGCTGCCGCGATGGCCGCGCACCGCATGGACGGATCGCACCTGGAGCGCCTTCGAGGCTGCCTGGCAGCTGTTGACCCGGAGACGCAGGCCGAAGATTTGGTTGGGCACGACCTGCAGTTTCACGCGATCATTGCCGAGGCGGCGGGCAACAGTTACCTGATGAGCCTCTTGGACAGCCTGTCCAGCGGCACCGTGCGGGCCCGGGTCTGGCGTGGCCTGACCGAGAACGATGCGGTGGCGCGCACGCTGCAGGAGCACGCAGCCATTACCGATGCCCTGGAGCAGCGGGACGCGGAACTGGTCCGCTCCCTGCTGACCGTGCACATCTCCGGAGTGGAAAGCTGGCTGCGGGCCGCTCTCTAGAAGGCCCGACTGGGGAAGGCTCAGGAGACCCAGCCGGTGGGATCCGGAATGAGGCCCCTATCGTGCAGGTCGCTCCAGAAGTCGTCCGGCAGCGGCGTCTGCATCCGACCCAGGTTTTCGCGCACCTGCTCCGCCGAGGCAGCGCCCGCCACGACCCCCACCACGGCAGGGTGCAGCAGGCCGAACTGCAGGGCCGCGGTCGGCAGTTCGACGCCGAGCTCGGTACAGGCTGCCGCCAGGCGCCGTGCACGCTCAATAATGTTCGCCGGCGCCTGCGCGTAGTTGTAGGGCACCTCGTCGGGGACCGTTGGGCGGGCCATCAGGCCCGAGTTGAATACCGACGCGTTCACCACCCCCACCCGACGTTCCACGCATGCGGGAAGCAGCTCCGCGAGGGCGGGTTGTTCCAGCAGCGTGAACCGGCCGGCGAGCATGATCAGGTCCAGGTCGGCACGCTGCACGCACGCCAACAACGCCTCCGCCGAATTCGAGCCCACCCCGATGGATCCAACCAGTCCCTCAGCGCGGATCTTCTCAAGCTCGGGCAGGGCTTGCTGGATGCCGCTTTCAAGGTCGTAGACATCCGGGTCGTGCAGGTACAGAACATCAACGGAGTCCAGGCCCAGGCGGGTCAGTGAGTCTTCCAGGCTTCGACGAACGCCCTTCGGCGAGGGATCCCAGACCCGGCGAAAGTCAGCCGGAACGTCAAAACCGTCATCGTCCTTGAACTGCCGGGGGTTCACGTCGGGAACCAGAACCCGGCCGACTTTCGTCGACACCACGAACTCCGACCGCGGCTTGCCTGTCAGAACTGCGCCGAGCCGGCGTTCGGACAGCCCCAAACCGTAGTGCGGTGCGGTGTCGAAATACCTCACCCCGCCCTGCCAGGCGGCTTCGATGGCGTCGGTTGCTTCGGCGTCGGTAATGGCAGCGAAAAGATTGCCAAGCCCCGCCCCACCCAGGCCCAGTACACCGAAGGTTGCCCTGTCCAGCATGGTTACGCCCCTATCGGCTCTGCCGCAAGGCCCGCCCACACCGGACCCGACGGGTAGGTGTGGCTGGTGATCGTCCCGGGTAGTATCTCGCTGCCCCCGCCGGGCTCCGACGGTGGCCAGTACCGGCCGGAATGGACGGTGACAGGCACAGCGAAATGCTCGTGCAGATGGTCAACGAACTCGATCATCCGGTCCTCCTTGCTGCCGCTAAGCGCCACGTAATCGAACATGGCCAGATGCTGCACAGCTTCACAGAGGCCCACCCCGCCGGCGTGCGGGCACACCGGGACGCCGAACTTGGCGGCAAGCAGCAGGATGGCCACGTTTTCGTTAACTCCAGCCACGCGGGCCGCATCAATCTGCAGCACGGACAGTGCCTCCGCCTGGAGCAGTTGCTTGAAAACAATGCGGTTCTGCACGTGTTCCCCGGTGGCAACCGGGATGGGAGCCACGCCACGGGCGATGGCGGCATGACCGAGGATATCGTCGGGGCTGGTGGGCTCCTCAATCCATGCGATGTCATATGGGGCCAGGTGCTTCATCCAGTCGATGGCTTCCTGGACTCCCCACCGCTGGTTGGCGTCCACCGCGATACGCACATCCGGCCCCACTGCCGCACGGGCGGCCCGCACCCGGCGGATGTCGTCGTCCAGGTCGGCTCCGACCTTGAGTTTGATCTGAGTGAAGCCTTCGGCGAGCGCCTCCCGGGCCAGACGGGACAGCTTTTCGTCGCTGTAGCCCAGCCAACCGGGTGTGGTCGTGTAGGCGGGATAACCCTCCGTCTGCAGGGCCTCTTCCCGGTTTGCCCGTCCGGGCTCGGCGGCACGCAGCAGGGCCAGGGCTTCCGCGGGGGTCAGCGCATCCTCGATGTAGCGGAAGTCGACAAGTTCAACGAGTTCTTCCGGCGTCATCCGGGCGAGCAGCTGCCAGAGCGGCAGGTTGGCCCGCTTTGCCTTGAGGTCCCACAGCGCGTTGATGATGGCGCCGATCGCCATGTGCAAGACGCCCTTTTCCGGTCCGAGCCAGCGCAGCTGCGAATCGTGAACAAGCATCTTCCAGGTTGCCCCCATGGCGTCCAGCAGGTCCTCCACCCGCCGGCCGACCAGATACGGAGCCAATGCAGCGACGGCAGCCGTCTCAACGTCGTTGCCGCGCCCGATCGTGAAAACGAAGCCGTGGCCCTCAAGGCCGTCATCACTGTCCGTCCGCAGCCGGACATAGGCGGCGGAGTAGTCGGGATCGGGGTTCATCGCATCCGAACCGTCCAATTCCCGCGAGGTGGGAAACCGGATGTCGTGCGTGTCTACGGCGGTAATGATGCTCACGGCTGCTCCTGCTCGGGAATGTGTCTCCTGCCACCTAAACATCGGATGTTTTAGCCTGTCAACGGTTCAGCTTTGCCGGAACCTGCCTTACGCTGGGCTGCAGCAGTAAGCTGCGCCGGTCCACATGGACCCCAGGCGCCAAAAAGCAAAGGACGGCTAATGAAACTGGTGCGCCTGGGTGAGCCCGGTCGGGAAATACCGGCAATCATCGTGGAAACTGACGGTGGTGTGGAGCAGGTGTTTGATGTCCGCTCACTGGCGACTGATTTCGACGGCGACTTTCTCGCCTCCGACGGGATCGACCGGATCCGCAGGGGTTTGGCGCAGGACAGATTCCCCCTGCTGGAAGGTGCCGACCGGATGCGGCTTGGCACGCCAATCGCCAGGCCGCGCAACCTGCCCTGCGTGGGCCTTAACTACGCCGCCCATGCAGCAGAGTCGGGCGTCCCGGCACCGACGGTACCCGTGGTGTTCCTCAAGCCGGGCAACACGGCCGCCGGACCCTTCGATCCGGCCCCCATTCCGCCTGCCAGCCAAAAGTACGACTGGGAAGTGGAACTTGGCGTGGTGATCGGCCGTCCCGCGAGTTATTTGGCCTCCCGTGCCGAGGCAACGGACGTCATCGCCGGCTATCTGGTCGCCAACGATTTGTCGGAACGGGATTACCAAATGAACGGCCCGGCCGGGCAGTGGACGAAGGGGAAGTCCCTGCCGCAATCCACGCCGCTCGGACCTTGGCTCGTCCCCGCGGACGAGGTGGATCCGGGTGGTTTACGGCTGCGAAGCTGGGTGAATGGGGAAGCACGCCAGGACTCAAGCACCGCGGACCTGATTTTCGACGTTGCCACGATCGTGCACCATTTGAGCCAATACATGCTGCTGGAACCGGGGGACGTGATCCTGACCGGCACTCCCGAGGGCGTGGCACTGTCCGGCAGGTTCCCCTACCTTCAGGACGGTGACGTGTTCGAGGCCGAAATCGAGGGTCTCGGCCGGCAGCGACAGGAGTATTTCCGCGTCACGCCCCGAAGCGACAGCGCGGACCCCTTCTCGGTGGCGGGCGCGGCCGGCGTCGCGCGTTCCTGATGCCGACCGAACTGGAGGGTCTCGCCGCCCTTGTTACTGGAGGCGCCTCGGGGATTGGTGCTGCCATCGCAGCCAGGCTCCAGAACCTTGGAGCCGTCGTCTCGGTGCTGGACCTGCAGGCCTCGAACCTCCCGGACGGGCAGCACGGGTTCGCGTGCGATGTCACTGACGACGCCGGGGTCCGTTCGGCGGTGCGCGCCGCCGCCGAACAGTGCAACGGGCTGGACCTGCTGATCAACAACGCGGGAATCGGCGCGGCCGGCACGGTGGAAGACAACGACGACGACGAATGGCACCGCGTGTGGGACGTGAACGTGGTCGGCATGGTCAGGGTGAGCCGCGCTGCGCTGCCATATCTGCGCCGTTCACCGTCAGCTGCCGTGGTGAACACCTGCTCGGTGGCCGCGACGGTGGGCCTGCCGGAAAGGGCTCTGTACAGCGCCAGCAAGGGAGGCGTCATGGCGCTGACCCAGGCCATGGCCGCCGACCACCTCCGCGAAGGAATCCGCGTCAACGCTGTCCTGCCGGGAACGGCTGACACGCCATGGGTGGCCCGCCTGCTTGAGGCCGCACCTGACCCGGACGCCGAGCGTGCCGCATTGGCGGCACGCCAGCCACACGGACGCCTGGTCACCGCCCGGGAGGTGGCTGACGCTGTTGCCTATCTGGCCAGTCCCCGCTCCGGGTCCACCACCGGCACCACCTTGACAGTCGACGGGGGCCTGAGTGCCCTCCGACTCCGGCCACAGGGAACCTGACGGCTCGCCCTGGCCCCGCAAGGGACACCGGGCTGAGCGGAACGGTATAAAAGGGCCTAAACGAAAGGAACCCCCGGTTTTCACCGGGGGTTCCTTTATTGCGTGCGCGAGGGGGGATTTGAACCCCCACGCCCTTTCGGACACTGGCACCTGAAGCCAGCGCGTCTGCCGTTCCGCCACTCGCGCGCAGCCATTCATACCGTTCCATCCGGAGACAAAACCTGTTTGAACAACGGGATCAAGCATAACGGAGATTTCGGTGATTACCTAAACGGGCTTCGGAAGGGGGCCTACCGTGCCCTTACCGTGCTCCTTCCCTACCTTCCGCTTCGCCTCGTGCGGCCCTCACGCGCCACTCGTGCGCCGCTGTGAAAGCCGGCATCGCGCTCCGCCGCGGCCCCTAATGGGGTTTTCCCAGAGGCGCCAAGTAGTATCGGAGGGAAAGCTGGCCGCCCGGCCCGTCACTTTCGGGTGCGGTTTGGAGGTGGTGGCATGAATGCCCGCGGGTCGACGAACGGAAGGAGAGCGCCATGGGACTGTTGGACAACGTCGAAAAAGGCATTGAAAAGGCCGTTCGCGGGGCCTTCTCCCGGGGCTCCAAATCCTCTGTCCAGCCCGTGGAGATCGCCAGCCGGCTACGCCGCGAACTCGATGACAAGGCCATGACACTCGCTGCCGGCAGAACCCTCGCGCCGAACGTTTTCGAAGTCACCCTCAGCGCGCCCGACTTTGACAGTGCCAGAAGCTGGGGAACCGCGCTGGCTGAAGAACTATGCGACGTCGTCATCCGGCACGCCCGCAGCCAGGGCTACGCTCTGCAGGGTCCTGTGCGGGTCACCTTCACGCAGGACGAGGAGCTGAAGGCGGGCTCCTTCGAGGTGCTGTCCACCACGGAGCGCGGCGGAGAACAGGCAGCCTCCAGCCCACGACCGGACAACTCCCGGGCCAACTATCCGGCTACGGCGCCTGCTGCCCCGCCGCGGTCCCCCGCGCGGTTCCAGCCGGTGCTGGATATCGATGGTCAGCGCTATTCCCTGAATGCTGACTCCATTATTCTCGGCCGGTCCTCGGAGGCAGACATCCTCATTGACGACACCGGCGTTTCCCGGCGGCACCTGGAGATCCGGACGGAAAATGGCGCCTCCACCGCCGTCGACCTGGGCTCCACCAATGGGAGCTACGTCAACGGGCAACGCGTGCAGGGCAGTGCGCCCCTCACAGACGGATCCGCCATTTCCATGGGACGCACCAAAATTGTCTTCCGGCTGATACCGCTGGCGAACGGACAGCGGTAAATGAGCGACCTGACCGTCACCGTCCTCCGGTTCGGCTTCCTCATCCTGCTCTGGGTGCTGATCTTCAGCATCGTCGGAGTGATGCGGCGTGACCTGGTCATCGGCCGCAAGGCAAAGGTCGGCACTCCCACCGCACGGGAGGTCCGGCGCCACCCCGAGCTGACCGAGGAACCGGTCCCCTCCCGGCAGCAGGCCCGGCGCCTGGTCGTGACGGAAGGTCCGCTGGCCGGAACCGCCATGGACCTGGCGGCAAGTCCCATCCTGCTGGGCCGCGCACAGGAAGCCACCCTCGTGCTTGAGGATGACTATGCGTCCGGCCGACACGCCCGCCTCTTTCCGCAGGGCAGCCGCTGGTTCATTGAAGATCTGGGCTCCACCAACGGGACCTTCCTGGGCTCGCAGCAATTGACCCGCGCGCTGCCGGTGGAACCAGGGGTCCCCATTCGGATCGGTAAGACGGTCATCGAATTGAGGCCGTAGTGGTGGCTGAACGTCCCCTGCTGCTGCGTTATGCCGCACGATCGGATGTGGGCCTGATCCGGGCAAAAAACGACGATTCAGCGTACGCGGGCCAGTACCTGGCCGTCGTCGCCGATGGCATGGGCGGGCACGCCGGTGGCGACGTCGCCAGCGCCTCGACGGTTCTGGACCTGATCCACCTCGATCACAACCTGTACTCCGACGACGCCGGGACGCTCCTGGCCGACGAGATTCAAACCGCGAACTCGCTGCTGTCGGAACTGGTGCACGAGAGCCCCAAACTGGCCGGCATGGGCACCACCGTCACCGCCCTGTTGCTGTCCGGCCACACGCTTAAGTTTGCGCACATTGGAGATTCACGCGCCTACCGGCTGAAAAATGGCGTATTCGAGCAAATCAGCGTGGACCACACCTTCGTTCAGCGCATGATCGAGGAGGGCAGGTTACGCCCGGAGGACGCCGAGTCGCATCCACACAAAAATGTGCTCATGCGCGTCCTGGGTGACGTCGATGCCAGCCCCGAACTCGACCTGGCAACCTTCGAAGCCGAACCCGGGGAACGCTGGCTGCTTTGCTCGGATGGGCTGAACTTCGTTCGGCCGAGCCTCGTCGAGGACGTGATGCGCAGCGGCGCCGGTCTGGCCGACACCGCTGACACCCTGGTTCGACTGACCTTGGAAGCGGGCGCTCCCGACAACGTCTCGGTAGTGGTGTTCGAAGTGGCTGTCGCCACGAACGACGACGTCCCGACCGCCGCCCTGCAAACGGTGCCGGACGCTTCCCTCCGGTCGGCCGCGATCCCCCCTGCCGGCGCCGAGGGGGCACCCGGGGCAGCAACCGCGTCACCGGCAACCTCGGCACCGACAACAATGGCAACCGCAACGACCGCGGGCCTCCAAATTGCCGCTCCCGCAGCGGCACCTGCACCCGCCGCCGTCGTCGGGACCGGCACTCCTGCGGCAGAAGCTGGGCACGAACCGGCCAACGCCGATGCAGACCCCGCCGGCACCGGCGGCTCGGTCGAAAAGACCGAGGACCTCGGAGCGCACTTGTCAGCCGAAGTCATTCGGGCCGAACTGGCCGAACGGCCCCACGAATTGGTCGGCGCTGCCCGGCTGGCCCTGGACTCGGGGAAGATCCCGACTATCGGCAATAAGCCACGGCCCCGAAGGGCGGCAGCCGTCCTGACGCACCGCACAGGACCCCTGGCCTTGGCTCCCGAGGACGATGAACCGGACGTGGCCCCGCCGTTGCGGCGGCGCCGCTTCCTGCTCCTGATCGGAGCAGCCGTCATCGTGCTTGCGCTTGTCCTTTCGGCCTGGCTGGCCTACGCCTGGACACAGACCCGTTACTACGTGGGAGAATCCGCCGGCCGCGTGGCCATCTACAACGGCGTCTCCCAACCGCTTGGGCCGATCAGCCTGTCCCATGTATACCGGGAGACCACCATTGAGGTCTCCTCGTTGCCCGAATTCTCCCGACAGCGGCTCAGCCAGACGGTGCCTGCAGCGAACCTCAAAGACGCGCAGGACATCATCACCGGGCTGCAACTGGGGACCGGGACGGGAACGCAGGACTGTTCATCCGCCAGCGCGACATCGTCGCCGTCCCCCACCGCAACCACTGAGGCACCGTCCCCGAGTGGTCCGCCCACCGCCAGCGGTTCGGCAAGGCCCGGTACTTCCACCACATCGTCAGCATGTTCCGGAGGAACCCCATGAGCCAGCTCTTCACAGTCGCCAAACCCCGGCGCAATGTCGAACTCGCCCTGCTGGTGCTCGCCCTGGGCTTGGGCATGTTCGCCAGTTTCCTGGTCAACGTCAACACTGGAGTCTCCTACGACGACGAGTTCTACTCCCAAGCCTCCGTGCTGGCCGTCCTATCCTTGTGCGCGCATATAACCCTGCGCTTCCGGGCGAAATATGCTGATCCAGTTATACTTCCGGTCGTGGTTGCGCTTAACGGGATCGGGCTCGCCATGATCCACCGCGTCGATATCGCCACCGACGACGCCGCCGCGCCCCGGCAATGGCTCTGGACCGGCGTCGCCGTCGTCGCCGCCATCATCGTCTTGTGGCTGCTTCGAGATCACCGGATCCTGCGTCGGTTCACCTACATTTCGCTCATCGTCAGCGTCATCCTGCTGCTCATGCCGTTGATTCCTGGATTGAGCGCCGGCGACGTCAACGGTGCCAACGTCTGGATCCGGATCGGGGACAACTCCTTCCAGCCGGGTGAGATCGCCAAAATTACGCTGGCCATCTTCTTTGCCGGTTACCTGTCATCAAACAGGGACCTGATCCTGCTGGCCGGCAAGAAGATTGGCCCCCTGCAGCTTCCCCGGGTCAGGGACCTGGGGCCGATGGTCGTGGCCTGGCTCGCCAGCGTCGGCGTGCTGGTCTTCCAGCACGACATCGGTTCCTCCGTGTTGTTCTTCGGGCTGTTTATGACCATGATCTACGTGGCGACCAGCCGGATCAGCTGGGTCGTCATCGGCGTCGTATTGATCGCCGCCGGCGGCGTGATGGCCGCCCGGATCTTCCCCCACGTCTCCGCACGGGTGGACAGCTGGCTGAACGCCTTCGATCCGGAAGTCTACGGACGGGCCGTGGGCGGGAGCGGGCAGATCGTCCAGGCGCTCTTCGGCATGGCCAACGGCGGTCTGATTGGCACTGGCCTCGGCAAGGGCCAACCGGAAATGGTGCCCTTCTCCAACAGCGACATGATCATCGCCACGATCGGCGAAGAACTGGGCATGATCGGGCTGTTCGCCGTCGTCCTGCTGTACCTGCTGCTCATTACCAGGGGCTTCCGGGCCGCGCTCGGCACCCGGGACGCCTTCGGAAAGCTGCTGGCGTGCGGCCTGTCCTTCGCCATTGCACTGCAATGCTTCGTGGTCATCGGCGGCGTGACCCGGTTGATCCCGCTCACCGGCCTCACCACGCCCTTCCTGGCCGCGGGCGGATCCTCCCTGCTGGCCAACTGGATCATCGTCGCCCTGCTGCTGCGCATTTCCGACGCGTCGCGCCGCCCACTGCCGGCACCAGGGACACCAGGAACCCCCACGCCTGCCGGCAGCGGCGCCACCGCGGGCACACCCGACCGCTCAACAACCACCGAGGCGGTGCAGACCCTGTGAACCAGGCCATTCGCAGCTCGTGGATCGTCGCCATCGCCCTCTTCGCGCTGATTTTCGGATCCATCACCTATGTGCAGTTCTTCGCCGTCGACGACCTGAAGAACAACCCCAACAACAACCGGGCGCTCATCCAGTACTACTGCAACGACCGGGGACCCATCCTTGTGGCCGGTCAACCCATCGCCCAGTCCGTCGTGTCGCAGGACAAGTGCCAGTACCAGCGCGAGTACCTCAACCCGGAACTGTATGCGGGCCTGACAGGCTTCCTCTCCCGCAACTACGGCCAGTACGGGATCGAAGAGGCGGAAAAGGACGAACTGACCGGGAACAGCAACGACGCCCTCTACGACCGGGTCATGCAGGTGCTTTCCGGAACCCAGCCCAAGGGACGATCGGTGGAACTGACCATCGACCCGCAGATCCAGCAAATGGCCTACAACATGATTCCGGACGGGCAGCGCGGCTCCATTGTCGTGATGAACCCGAAGACCGGAGCGATCATCGCCATGGTGTCCAAGCCCTCCTATGACACCAACCTGCTGGCGGGCCACGACAGCGCCCAGGTAGCCGAAAACTACAACCGCCTGGTGCAAATCCCTGACATCAACATGTTCGGGTCAAGTGCCTACCGACAGCTGTACTCCCCCGGCTCGGTGTTCAAGCTCGTGGACACCGCGGCCGCCCTGGCCTCCGGGAAGTACAACAAGGACAGTGTGCTGGACAATCCGGCCGCCCTGACTTTCGCCGGCACCTCCGTCACCCTGCCCAACTACGTCAACGGCGGGTGTGCGACCCGAACCACCGCCGATTTCTCCTTCGCCCTGGAACAGTCCTGCAATACCCCGTTCGCAAAGATCGCACTTGATCTGGGCCAGGACGCCATCACCGAGCAGGCGGAGAAGTTTGGCTTCAACGACGACAATCTCAGCTTTCCGGATGGGGTGCAGACCAGCCGGTTCCCCGGCGGTGACGGGCAACTCGGAGATGCGGAACTCGCGCGCAGCGCCATTGGTCAGCAGGACGTGCGAAGCACTCCGTTGGAAATTGCGATGATGACAGCCGCCATAGCCAACGGGGGCCAGCAGATGAAACCGAACCTGATCAAGGCCATCCGGACCCCTGACCTTAAGCCTGTGCAGGAGTTCACCCCGGAACTGCTGAGGCAGTCCACCACCCCCGAGATCGCCCAGCAGATGACCGAGTGGATGACCAACGTCGTGGACAAGGGCATCGCCAAGGCGGCCGCTGTTCCCGGCATCAAAGTCGCCGGTAAAACCGGCACCGCAGAGGGCGACACCTCCTCAGCCAACGGCACGAACAACTCGTGGTTCACCGGGTTCGCGCCCGCCAATGACCCCCAGGTCGTGGTCTCGATCGTCATGCCCGACGTTGACATCGCCACCGGCGCCAAATTGACCAGTCCCAACGCAAGCAAACTCTTCCAGGCGGTGTTGAATAAGTGAGGCCTTCTTCGGGAATCACGTTAGGCGGCAGATTCCAGCTCACTACCCGCGTCGCCATCGGCGGCATGGGGGAGGTCTGGAGGGCACAGGACCTGGTCCTTGGCCGCATTGTGGCCATCAAGATCCTCAAGGAGGAGTACACGGGGGACCCCGGGTTCCTTGAACGGTTCCGCGCCGAAGCCCGCCACACCGCCCTACTGAACCATGTGGGCATCGCCAACGTCTTTGACTACGGCGAGGAGGAAGGCTCCGCCTACCTGGTGATGGAACTGGTACCGGGTGAACCTCTGTCCACGATCATTGACCGTGAGCACATGCTTTCCGCTGACCGCACCCTGTCGATCATTTCGCAAACCGCCCAGGCATTGTCGGTGGCCCATGCCCAGGGACTGGTGCACCGGGACATCAAGCCAGGCAACCTGCTGATCACTCCCGAGGGACGCGTCAAAGTCACCGACTTCGGCATCGCCCGGCTGGCCGACCAAGTGCCGCTGACCCAGACGGGACAGGTCATGGGGACGGCCCAGTATCTGGCTCCCGAGCAGGCGACCGGGCAGGTTGCCACAGGCGCCAGCGACATATACTCGCTGGGCATCATCGGCTACGAGTGCATCACCGGTCACCGGCCGTTCTCCGGGGAGTCACAGATAGCGATCGCCCTGGCACAGGTGAATGACGCCCCGCCACCGCTGCCGGAAACCCTCCCCACTCCGGTGCGGGCCCTCCTGATGTCCATGCTTGCCAAGGACCCGGTGAACCGGCCAGCCAACGCGGTGAAGCTCTCCGAGGCTGCCGAAGCTATCCGCAACGGGGACATCCGAGCCGCACACGCCGCCGTTCCGGGAATGCTGCTGTTCGAAGCCACCACCGGGCCCATCACCGCCCCCGTCGACGTCCAGTCGACGGCTCCCACGACTGTCGTAGGGCGCCCACAGGAACGCACGGAACCGGCGACGTCAGCGCTGCCAACGGTGGCCGGCGCCGCCCTTGGTGCCGGCGCCGGTGCCGCAGTTGCCCGGCCGGAGGCCCTGGCCGCAGAACGCCAATGGCAGGACGAGGACGAGCAGGAGCCAACGGAGCCTCCCGCACGGCGGGGCCGCAACCCCTGGACCTGGCCCCTCGTGGCACTGGTGGCGTTGTTGTTGTTCGTCGCCGTGGTCGTTTTGCTCCAGCAGTTGAACTTTTTCAGTTCCACCAAGAGCCCTGCCACGACTCCGGCGATCACCTCCGCCCGCAGCTCTGTTGCGCCCTCATCCTCCGTCGCTTCCAGCACCACCTCGCAGCCACCGAGCACCACCGCGCCGGCTGAGACTACGACGGCGTCCGACATCGTGACGCTGTTCCCTGACCAATACAAGGGGAGGCCCTTCGCCGACGTGCAGGCCGACCTGATCGGCGCAGGGATGCAGGTCGCGGGCAAGGAGGTCCCCGACGCCAACACTCCGGCCGGCATCGTAACGGCCATTGACCCGGCCGGGCCCACGGAAAAGGGCACCCTCATCACCGTCACGTATTCCAAGGGACCGGACCTGTCCACAGTTCCCGCCGTTGCTCCCGGATCCAGCGTCCAGGCCCTTACCAATGCGTTGACCCAGGCGGGCCTGGCCCTCGGTTCCGCCACTGAGCAGGCCAGCAACTCCGTGCCCAAGGGCCAGGTGGTGTCCATTAGCCCGCAACCTGGAACCCAGGTAGCCAAGGGATCCGCGGTGAATTACGTGGTGTCCTCGGGACCGCCGACGCCCGCGCCGGCACCGGCACCGACCGCCACCGCCACCGCCACCGGTCAGCCAACCGTGACCCAGCAGGCAACCCAGGCCGCACCCACGCAGCAGGCGACTCAGGGTGCAGTTGTGCAGGGCTTGAAAGAAACGGGAAAACCATAGATTGCCTTCACCGTTTTCCCGTATTATCGCGAACCCCAACGACCGGAAAGGATCGCTGAATGATGAGCACGACGCGTGTCCTTAACGGCCGCTATGAACTGAGTGACCTGCTCGGCCGGGGCGGTATGGCTGACGTCTACAAGGGCAGGGACATCCGACTGGGCCGCACCGTTGCGGTCAAGCTGCTGCGCGCCGACCTCGCCCGGGACCCCCAGTTCCAGGCGCGGTTCCGGCGGGAGGCGCAGGCAGTGGCGGGGCTCAACCATCCCGCCATCGTTGCCGTCTATGACACGGGCGAATATCCGGTGCAGGACGACGTGCACGGCCAATCGAAGGTGCCGTACATCGTCATGGAGTGCGTGACCGGCCGCACGCTACGGGATCTGATCCGATCAAAGGATCTGACCATCGCGCAGTCGGTTGACTACCTCCTGGGTGTGCTGTCGGCGCTCGAATACAGCCATCGCTCAGGGATCGTGCACCGCGACATCAAACCGGCCAATGTCATGGTCACTGATGACGGCAACGCGGTCAAGGTGATGGACTTCGGCATCGCCCGGGCGATCGCCGACTCCACAGCCACCATGACGCAGACCCAAGCAGTCCTCGGCACTGCGCAATACCTGTCACCGGAACAGGCACGTGGTGAAACCGTGGACTCCCGCAGTGATCTGTATTCGGCGGGCTGCCTGCTGTACGAAATGCTGACCGGACGTCCGCCGTTCATGGGGGACAGTCCCGTGTCGGTGGCCTACCAACATGTCCGCGAAACAGCGGAGGCCCCAAGCTTCCACAACCCTGCCGTGACGCCGGCCCTGGACAGCGTGCTGATCCGAGCCCTGCAGAAAAACCGGGCTGACCGGTTCCAGGATGCCGCTGCCTTCCGGCGGGCCTTGACGGCAGCAAAGGCGGGGATTCCCGTCGAGCCATTTTCCGCCAGTGAGGCACCCACCGATCCCGACGGCGTCGAGCAGGCTTCGCCGCGGCCGTCCAAGACGACGATGAGCCCGACCCCTGCGGTACTGGTCCAATCCACCGATGGTTCCGACCACGAGCCGGCGACGCGTGCCATGGCCCGCGTCCTGGCGGGAGGTCCGTTGACGACGGGACCGACCCTGAACACCGATGCAGAGGAACTGCTGCATCTGCCTGCGGGCCGGGCGCCCGACCGGCAGGCCCGAAAACGGCGTGGGACGTGGATTGCCACCTTCTGCGTGTTCCTGGCCCTGGTCCTTGCCGGCGGAGGGCTCGTCGTGTGGAACCTGATGACCGCTGAGCCCGCGCACGTACCCCGCGTTGCCATTCCGGCGGTAGAAACAATGGGAGAAACCGACGCCTTGGCAGCTCTGTACAACGCAGGGCTCAAGCCAAGCATCGAGCGGACCTTCGACGATGCGGTACCCAAGGGGCAGGCCGTACGGACCGATCCCCCCGGAGGGTCCGAAGTGAACCCGCAGTCGGCGGTGAAACTGGTTATCTCCAACGGACCGTCAGCCACCACCATTCCGGATACCTTGGTCAAGTCAACTGAAGCTTCCGCCCGGGACGCACTGAAGAATTTGGGCCTGGTCGCCGGCGACACCCAACTCGTCAACGATGGCACCATCGGCCAGGGTATGGTCGTGAACACCAATCCCGCCGTCGGCCAGCAGGCACCTGCAGGTTCGCGCGTGGATCTGATGGTCTCCACCGGTAAAGTCACCATGCCAGCCCTCTACGGTTTGCCGCAGGCTGACGCCGAAGCGGCCGTCAAGGCGGCGTCACCCACCCTGCAGGTGACCTTCGTGCCCAAGGAGAACGGCGTCGTGGAGCCGGGAAAGGTGACCAACCAGTCCTCCGAAGCGGGTTCGAGCGTTGACCAGTACTCCACCGTGACGGTGGAGGTGGCGGCGGTTCCGGCTCCGGTTCCCGAACCGGAACCAACCCCGGAACCAACACCGACCGCCACAGCCTGCGCCTCCGCCAAGGCCAAGAACTGCACGACGCCGCCCCCTACTCCCAAGAAGTAGGGGCCTGCGGTGCGACCTGCCGTTACTTACTGATGAGCGGACTCAGGGTTGATGCCATTTCCGCGGCACCGGCCAGGCCCAGCGACTCCAGCCAGTTGCCAAGCATCTGGTAGCCGCCCTCCGTCAGCACTGATTCCGGATGGAACTGCACGCCGTACAGCGGGGCAGTGCGGTGGGCGAGCCCCATGATGATGCCGCTCTCGGTACGGGCGGTGACTTCCAGCTCGGCCGGGATCGACTCGCTGACTGCGGCCAGGGAGTGGTAGCGCGTGGCAGTGAAGGGGCTCCGCAGGCCGGCGAAGACGTTCGCGCCTTCATGCAGAACGTCGGAAGTCTTTCCGTGCATCAGCTCAGGGGCGTGGGTGACGGTTCCGCCGTAGGCTTCGGCCAGCGCCTGGTGCCCCAGGCAGACGCCGAGCATCGGCTTGCCGTTGTCGCCGCACCATTTGATGAGGTCAATGCACACGCCGGCCTCGGCAGGGTTACCCGGCCCGGGAGATATGAGGACCCCGTCGCGTGGCTCCGCCAGGGCAATCGCCTCCTCCAGGGTGACGTCGTCGTTGCGGACGACAGTGGTCTCGGCCCCGAGTTGCTGGAGGTACCCGACGAGGGTGTACACAAAGCTGTCATAGTTGTCGATGACCAGGATGCGTGTTGTCATGGCTGGGAATCAGAACCAATCGTTGAGGTTGTGCAGCGGCCCGCAGAAGCTGCGGACTCCTGATTCTATCGCCTGGCCGTCCGATGGTCCCGATCCCGGTTGGGCAGAACCGGTTAGAATGGCACCCAGAGCCACCGTTGCCGGACCCTTTTACGGGATTCCAGCAGCCTGCATCCAACCGCTACAGCAAGCGGCCCGGCCTGGCGCCGTGCCCGGACAAGGAGTTCCTGTGCCCGAGTCGAAACCCCGCCGCCGCGAGTCCCGCAGCGTTCCGGCCCAACCGGCCGCGAAGGCCTACAAGCCCAATGCCGTCTGGTTCAAGCCCGTGATGGTCGGCCTCATGGTGTTGGGGCTGCTGTGGATCATCGTCTTTTACCTCACCAACGGCATGTGGCCCATCCCCAACATCGGCAACTGGAACATCGCCGTCGGTTTCGGCATTGCCATTGCAGGGTTCCTCATGACCACGCAGTGGCGGTCCTAGCCAGTTCACTGACCCTGGCCTGCTTTTGCTTACACGGGCCTGCTTCTGCTTACACAGGCCTGCTTGTGCTTACACGGGCCTGCTTGTGCTTACACGGGCCTGCTTCTGCCTTCGCGCTCTGCCCGGCCGCTTTGCTTCTTTCTGCGCCTGCCCATTGCTTCTGCGCCCCTCGTTGTCGGCCCGCCGTATCAACCTGCACCACTTTGCCGAAGACATAGCCGCAATTGACGGTATATCGCTGGGTTTAATGGTGTCTGCGGCCCAAAGTGGTGCAGCACGCAACGCCGGGTGACCCGTGCGGCCATGCCGGCCACCTGGACGGGCCCCAATGCGGTCGCCCGTCCGTGCGGCCAAGCCCGCTACCCCTACGGGCCACAAATGCCGGTGGCCCGTCCAGCAACTGTCTGTTGTGGGAGCTTTTGGGTTTGTCGCGGTTTCCTGTGCCAAAGGCTCCACCGGATACACGGGCGTTCACCTCTAGGCCGGTATGGATGTGCACCACTTTGCCGGGCTCAGAGTCCCAGCTAACGCCATGTCGTGGGAGTATCACCGGGGTGGCGGCTCAAAGTGGTGCAGCACGCCTCACGTCTGGTGGACCAAAGGTTCTGGTGCGGACCATGCGTCAGCTAACCCGGCTCAGTGGTCGACGAACCCGCCCCAGACACCCCGCTACATCCAGCCCGCACACTGAAGGCTTGCTGCGTCCAGTTTCACGCACCGCATCCGGTCCGTCCGCCGCGTCCGATCCCCGCCCGCTGCGTCCCCGCCCGCCGCATCCGGTCCACCCCGCGTCCGTTGAGCTCCTCCGGTCAGAAGAACACGTGGCGCAAGGAAAACCCCGGGAGGGGCTATTTGTCGTGACTGACCGTTCCTGCGGCACCATAGTCGCCGTCGTCGTACTGTCCTGCCTGCTCGTCGTCCTCGTCGAGGGCCTTTGATGAACCGGCAGAGCCGAAGTCGCCTTCCGGATACTGTCCGGGCTGGCCTTCGGATTCGATTTCGTGCTCATCCGTCAGCGGGTCAACGCCTTCGACGTTCCCAGCCGTGCCGTAGTCCCCCTGGACGTACTGACCCTCACTGGCGGACGAATCCGACGAATCGCTTGACGCCGAACCCCCATGCACGTATTCGCCCCTTGCCCCTTCCTCTGCTGAATCGTTGCCGCTGCTATGTTCCCGGTGTTCTGTCATTCCGATCCCTCCAGTTCTCACGCAGGTACCGCCCGTTGCCCTCAGTGTAGCCAGCAAAGCTACCGGGGAGTAGGGCCCAAACTTATCCCCAAAAACCTGTGGAGAACGCGTCCGCAGTTTGGGGATAAGTGGATAACGCTGTGGCTTGTCGGATGCCAATGCTAGCCTCACAGGTTGTTGACAGGTTTATCCACAGGAGTGGACAACTTTGCGGGGCGGGATGCCGATATTGGATGAAAGAGCGCCGCTGGCACTGTCCACACCTGTGGAGTTACATGTGTGTAAGTTGTCCCCAATGTGCACAACCATGTGGATAAGGCTCTGTTCCCACAACGAGCTTCGAATTCGAAGAACATGCGTGTAAGTTATGCCCACGTGTGGACGACGCTGTGGACAACAGCGGGAAAAGACAAAAAAACCGCCCGCGTCCAGAAGGACGCGGGCGGTTACGTGGCAGTCGGCTCCACAACTCACAGCACGTACTGCACCGCCTCGGCGTGGATGGCTGCCGCCCGTACAACGGTCAAGACGACCAACAGCAGCACCACGACGGCCAAACCACCCCACTGGTATAGCCCCCGACGGGCACGCGCAGGTACGTATGCCAGAACAACGGCGGCCAGCCCCCCGGCCAGCAATCCGCCCAGGTGGGCCTGCCACGCGATGCCAGCCACGAAAAAGCCCAGGGCGGCGTTGATTGCTATCAACACCACGATCTGGCGAACGTCCCCGCCCCGCTGGCGTTGAACGACGAAGAGAGCCCCGAACAACCCGAATATGGCTCCAGAAGCACCCACAACGGGAACGCCCAAGGGGGAAAGCAGGAGGACCCCTACCGAGCCGCCAAACGCCGAAATGAGGTAGAGCGCAAGGAATCGTGCCCGGCCCAAGACCGGTTCAAGTGCATTGCCCAGGATCCACAGGGCATACATGTTGAACAGGATGTGGGGAAGGAAGTTCTGCGAGTGCAGGAACGCCGCGGTGAGCATACGCCAGGGCTGGAATTCGGTATACACAGGGGCATACCAAAGGGTCGTCTCCACCGACAATCCCGGCAGAAACTGCAGCAGGAAAGCCAGAGCGCACATCACGATCAGGGTCAGGGTGACGACCGGTTTGCCGCCCGCCCGCACCGTGCCGCCGTAGCCGGAACGGTAGGTGGGGGCGGAGCGGGAAGCCTCGGCAACACAATCGACACACTGCACGCCAACCGCAGCTGGCCGCTGGCAATCGCTGCAGGCAGGCCGGCCGCACCTTTGGCAGCGCACATAGGAGATCCGGTCCGGATGACGGGGGCAAACAGGAACCTGGGTACCGGCATCCGGCATCGTGGATCCATAGCTCATGTGCAGATGTACTCGCTGCCGTATAGAAGGTGGGCGGTGGGTGCTGGGTTAGAGCTGTTCGACGGTGATGCTGTTGATGACGACGTCCTGGCGTGGCTTGTCCCCGGGGCCGGTGGCGACACCCTCGATGGCGTCAACAACTGCCTTGGACTCATCGTCAGCCACTTCGCCGAAGATGCTGTGCTTGCCCTGCAGCCAGGTGGTCGGGACCGTCGTGATGAAGAACTGGGACCCATTGGTACCGCGTCCACCCTGAATGCCGGCATTCGCCATGGCCAGCTTGTAGGGCTCATTGAAGCTCAGCTCCGGGTGGATCTCGTCGTCGAACTGGTAACCCGGTCCGCCCACGCCGCGGCCAAGCGGGTCACCGGCCTGAACCATGAAGTCTTTGATGATGCGGTGGAAGATGGTGCCGTCATAAAGCGGCGCGTTGGTCTTTTCGCCGGTCGCCGGGTGGGTCCATGTCGTCTCACCGGTGGCCAGGCCAACGAAGTTCTTGACAGTCTTGGGCGCGTGGTTACCGAAGAGGTTCACGACGATGTCGCCCTGGTTGGTGTGGATGGTTGCTTTGGCTGTAGGAATAGCATTCATGCGGCCATTCTTCCACGCGGGGGCTGACAGTATCCTGGAATTACCCGTCATTGCGCGGAAAGTGAACCGTCCGAAGCCGGTTGTCCGCCACGGAAAGGGGCGGCACGGATCCTCCGCGCCCGTCGTTCAAGGGAATAGCCGGAAGCAATCAATGCACGTAGGCTATGGAAAGACTTGCCAAACAAATCCGGGAGGACGTTGTGAAGAAAGCAGACCGCACCAGCCACAACCTGGAGGAAGCGCTCACCAGCGGCGTTAAGACTGCCCGCGAATGGGCAACTCCTCGGGTAGAGACGGCCCGCGTGTGGGTAGCCCCGCATGTCGAAACGGCTCAGGTATGGGCCGGCCCGCGCGTGGAAACCGCGCTGGGCTGGGCCGTCCCCAAGCTCGAGAAGGGACTCGAGACTGCATCCCCAAAGGTGCAGGAAAGCCTGCGCAAGGCAGCCCATGCAACGGCCGAAGGCGTCGCAACTGTCACGCCGAAAATCCAGGAAAGCCTGGATAAGCTGGCGCCGCGAATCGCCGAGGTGATCGATGGTGCCGCACCAAAGATCCAGGGACGTCTGGACAAGGCCACGCCTGCCCTGGCCACCGCCAAGGAGAAGGTCGTCGGTTTGTACCTGCCCGCCCTGTCCGACAAGTTCGGTGCGGCAGCGGAAGCCGTGAGCAAGGCCCTGGACAGCGCGCAAAGCCCCGAGCAGGTGGAACTGATCGTTGCCAGGTTGACCGGCAACAAGAAGGCCATTGCCAAGGCACAAAAGGCCGCGGCAGAGGCAGCCAAGCAGGCAGCGGAACAAGCCCGGCGTGAACAGCGCCGTGGCGGCAAGGGTTGGCTGATTTTCGGTGTGATTGCCGCCGCTGGTGCAGCGGGAGTCGCTGCCTGGAAGGCTTCCCAGCCGGTGGAGGACCCCTGGAAGTCGCCGGCGCCGGTGGCGTCGGGCAGCGCCAACACTCCCACTCCCACTCCCGTTGCGACGACTCCGGAACCAGCTCCGGCAGCCGCACCGGCGACCGCTTCTGCCATCGACGATTCTGCCGCTGATGGCGGTGAATCAGCCCAGCACGTGGCCGGTCCCCTCGGGAACGACGACGGCGGAACGACAGAAAGTGCCAACGGAACTGGCACAGCAGCCACCGACGCCAAGACGGCGATGCACAACATCGCCGCCGCTTCCGATGAGAAGCTCAAGCCGACTGACAAGTAACATCGGCTGACATCCGGAAGGGGCTCCCGCAAGGGGGTCCCTTCCGGCGTTTGGGCGCGGGAGTGTACATTGCTCCTGATGGCAACTCCCCAGCAGGAACGGCCGTCCTTCCCGGCAACGCCGCCGGTTCGGACGTGGATGCCCTCTGTTTCCATCATCATTCCCGCCCGCAACGAGGAAGCAGTTCTTCGCGCCTGCGTTCTGGCCGCCCTGCAGCAAAGCGTTCCGGCCAAGGAAATCATCGTCGTGGACAACGACTCCACGGATGGCACGGTCGACGTGGTTCGCCAGCTCCAGCAGCAACACCCGTCAGCTTCCCTGATCCTGCAACGCCAATCAGCGCAGTTGGGCTTGGTCCCCACCCGCAACGTTGGCTTTGACAGCGCCACCGGGGACATCCTGGGCAGGATCGACGCCGACTCCGTACTGGCGCCGGACTGGGTGGAGCAGGTCCAGGAGGCCTTCCTCGACCCGGAGGTGGCAGCGGCCACGGGTCCGGTGGTCTATTACGACATGCCGCTGCAACAGTTTGGTTTGCGGGCTGACGACCGGATGCGCCGGCTGATGCTCCTGCTGGCCCGGAACCGGTATCGCTTTCTTTTCGGCTCCAACATGGC